>NZ_JBFBBN010000017.1:13386-148292 GCF_040682715.1 Amycolatopsis sp. NPDC051128 | reverse complement strand
CGCTCTACGGCGCGGCGTTCGACGACGGCGCGTACTGCTTCGCCTGGTGGCGGCTGCATTGAGGGACTTCAAGTCCCTCAATGCGACATTCACGGCACGTCCCTTCGTCCACACCGGACAAGTCGAGGTGCCGGAGGGCGGGAATCTTGGCGTCGGGACGGAATTCCTGCCGCCATCCGTCGGCGGTGCGGGTGAACCGGGTGCGCAGGGCCTCGTGGCGGGCGAACACCGCGGTGAGCGCGGTGGCGAGCGCCGAGAGATCCACCTCCGGGTCCAGTTCGGCCATTGTGGACATCGTGAAGTGGTCGCGGTGGCCGGTGTCGAAGAACCACTGCTGGATCGGGGTGAGCGGGGCCGGGCCGGCGAACCCCGGCTCGGGGCCCGTGGCCGGGTCCGTGCCGGCGACCAGCGCGAGTTCGGCGATGTTCTGGTGGCGGAAGACGTCCTTGGACGTCAGGCGCAGACCGTGCTGCCGGGCCCGGGAGACGACCTGGATGCTGAGGATCGAATCCCCGCCCAGCGCGAAGAAGTTGTCCGCCACCCCCGGCCGCTCGACGCCAAGGACGTCGGCCCAGATCTTCGCGAGCAGCCGCTCGGTGGGCGTGCGCGGAGCGGTCCGGCCGGTGGACGGCGCCACGAGCGGGCCGGGCGCGGGCAGCGCGCGGCGGTCGACCTTGCCGCTGGCCGCCAGGGGCAGCCGGTCGAGCGGGACGAACACCGACGGCACCAGGTGGTCGGGCAGGCTCGTCTTGAGCCGGGTCCGCAGCTCACCCGGGTCCACCGGGGCGCCATCGGTGGTGACGACGTAGGCGACGAGGCGGGCGTGGCCGTCGTCGCGGCGGGCGGCCACCACCGCGTCGGCGACCTCGGGCAGGGCGCGCAGCGCGGCCTCGACCTCGCCGGGCTCGATGCGGAAGCCGCGGATCTTCACCTGGTCGTCGGCGCGGCCGAGGTACTCCAGGTCGCCGTCGCGGGTCCAGCGGACGCGGTCGCCGGTGGCGTACATCCGGCTGCCGGGCGCCCCGAACGGGTCCGGCAGGAACCGGTCCGCCGTCGCTCCCGGCCGGTCGAGGTAGCCGCGGGCGAGCTGGACGCCGGCCAGGTGCAGTTCACCGGGGACGCCGATCGGCGCCGGGCGCAGCCGGTCGTCGAGCACGTAGGCCCGCACGTTCCCGGCCGGGCGGCCGATCACTTCGCGCGCGGTCGCCCCGATCCGGCACATCGTCGCGTCTACAGTGGACTCGGTCGGGCCGTAGAGGTTGAACGCGGTGACGCCGTCGGCGTCGGCGAGCTCGCGCCACAGCGCGTCCCCGACGGCCTCCCCGCCCAGCAGCAGCACCGACGGCCGGTGCCGGCCCGCGTCGAGGAGCCCGGCGTCGAGCAGGTGCCGGACGAACGACGGCGTCGAGTTGACCAGGTCGATCGCGTGGCCGGCGACGTAGCCGGCGAGCACCGCGGGGTCGAGCCGGGCGTCCCCGTCGATCACGTGCAGCTCGTGCCCGGCGGTCAGCATCAGCAGCAGCGGCTCCCAGGACGCGTCGAACGAGAACGCGGCGGTCAGCGCCACCCGCAGGCGGTCCTTACCGGCCGCGGCGGCGAACGCGTCCGCGTGGTCGACGGCCAGGTTGGCCAGGGCGCGATGGCTGACGACGACACCCTTCGGCACACCGGTGGACCCGGAGGTGTAGATCGTGTAAGCGGCGTGGTCGAGGCGGAGCGGCTCGAGCCGGTCGGCATCCGTGAGGTTCGCGCCGGAAACCGGGTCCGGCACGCGGACCGGTTCGGTGACCAGCACCGCCGGGCGGGTCTCGGCCAGCAGCGCTTCCCGGCGGGCCGGCGGCAGCTCGGGATCCAGGTACAGGTGGACGGCCCCCGCCTTGAGCACGGCGAGGATGGTGGCGACCAGGTCCGCGGAGCGGTCCAGCGCGACGGCCACGAACCGCTCGGGGCCGGCGCCGCGGCCGACGAGTTCGCGGGCGATCCGGTTCGCCCGGGTGTTCAGCTCGGCGAAACTCATGGTGGTGTCACCGCAGACCAGCGCGGTCGCGTCCGGGGTGCGCGCGGCCCGCGCCTCGAACAGTTCGGTCACGGTGCCGGTGGGCGCCGGCCGGCCGGTGGCATTCCAGGTTTCGACCACCAGCTCGCGTTCGGCCGCGGGCAGCAGCGGGAGCGTGTCGACGGGCCGGGCGGGATCGGCCGCGACGGCGGCGAGCAGCACCGTCAGGTGCTCGGCGAAGCGCCGGATCGTGGCCGCGTCGAACAGGTCCGTGTTGTAGTTGAGCAGGCCGCGCAGGCCATCGGGCCGCTCCTCGAACTCGATGCTGAGGTCGAACCCGGCGGTGGTCATCGGCAGGCTGAGGTCGCTCGCGGCGAGCCCGGCGAGGGCGGGCAGCCGGTTGCCCGCGTTCTGCAGCGTCACCAGCACCTCGAACAGGGGCGTGCGGCTGGTGTCTCGGTCGGGGTCCAGCTCGTCGACGAGACGCTCGAACGGCACGTCCTGGTGGGCGAACGCGTCCAGGACCGTCCGGCGGACGGCGGCGAGCACTTCCCCGAAGTCCTGGCGCCCGTCGAGGCGCGAACGCAGCACGACGGTGTTGACGAACATCCCGACGAGGTGCCGGACCTCGGGGTGGTCGCGGCCGGAGGTCACCGTGCCGACGGCGACGTCGTCCTGTCCGGACCAGCGGCGCAGCACCAGCTGGCAGGCCGCGACCAGCGCCGTGAACAGGGTGGTGTCCCGGTCGGCGGCCAGCCGGCGCAGCCTTTGCTGCGCCTCGGCGCCGAGGGCGAACTCGTGCTCGGCGCCGTTCGACGTCCGGGTCACCGGCCGGGGACGGTCGGTCGGCAGGTCGAGCGGGCGCAGGCCGTCGAGCTGCCGCCGCCAGAAGTCGAGCTGCTCGTCGGCGACTTCACCGGTGAGGTTTTCCCGTTGCCACGCGGCGAAGTCCGCGTACTGGATCGGCAACGCGGGCAGTTCGGCGTGCGCGTCGCCGTAGAGGGCGGCGAGCTCCCCGGCGAGGACACCCATCGACCAGCCGTCGGTGACGATGTGGTGCAGGGACAGGACGAACGCGTGGTCGTCGGCGGCCACGCGGGCGAGCCGCGCCCGCAGCAGCGGGCCCCGGGTCAGGTCGAACGGCCGGGCGAGGTCGCCGGCCAGCAGCCGCCGCAGGTTTTCCTCCGGCGTCCCGGGCCCGTCGCCGAGGTCGGTGACCGGCAGCGCGAGCTCCCACGGCTCCCCGACGATCTGGCGGGGCCGGCCGTCGACGGAGGCGAAGGTGGTGCGCAGGGACTCGTGCCGGGCGATCAGGGTGTTCAGCGCCCGGGCGAGGGCGTCGGGCCGCAGGGCACCGCGCAGCCGCACCCCGAAGACGGTGACGTGGTCGGTGCTGCCCGGGGCGAACTCTTCGAGGAACCACAGGCGCTGCTGGGCGAAGGACAGCGGCAGGTCGTGCTCGCGGCTCACCGGGGCGATCGCCGCGCGGCCCGCGTCCGCGGGCGCCGCGGCCAGGGAGGCCGCGAGCCCCGCGACCGTCGGGGTGTCGAACACGCTGCGCGGCGAGACGTCGACGCCGAGGGCGTCGCGCAGCGCGGAGGCCAGCCGGATGCTGAGGATGGAATCCCCGCCCAGCTCGAAGAAGCTGTCCTCGGCCCCGGCCCGGTCCAGGCCGAGCGTTTCGGCCAGGACCGCCGCGACCGTGCGTTCGGCGTCGGTGCGCGGCTCGACGAACTCCGCGCCCGCCGTCCCGGTGGCGTCCGGCGCCGGCAACGCGCGGTGGTCGAGCTTTCCGTTGCGCGTCAACGGCATCGCGTCGACGGCGACGAACGCCGACGGCACCATGTAGTCCGGCAGCGTCCGGGCCAGCCGCTCGCGCAGCAGCGCGGTGGCCGGCGGGGCCGCCGGGTCGGCCGCGACGACGTAGGCGACCAGCCGCTTGCGACCGGGTTCGTCCTCGCGGGCGAGGACCGCCGCGGCGCCGACCTCCGGCAGGGCCAGCAGGGTGGCCTCGATCTCGCCCGGTTCGATGCGGAAGCCCCGGATCTTGACCTGCTGGTCGGCGCGTCCGTGGTAGCGCAGCGCGCCGCCGCCGGTGCGGGAGACCAGGTCCCCGGACCGGTACATCCGGGAGCCGGGCGCGCCGAACGGGTCGGCGACGAACCGGGCGGCGGTCAGCCCTGGACGGCCGAGGTAGCCGCGGGCCAGTCCGTCGCCGGCGACGTGGAGTTCGCCGGGCACCCCGGGCGGGACGGGGTTCAGGTCGGCGTCGAGGACGTACCCGCGCAGGTCGGGCAGGACGTCGCCGACGAGACCGGTACCGTCCACATCGGACCCGAGGTCGTGGTGGGTGACGTGCACGGTGGTCTCGGTGATGCCGTACATGTTCACCAGGCGCGGGGCGCGGTCGCCGTGCCGCCGGTACCAGCCGGCCAGCCGGCGCGTGTCGAGCGCCTCCCCGCCGAAGATCACGTGGCGCAGCGCGAGGCGGGCGCCGAGCCCGGGGTCGTCCTCGTCGGCCCGGGCGAGCTGGTAGAACGCCGACGGCGTCTGGTTGAGCACGGTGACGCCTTCGTCGGCCAGCAGGCGCAGGAACTCCCGCGGCGAGCGCGAGACGGCGTGGGGCACGACGACGAGCCGGCCGCCGTGCAGCAGCGGGCCCCAGATCTCCCAGACGGAGAAGTCGAACGCGTAGGAGTGGAACAGGGTCCACACGTCTTCACGGCCGAAGCCGAACCGGCCGGCGGTCGCGGCGAACAGCCGGGTGACGTTGCGGTGCGGGATCACCACGCCCTTGGGCTGCCCGGTCGAGCCGGAGGTGTAGATGACGTACGCCGGGTGCTCGGGGGTGCACCGCGGCGGCGGATCGGTGTCCGGGCCGGTTCCCTCGACGTCCCCGGGAGTCAGGACGGTGACGGGATCGGTGTCGGCGAGCATCCGCTCGGCCCGCTCGGCCGGCGTGGCCGGGTCGATCGGCAGGTAGGCGGCTCCGGCCTTGAGCACGGCGAGGATCGCGACGACCTGCTCCGGCGAGCGCGGCAGGCGCAGGGCGACGAACCGCTCGGGCCCGGCGCCGAGCGCGATCAGCCGGTGCGCCAGCCGGTTCGCGCGGGCGTTGAGTTCGGCGTAGGACAGGGAGGTGCCTTCGCCGGTGAGGGCGATGGCGTCCGGAGTGGCGGCCACCTGGGCGGCGAACAGCTCCGTGAGGGTGGGTGCGGGCAGCGACGGCGAGACCGGGCCGCCGGGGAGCCCCACGCGGTCGGCGGCCGAGAGCCACGGCAGCCGGGCGATCGCGCGGTCCGGGTCTTCGGCCAGCGCCAGCAGCAGGGTCTCCAGCCGGGCGGCGAGCGCTTCGGCGGTGGCCGCGTCGAACAGCGCCGGGTCGGTGGCGAGCTCGAAACCCAGCCGCCGGTCGAGGTAGGCGCGCAGGGTCACCGGGAAGGTCGTGGCGTCGAGCGCGGTGACCTCGCGCAGGGTGACGCCGGCGCGGGCGGCGGCGTCCTCGTCGAACGGGTAGTTCTCGAACGCGACCATGCTGTCGAACAGGTTCTGCCCGGCCGGGACATCACTGAGCGCGCGCAGCCGCCCGAGGGCGACGAAGTCGTAGCGCCGCGCCCGGTTCTGCTCGTCCTGCAGCCGCCCCAGCCACGGCAGCACCTGCTCGCCACCGTCGACGCGGGTGCGGGTCGGGATGGTGTTGATGAACATCCCGATCATGGTTTCGACGCCGGGCAGGTCGTCGGGCCTGCCGGAGACGGTGGTGCCGAACACGACGTCGGGCTCGCCGCTCTGGTGGGCCAGCAGCAGCGCCCAGGCCCCCTGGACGAGGGTGTTGACGGTCAGGCCGTGACGCCGGGCCACGTCCCGCAGCCGCGTGGTGTCCTCGGCGGTCAGCGAGACCCGGACCGGCCGCGAGGACCGGGTCCGGTGCGCCCGGTCCGGCGACCGGTCCCACGGCAGCGGCGTCGGGGTGGTGAACCCGGACAGCACCTCGCGCCAGTGGTCCTCGGCCGCGGTGACGTCCTGCGCGGCCAGCCAGCCGAGGTAGTCGCGGAACGGGCGGTGGGCCGGGACGCGCGGGACCCGGCTCCCGGTGATCGCGGCGTACTGCTCGACCACCTCGGTGAAGATCTGGGCCAGGCTCCAGCCGTCGAGCACGATGTGGTGGGAGGTCCACAGCAGCAGCACCCGGTCGTGGCCGAGCGCGACGATGCCCAGCCGCATCAGCGGGGCGGTGGCCAGGTCCATCCCGGCGGCGGCGTCTTCGGCCGAGAGCCGGTCCAGCTGGGCGGCCTGCTCGGCCTCGGACAGGCCGCGCCAGTCGTGGCGGACGATCGGCACGACCGCCCGGCGCCGCACCACCTGCAGGGGTTCCTCGACGCCGTCCCAGACCAGCCGGGTGCGCAGCACCGGGGTCCGGTCGGCCACCTGCTGCCAGGCCCGCGCGAACGCGGCGGGGTCGTGGACGCCGTCGAGCAGCATCCGGGCCTGGTCGATGTAGGCGTCGGCCTCCGGGTCGAGCAGGCTGTGGAACAGCATGCCCGCCTGCAGCGGGGTGAGCGGGTAGATGTCCTCGACGTCGTGGCCGTCGCCGGCGATCCGGTCCACAGTGGATTGGTCGAGGCGGGCGAGCGGGAAGTCGGACGGCGTGCGGCCGCCGGCGCCGGGCCGCGCGCAGTGCGCGACGATCTCCCGCAGCGCCGCCAGCATCGCTTCGGCGAGCTCCCGGACCGTCTCCCGGTCGTTGACCTGCTCGGAGTAGGACCACGTCAGCGACAGCGCGCCGGAGTCGACCACGCCGGTCACGTCGAGCTGGTAGGTGTTCGCCTCGTCCGGCGCGATCTCCGGGCCCGTGTCGTCGTCGTGGCGGCCGCGGAAGAGGCCGTCGCCGCCGGCGCCGGAGTCCCACCGGCCGTGGTAGTTGAAGCAGATCTGGGGCAGCGGAAGGGATCGCAGGGCCTCCCCTGGTGCGCCGGGACCACCGAGGTGGCGCAGGGCCTCGTAGCTGAGGCCGCGGCGCGGGACGGCCCGCAGCTGCTCCTTGACCGCCTTGAGGGTGGCGCCCCAGTCCCCCGACGGCGGCAGGTCGAGCGCCACCGGGAACTGCGTGGTGAACCAGCCGACCGTGCGGGAGAGGTCGACGCCGTCGAGGACGTCCTCCCGGCCGTGGCCCTCCAGCGCGATCACGACGCCGTCCTGCCCGGTCCGGTCCGCGAGCGCCCGCCCGAGCGCGCTCAGCAGCACGTCGTTGACCTGCGTCCGGTAGCTCGCGGGGACCCGGTGCAGCAGCGCGTCGGTGTCGGCGGCGCCGAGGGTCACGGTCAGCGTCCGCGTGGAGCCGGCGGTGCCGGCGCCGTCCCGGTCGACCGGCAGCGCCGTCGGGGCCCGGCCGGCCACGCGGGTCCAGTGCTCGACGTCGGCGTCGAAACCCCCGGCGCGCACGTGCTCCCGCAGCAGGTGCGCCCAGCGGGTGAACGTCGTGCCCGCGGCGGGCAGCCGGACCGGGGCGCCGGCGAGGGCCTGGTGGTAGGCGGTGTCGAGGTCGCCCAGCAGCGTCCGCAGCGAGACCCCGTCGGCCACGAGGTGGTGCACGGCCAGGAACAGCAGCGGCGGCCGGGTGCCGAGGACGAGCAGCACCGCCCCGGCGACCACGCCGGTGGTCAGGTCCAGCGCGGCCCGCACCTGGGCCGCCGCGGCCTCGATTCCGGCGCGCTGCCCGGTTTCGCCGAGCGAAGAGAGGTCACGGATCCGCAGGATCCCGGTCGGCGGCGTGGGCACGACCTCCTGCCGCCACTCGCCGTCGAGGAGGAAGAACCGGGTCCGCAGGGCCTCGTGGTGGGCGACGACCGCGTCGACCGCGGTCCGCAGGGCCTCGTGGCCGACGTCGGAAGGCAGTTCGAGCAGCTGCGACATGGTGAAGTGGTCCAGCGGCCCGTGGGTGTCGAAGAACCAGTGCTGGATCGGGGTCAGCGGCGCGGGTCCGCCGACCGGCGCCGTCACGGCCGGGGCGTGCGCCGAGCCGGCCTGCACGACGGTCGCCAGCCCGGCGATGGTCTGGTGGAGGAAGATGTCGCGCGAGGTCAGCCGCAGGCCGGCCTGCCGCGCCTGGGCGACGACCTGGATGCTCAGGATCGAGTCGCCGCCGAGGCCGAAGAAGTTGTCCTCGACCCCGACGCGGTCGTTGCCGAGCACCTCCGACCAGATGGCCACCAGCTGGTGCTCGACGGTGGTCCGCGCCGGAACGTAGGCCTGGTCGCCGTCGTCGGTGGCGCCGGGCGCCGGGAGTGCCCGGCGGTCGACCTTTCCGTGGGGCGTCAGTGGAACGGCGTCGATCGGCACGAACGCCGAGGGCACCAGGTAGTCGGGCAGGGTGGCCCGCAGGGCCTGGCGCAGGTCGGCCGCGGCCGGTGGCACCTGGCCCGCCGCGACGACGTAGGCCACCAGCCGGGCATGCCCCTCGTCGGTCCGGTGGGCGACGACGACAGCGGCGGTGACACCGGGCAGGCGCAGCAGCGCGGCCTCGACCTCGCCCGGTTCGACCCGGAACCCGCGGATCTTCACCTGGTCGTCGAGGCGGCCCAGGTACTCCAGCTGCCCGTCCGCCGTCCAGCGGACGCGGTCCCCGGTGCGGTACATCCGTTCGCCGGGGGCGCCGAAGGGGTTCGCGACGAAGCTGCCGGCGGTCCGGCCCGGGCGGCCGAGGTAGCCGCGGGCGAGCTGCGCGCCGGCGAGGCAGAGTTCTCCGGCCACGCCGGTGGGCACCGGCCGGAGGTCCTCGTCGAGGACGTGGGCGCGGGTGTTGGCCAGCGGGCGGCCGAGCACCGGACGCGCGGTGGCGCCGACCCGGCAGGACACCGCGTCCACTGTGTACTCGGTCGGGCCGTAGAAGTTGTGTGCCACCGTGACTTCGGCGTCGGCCAAGGCGCGCCAAAGGGGCTCGTCGAGGGCTTCGCCGCCGAGCATCAGGATCTTCGGCCGGTGCCGGGGGTCGGTCAGCAGCCCGGCGGGCACGAGCCGGCGCAGGTAGGTCGGGGTCAGGTCGAGGAAGTCGATCCGGTTCTCGGCGATGTGGTCGACGAGGGCGTGCGCGTCCAGCCGGACGTCGTCGCCGATGAGGTGCAGTTCGTGGCCGTCGGCCAGCAGCACCGGGCCTTCCAGCGACGTGTCGAAGGACAGCGTCGCGGTCAGCGCGACCCGCAGCCGCCGTCCGGGGGCGGCGAAGTCGTTGCGGTGGTTGAACAACAGGTTGGTGAGGTTGCGGTGCGGGACCGCCACGCCCTTGGGGCGGCCGGTGGAGCCCGAGGTGTAGATGACGTAGGCGGTGTTGGCGGGCCGCAGTGGGGCGGCGCGGTCGGCGTCGGTGAGGTCGGTGCCGGGGTGCCGCGTCAGCGCGGCGGTGGTGTCCGGGGTGCCGAGGACGAGCCCGGTGCCGGGCACGGGCGTGGTCTCGTCGCCGTCGTGGGTGACGACCAGCGTGGCGCCGGCGTCCGCCAGCAGCAGCGCGATCCGGTCGGCGGGCAGGGCCGGGTCGATCGGCAGGTACACCGCGCCGGCCTTCAGCACCGCGAGCAGCGCGACGATGGCCTCGGCCGTGCGGGGCAGGGCGAGCGCGACGACCTGTTCCGGGCCGGCGCCCAGCGCGACGAGGTGGCGCGCGAGCCGGTTGGCGCGGGCGTTGAGCTCGGCGAAACTGAGCTCGGTGGCCCCGGCGACCAGCGCGGTCTCGTCGGGGATGCGGTGGGCCTGGGACTCGAACAGCTCGGTGAGGGTGGCCGCGGGCACGTCCAGCGCGGTGTCGTTCCACTCGGTGAGCAGCCGCCGCCGTTCGGCGCCGGTCAGCAGCGGCAGCTCGCCGACCGGGCGGGCGGCGTCGGCGGCGATCGCGGTGAGCAGCACGGTGAGGTGCTCGGCCAGCGCGGCCATGGTCCGCTCGTCGAACAGGTCGGTGTTGTACTCCAGCGATCCTTCGAGAGTGGTGGCGGTCTGCTGGAACTCGACGGTGAGGTCGAAGTTGGCGGCGCGCCGGGCCACCTCGACCGGTTCGGCCGTCAGGCCGGCGAAGTCCGGCTGTCCGCCCGCGCGCCCGTGCAGCAGCACCATGGCGTCGAACAGCGGGTTGCGGCTGGGATCGCGGTCGATCCGCAGCGCTTCGACCAGCTTTTCGAACGGGGCCTCGGCGTGCTCGAAGGACTCCAGCACCGTCGTGCGGACGGCGTCGAGGAACGACTCGAACGTCGTCGTCCGGTCCACTGTGGACCGGACGACGACGGTGTCGACGAAGAAGCCGACCGTCCGTTCGAGCTCCGGGCGGCCCCGGCCGGAGACGACGGTGCCCAGCGCGATGTCGCTCCGGCCGGTGTACCGGGCGAACAGCACCTGGCAGGCCGCGACGAGCACGGTGTAGAGCGTCGTGTCGCGGGCCCTGGCGAGCCCGGCGAGCCCGGCGGCGACGCCGGCCGGGACGCTGAAGCCGTACACGGCACCCGCCGTCGTGCGCACCGCGGGCCGGGGCCGGTCGGTCGGCAGGTCCAGGGGTTCGACGCCGGCCAGCTGGGTGGTCCAGTAGGCGAGGTGCCGGTCCAGCGCCGGCCCGGCGAGCCGGTCGCGTTGCCACACGGCGAAGTCGGCGTACTGGATCTCCGGCTCGGGCAGGGCAGCGGGTTCGCCGCGCACGGCGGCCGCGTAGAGCGCGCCGAGTTCGCCGACCAGGATGCCCATCGACTCGCCGTCGGTGACGATGTGGTGGGCGGTGAGCAGCAGGACGTGGTGGTCTTCGGCGACGCGCGCCAGCAGCACCCGGACCAGCGGGCCGCGGCGGAGGTCGAACGAGCGGGCGTACTCGGCGCCCAGCACCTCGTCCAGGTCGGCGGGCCGCAGCGTGGGATCGGTGGTCAGGTCGACCGTCCGCACCGGGATCTCCGGGTGCGCGTGGACGACCTGGACGGGGGTGCCGCCGGTGTCGCTGATGGTGGTGCGCAGGGATTCGTGGCGGGCCACCAGGTCCCGGAGCGCGCCGGTGAGCGCCGCGGTGTCGAGCGTCCCGGTCAGCCGCAGCCCGACCGCGCTGTTGTATTCGGCGTCCCCCGGCCGGAACTCGTCGAGGAACCACAGGCGCTGCTGGGCGAACGACAGCGGCAGGGCGTCCGCCCGCGACGCCCGGCGGATCACGTCGGACCGCTCCGCCCGCCCGGCCAGCCGGCGCTTGAGCGTCTCGCGCAGCTCGGCGGGCAACGCGTCGATGCGGCTCTTTCTCGAGGTGGTCATGGTTCGCTTTCCTCACAGCACTGTTCAGGCGGTTCAGGCGGTTCGGGCGGTTCGGGTGTTCGGGACAGGCGAGCCGGGGACGCGCGCGGGTCAGGAGACCTTGCGGCGGCGGGCGATCCGGCCCCCGGCCTGCATCGCGCTGACCGTCCCGGTGGCGGGGTCGGTCAGGAACCGGCCCCCGACGATCCGGCGTCCGGTGCCGGGTTCCCGCACCGAGAACGACCCGTTGGCGAGCACCGCGAGCTCCGGGTAGACCTCGCCGTCGACGACCAGGACCGCGCCGCCGTCGGCGCGCACGTCGACGTGGTATTCCAGGTCGCCGTTGGTGTAGCTGCCGGACAGGTCGGCCGGCGGCCGGGTGGCCCGGTCGAGGTCGCGGGGCAGCTCGTAGTCTCCGACCGGCAGGCCCGCGGCCCGCAGCTCGCCGACCAGGTCCACCCACAGCGCCGACCCGGTGCCGGCGTTGGTGGTGAGCGCGACGACGCGGCCGTGTTCGTGATCCACCCGCAGGTGGCAGGAGGTGCCGTCGGCGGTGCCGTCGTGACCGGCCCAGTCCGCGTCGGCCCCCCGGTAGCCGGCCAGGCCGAGGCCCCAGCCGTCGGCCAGGCCGAAGGGCTCCGCGCCCGGCACCGGCCGCCGCATCAGGTCGAGCAGGTCCGCCGGCAGCGGGGTTTCGCCCCCGCAGTACATGCGGCCGAATTCGACGAGGTCCCCGGCGCTCAGCGCGAGCGCCCCGGCCGGGGCTTCGACGATGCTCAGGGTCTGTGCGACCGGCCGGGCTCGGCCGGTCGCGGCGTGCACCGCGTGGCCGCTGACGTGGGTACCGGCCCGGCGCCGCGACCCCGGCGCCACGACGAACGCCGGCACGATCCCGAGCGCGTCGAGCAGCAGCGTGTCGACCGCCTCCCACCAGCTCATGCCGGTGATGGCCTCGACCAGGTAGCCGGTGAGCACGTAACCGACATTGGAATACGAAAAGCCCTGCCCTGGCGGCTGGACGAGCCCGGCGTCGCGGCACGCGCGCACGTACCGCCGGGCCGACCCGGCGCTGTCGGCGGCGGCGCCGAGCGCGGCCGGCAGCCCGCCGGTGTGGCTCAGCACCTGGGCGACGGTGGCCCGGCCGACCTGGGGGCCGAGGTCGGCGAGGTGCTCCCCGAGCGCGTCACCGGGTTCGAGGTCGCCGTCGGCGACGAGCAGCATCGCCAGCGCCGCGGTGAACGCCTTCGTGATGGAGCCGACCGGGAACTTCGCGACGGCGGTGATCCCGCCGACCGCGACGGACCGCGTCCGGCCGCCGGCGTGGATCGCCAGCTGGGCCGCGGGCACCCCGTGCCGGCGGGCCAGTCCCTCGAGCAGCCGCCGCAGCCGGTCGTCCTCGGGGACGGCCGGGCCGCGGTGGTCCCGGTCCGGACCGGCGTGGGGCGCGAGGTGGAGGGTCTGGGAAAACGTGGGAGAGGGCACGGGCTGGCAACCTTCCGCGTCGGTTCGGCTCAAGCGGGGCGTGGTCGTGCGGTGGCTCAGCCGTCGGCGGCCATCTGCCGCTGCAGGCTCAGCGGCCGCATGTCGGTCCAGACCTCGTCGACGTGGTCCATGCACTCCTGGCGGCCGCCGCGGAACCCGTCGGCGCGCCAGCCCGCCGGGATCTCGTTCGTCAGCGGCCACAGCGAGTACTGGCCCTCGTCGTTGACCAGCACCTGGAACTCGGCGTCTTCCTGCATCGGGTTTTTCCTTTCGTGGGTGGGATTTCGTGGGGGCTCAGCCGTCGTGTCCGGCGGCGAGCCGTTCGAGGTCGCGCAGGACGCGTTCCTCGACGAGCTCGGCCAGCGCCAGCACGGTGCCGGCGGTCAGCACGTCCTTGGGGGTGAGCTCGACGTCGAAGGCGGACTTGGTCATCGACGTGATCCGCAGGCTGCGGACCGAGTCGCCGCCGAGGGCGAAGAAGTTGTCCTCGACCCCGACCCGGTCGATCCCGAGCGCTTCGGCCCAGATCGCGGCGAGGACCTCTTCGGTCTCGGTCTCCGGCGCCGCGTACTCCGCGCCGGCTTCCGGCGCGGCGGGCGCGGGCAGCGCCCGGCGGTCCAGCTTTCCGTTGGCGGTCAACGGAAGGGCGTCGAGCGGCACGAACGCCGACGGCACCAGGTGTCCCGGCAGGGTGGCGGCGACGTGCTCCCGCACCCCGGCCATGTCCGCGGGGCCGGCCACCACGTAGGCGACCAGCCGCTGGTCGATCGCGAGGACGGCGGCGTCGCGGACGGCCGGGTGCGCCCGCAGGACCGCTTCGATCTCGCCGGGCTCGACGCGGAAGCCGCGGATCTTGACCTGGTCGTCGGCGCGGCCGAGGAACTCGAGGACGCCGTCGGCCCGCCATCGCACCAGGTCGCCGGTGCGGTACATCCGGGTTCCCGGCGCGCCGAAGGGGTCGGCGAGGAACCGCGAGGCGGTGAGCCCCGGCCGGTTCAGGTAGCCGCGGGCCAGGCCGGGCCCGGAGACGTACAGCTCCCCCGCGACCCCGATCGGCACCGGGCGCAGCGCGGCGTCGAGGACGTGGGCGCGGGCGTTGCGGATCGGCCGGCCGATCGGCGGGGTGGCCCCCGGCTCCAGCGGGTCGCTCCAGGTCGCCACCACGGTGACCTCGGTGGGGCCGTAGGCGTTGATCATCCGCCGCCCCGGCGCCCAGCGGGCCACCAGATCGGCCGGGCAGGCCTCGCCGCCGGCCACCAGGGTCCGCAACGCGGGCAGCGCCACATCCGGCACGCTCGCCATCGCCACCGGCGGGATCAGCGCGTGGGTGACGCCCCGGTCGCGCAGGACCTCGGCGAGCTGGTCGCCGAGCAGCGGGCCCGGCGGCGGCACGACCAGCGCGGCGCCCGCCGGCAGGGCCATGCACAGTTCCAGCACCGAGGCGTCGAAACTGGGCGAGGAGAACTGGAGCACCCGGTCCCCGGGCCGGACGTCGAAGTGGTCGATCTCGGCGCCGGAGAAGCTCGCCAGGCCGGCGTGGGTGACCACGACGCCCTTCGGGGTACCGGTGGACCCGGACGTGTAGATCACGTACGCCGGCGCGGTGAGCGGCACGGCCCGGCCGAGCGGCTCGGCGGACAGGTGCTCGTCGACGTCGTCGAGCGTGAGCACGCTGTACCCGCCCAAGCGCCCCAATGTGGCGTTCGGTGCGTCCAAGCGCCCCAATGTGGCGTTCGGTGCGTCTAGCGCACCCAATGTGGCGTTCGGTGCATCCAAGCGCCCCAATGTGGCGTTCGGTGCATCCAACGCACCGAATGTGGCGTTCGGTGCGTCCAACGCACCCAAAGCCGCATTGGGGCGCTCGGGGCCGGGCCTGCTCTGGGGCAGCGGCGTTCCCGGCTGGGTCACCACGACGACCGGGTCGGCGTCGGCGAGCATGAACGCGATCCGCTCGGCCGGGTAGTCCGGATCGATCGGCAGGTACGCGGCGCCGGTCTTGAGCACGGCCAGCTGCGCGACGACGATCTCCACCGAGCGCGGCAGGGCGAGCGCGACGATCCGCTCCGGCCCGGCGCCGCGCGCGGCGAGCGCCCGGGCCAGCCGGTTCGCCCGGGTGTCCAGCTCGGCGAAGGTCAGCCGCTCGCCGCCGGCGAGCACCGCGACGGCGTCCGGGGTCCGGGCCACCTGGTCCTCGACGAGGCCGGTCAGGGTCACCGGGGGGACCTCGTGCCGGGTTTCGTTGAACGCCACCAGGATCTGGTCGCGTTCGGGCCCGGTCAGGACGTCGAGCGCCCCCAGCGGCCGCGCGGGGTCGTCGGCCAGGGCGTCGAGCACGTGCTCGAGCCGCCCGGCCAGCCGCTCGATCGTCGCCGCGTCGAACAGCGCCGGGTCGTAGCCGATCCCGAGCGACAGGCGCGGGCCCGGCGCGGCGACGACGCTGAGCGGGTAGTTCGTCGTCTCCTTCGCCTCGAGGTCCCGCAGGCGCACGCCGTGCCCGGCGACATCGCCGGCGGTGACCGGGTAGTTCTCGAACACCACGATGCTGTCGAACAGGTTCTGCCCGCCTTCGACACCGCTCCAGGACTGCACCGCGGTCAGCGGGACGTGCTCGAACCGGCGCGATTCCGCCTGGGCGGCCTGCAGGTCGCGCAGCCAATCAGCCGCCGGGACTGTCGGATTCACCGCGACCCGCACGGGGAGGGTGTTGATGAAGATGCCGGTGATGTCGTCGACCCCGGCCAGCCCGGCCGGGCGGCCGGACACGGTGGCGCCGAAGACGACGTCGTCCGCGCCGCTGTGGCGCGACAGCAGCAGCGCCCACGCGCCCTGAACGACGGCGTTGACGGTGAGCCGCTCGCGCCGGGCGAACGCCGCGAGGCGGGCGGTCCGGTCCTCGTCGAGCTCGCGGCCGGCCCACACCGACGAGCTCGCCTCGTGGGCCGCGGCCGGGGCCCGGTCGTAGGGCAGCGGCGTCGGCTCGGTGACGTCGCCGAGTTCGCCGCGCCAGTACTGTTCGGCGCCGTCGGAGTCCTGCGCGGCCAGCCAGGTCACGTAGTCGGCGAACGGACGGCGGTTCGGCAGGACCGGCGCGGCGCCGTCGCGCAGGGCGGCGTACGCGGCGCAGACGTCGGACAGCACCTGGAAGACGCTCCAGCCGTCCAGCAGGACGTGGTGGAAGGTCCAGACCAGCTGGACGGCGTCGTCCGGCAGCCGGGCCAAAGTGACTCGCAGCAGCGGCGCCGTCGCCAGGTCGAACGGCCGGGCGCGGTCGCGGGCCAGCAGGTCGCGCAGCGCCTCGGCGGTGTCGAGCCCCCGCCAGTCGAGTTCGGTGACCGGCACGCGCACGTCGCGGTGCACCACGAGGAGCGGCTCGGGGACGTCCTCCCAGACGACACTGCCGCGCAGGACCGGGGTCCGGTCGACCACGTGCTGCCACGCTTCGGCGAGTGCGCGCGGATCGGCGACCTCGTCGAGGACGGCGGTGACCTGTTCGAAGTAGACACCCTGCGCCTGCTGCGAAAGCCCGTGGAAGACCATGCCGGCCTGCATCGGGGTCAGCGGGTGGATGTCCGCCACGTCCCGGCCGTCGCCGGCGATCCGGTCGACCTGCCGCTGGTCCAGCCCGGCGAGGGGGAAGTCCGACGGCGTCCGGCCGCCCGCACCGGGCGCGGCGCAGTGCGCGACGACCTCGCCCAGCGCGGCCACCAGCTCGGCGGCCAGCCGCTCCACCGTTTCGGCGGTGTGCACCCCGGGCGAGTAGTACCAGGTCAGCTCCAGGGAGTCGGCGTCCACGCGGCCGACGACGTCGAGCAGGTGCGCCCGGCCCGCGCCGGCGCCGGCCGCGGAGTCGAGGCTGCCGGCCGCGCCGTCGAAGCGGCCCAGGTAGTTGAAGCCGATCTCGGCGTCGACAGCGGGCGCGGTGCCGGTCAGGTACCGCAGCGCCCCGAAGCCCACGCCGCGGCGGGGCACCGCGCGCAGTTGTTCCTTCACCGACTTGAGCAGGGTTCCCCAGTCGCCGCCGACCCGCAGCGCGACCGGGTACATCGAGGTGAACCAGCCGACCGTGCGGGACAGGTCGACGTCGTCGAACAGGTCTTCGCGGCCGTGCCCCTCCAGGTCGATCACCACGCCGTCGCGCCCGGTCCAGCCGGCCAGGACCCGGCCCAGCGCGGCCAGCAGCACGTCGTTGACCTGCGTCCGGTAGACGCCCGGGACGTCCTGCAGCAGGGCCCGGGTCAGTCCGGCGTCGAGACGCGCGGTGACCGTGCCGGTGGCGCCGGCCGCCGCCTCGCCGTCGACCGGCAGCGCGGGGTCGACGGCGAGAGCCGTGCGCCAGTACGGCAGTTCGTCGTCGAAGCCGCCCGCTTCGGCGTGACCGGCGAGCCGGTTGGCCCAGTCGCGGAACGACGTCGTCTTCGGCGGGAGCGGGCGCCGCTCGTACGCCGTTTCCAGGTCCTCCAGCAGGATCCGCCACGAGACGCCGTCGACGACCAGGTGGTCGACCGTCAGCCGCAGGACGGCCGGTTCGAGGAGTTCGGCGGTGAGCAGCGGGCCGTCGGCCACGTCGATGACCCCGTCCAGAAATTCGGCCGGCCCGGCCGGGGCGTTGTACTGGCCGTCGCCGGTGAACCGCATCCGCAGCGCGTCGTGGTGCTCGGCCAGCGTGGCCAGCGCCGCGCGCAGGGTCTCGACGTCGAACGGCTCGGGCCGCTCGATCCGGACGGACTGGGTGAACGCCGCGGGGTCGCCGAAGTCACCGGCGAAGAACCAGCGCTGGATCGGGGTCAGCGCGACCGCGCCGCTGACCGGGCCCTGGTCGGCCACGGTCGCCGCGGCCGACCCCGCGGCGACGGCCAGCGCCGCGACGGTCTGGTGGGCGAACAGGTCCCGCGGGGTGAGTGCGAGACCGTGCCGCCGGGCCCTCGAGACGACCTGGATGCTCAGGATCGAGTCACCGCCGAGTTCGAAGAAGTTGTCCTCGACGCCGACCCCGGGCACGCCCAGCACGTCGGCCCACACCTCGGCGAGCACCCGTTCGATCTCCGTGCGGGGCGGCAGGTACCCGTTCACCGGCGCCGCGGCCGGGGCCGGCAGCGCCTGCCGGTCGACTTTCCCGTTGCGGCTCAAGGGAAGCGCGTCGAGCGTGACGAAGGCCGAAGGCACCATGTAGTCGGGCAGGTCCCGCTGCAGCCACGCGCGCAGTTCGGCGGTGGCCGCCGTGGTGACCACGTAGGCGACGAGCCGCCGGTCGCGGGTGACGACGACGGCTTCGGCGACGCACGCGTGCGCGGCCAGCGCGGTCTCGATCTCGGCCGGCTCGATCCGGAACCCGCGGATCTTGACCTGGTCGTCGGCCCGGCCGACGAACTCCAGCACCCCGGCGCGGGACCAGCGGACCACGTCACCGGTGCGGTACATCCGCGCGCCCGGCGCGCCGAACGGGTTCGCCACGAACCGTTCCGCGGTGAGCCCGGCGCGGCCGAGGTACCCGCGGGCCACGCCGCTCCCGGCGATGAACAGCTCCCCCGCCACCCCCGGCGGCACCGGCCGCAGCCCGGCGTCGAGGACGTAGGCCGCCATGTTGTCCAGGGGCCGGCCGATCGGCACCACGTCGGGCACCGGCTCGTCCGGCGGCAGCACGCAGCGGCTGGCGAAGGTCGTGGTTTCGGTGGGGCCGTAGCCGTCGACGACGGTCAGGCCCGGGCACGCGTCCCGAACCTGGCGTACGGAGGCCGCGGGCACGACGTCGCCGCCGGTCCACACCTCCCGGACACCGCGCAGGCACGCGGGATCCTCCTGCGCCAGCAGGCGGAACAGCCCGGCGGTCAGCCACAGCGCACTCACCTCGTGCCCGGCGACGAGTCCGCGCAGGACATCGGCGTCGACGTCGCCCGGCGGCGCGACGACCACCCGGCCGCCGTTGAGCAACGGCACCCACACCTCGTACGTCGACGCGTCGAACGCCTGCGGCGAGTGCAGCAGCACGCTCCTGTGCGCGCCGTTCGCGAAGGACCGGTCCGAGGCCAGGCCGACGATGTCGCCGTGGGTCACCGCCACGCCCTTCGGCGTCCCCGTCGAACCCGACGTGTACATCACGTACGCCAGGTTTTCCGGCCGCACCACCACATCCGGCGCACCGACCGGCCCTTCGGAGGCGCCGGACAGCTCGTCCACCAGCACAGTCGGTCCACTGTGGACGCCGCGGTGGGACTCGTCGGTGAGCACGACGGAGACGCCCGCTTCGGCCAGCACCAGCCGCATCCGCCCGGCCGGGGCCCGCAGGTCGACCGGCACGTAGGCGGCGCCGGCCTTGAGCACCGCCAGTTCGGCGACGACCAGCTCCGCGGAGCGTTCGAGGAGCAGCCCGACCCGGTCCTCCACCCCGACACCGAGCCCGGTCAGCCGGTGCGCGAGCCGGTCGGCGCGGGCGTCGAGCTCGGCGTAGGACAGCTGCCCGAGCGCCAGGGCGTCCGGGGTCCGGGCGACCTGATCGGCGAACCGGCTCACCACGGTGGCCGCGGGCACCGGGTGCGCCGTGTCGTTGAACGTCCGCAGCACGCTTTCGCGGTCGTCCTCGGTCAGCAGGTCGAGCTCGCCGACCGGGCGGCCGGGCGCGGCGGCGATCCGGTCGAGGACGAGGACCAGGTGCCCGGCCAGCCGCTCGATCGTGGCCGCGTCGAACAGGTCGGGGTCGTGGTCGAACGACACCGACAGCCGCTCGCCCGGCGTGACCACCACGCTGAGCGGGTAGTTGGTCGGCTGCAGGTCGCCTTCCTCGTGCAGGCCGATGCCGTGCGCGGCGATGGCCTCGGAGTCGAAGGGGTAGTTCTCGAAGACGAGGATGCTCTCGAACAGCGTGGTGCCCGACCAGCCCTGCAGCTGGGCCAGTGACACGAAGTCGAACCGGCGGGAGCGGGACTGGGCCGCCTGCAGGTCACGCAGCCACGCGGAAACCGTCTGTCCATCGTGGACGGTGACCCGGCTGGGCAGGGTGTTGATGAACAGGCCGACCATCGACTCCACGCCCGGCAGGTCGGCGGGCCTGCCCGACACGGTGGTGCCGAAGACGACGTCGGATTCGCCGCTGTGGCGCGAAAGCACCAGTCCCCACGCGCCCTGGACGATCGTGTTGAGGGTCAGCCCGGCTCGGCGCGCCAGCTCCCGCAGCCCGTCGGCCGGCGCCGACACCCGGATCGACGCGGCCGACCGGGCGCGGTGCACCTCCTGCGGGCGGCGGTCGTAGGGCAGCGGGGTCGGCGTCCGCAGGCCGGCCAGCTCGGCGCGCCAGTGGCGTTCGGCGGCCGCGGTGTCCTGCTCGCCGAGCCAGCGCAGGTACTCCCGGAACGGCGGCCGGTGGCCCGGGGCGGCGGCGCCGGCGTACCGGTCGCAGACCTCGCCGAACACCTGGGCGGCGCTCCAGCCGTCGAGCAGCACGTGGTGGAACGTCCACATCATCAGCACGTCCCCGCCGGGCAGGCGGGCGAACGCCAGCCGCATCAGGGGCGCGGCCGCCAGGTCGAACCCCTGCGCGCGGTCCGCTTCGAGGAACCGCTCGCGCTCGCGGGCGCGCTCCTCGTCGTCGAGCGCCGTCCAGTCGAGCTGGACGACCGGCACCGTGGCGGCCCGCTCGACGACCTGCACCGGCTCGTCGAGCCCGTCCCAGACGACGCGGCTGCGCAGCACCGGCGTGGCCGCGACGACCTCGTGCCAGGCGCGGGCCAGGCGATCGGGGTCGGTGATGCCGGTCAGCCGCAGCCGCACCTGGTTGAGGTAGGTCCCGGCCGCGCCGTCGACGAGGCTGTGGAACACCATGCCCGACTGCATCGGGGTCAGCGGGTAGACGTCTTCGACCGTGCGGCCGGTTCCGGCGAGCCGGTCGACCGCGGCCTGGTCGAGGCGGGCCAGCGGGAAGTCCGACGGCGTGCGGCCGCCGGCGTCCGGGCGGGCGCAGTGCTCGACGATCCCGGTCAGCGCGGCGAGCAGGGCGTCGGCCAGGCGGCGCACGGTGGCTTCGGTGTGCACCTGCTCCGAGTAGTGCCAGGTCAGTTCGAGCCGGTCGCCGACGACCGCGCCGACGACGTCGAGCAGGTGCCCGCGGGTCTGCTCCGGGTGCGCCGCCCCGCCCAGCCCGCCGCCGTGGTCGAACCGGCCGAGGTAGTTGAAGCTGATGCCGGGTTCGACGTGCGGGGCGGTGCCGGTGAGGTAGCGCAGGGCGCCGTAGCCGACCCCCCGGCGGGGAACCGCGCGCAGCTGTTCCTTGGTCTGCTTCAGTGCCTCGCCCCAGTCGCCGCCGGGGACGGTGAGCGCGACCGGGAAGATCGAGGTGAACCAGCCGACGGTGCGGGAGAGGTCGATCCCGGGGAACAGGTCCTCCCGGCCGTGCCCTTCGAGGTCCACCAGGACGCGGTCGCGGCCGGTCCAGTCCGCGAGGACCCGGCCGAGCGCGGTCAGCAGGACGTCGTTGACCTGTGTCCGGTACGCCCCCGGCACGTCGTGGAGCACCGCCCGGGTCGGTTCGGCGGGCAGCCGCACGACCACCGACCGGGCGGAGCCGTAGGTGTTTTCGCCGGTCGCGTCGACCGGCAGCGTGGGGTCGGCGGCGGTGGCCGCCCAGTGGGCGAGTTCGTCGTCGAAGCCGCCCGCGGCGGCGTGCCCGGCCAGTGTCCGGGCCCAGTCGCGGAAGGACGTCGTCCGGCCGGCGAGTTCGCCGCCGGCGAGCAGGGTTTCGAGGTCTTCCAGGAGGATCCGCCACGACACGCCGTCGACCACCAGGTGGTGCGCGGCGAGCGTCAGCGTCGTGCCGGACAGCTCGGCCCGCAGCAGCGGTCCCCGTTCGAGGTCGATGGTGGCGCCGAGGACGTCCTCGTCCGCGGTGGGCGCGTGGTACTGGCCGTCGGCGGTGAACCGGAGCCGCAGCGCGTCGTGGTGCAGCTGGAGTTCCCGCAACGCGCGGCGCAGCACCGCCGGGTCCGGCGGAGCGGGCAGCTCCACCGAGACGGACTGGACGAACTGCTCGGGGTGCACCGGCTTCGGGTCGAGGTACCAGTGCTGGACCGGCGTCAGCGGCACCTCGCCGGTCACCGGTCCCGCTTCGGCGCCGGCCGCGGCCGGGGCGGCGGTCGCGGCGAGGGCCAGCGCGGCGACGGTCGGGTGGTCGAACACCTGGCCCGGCATCAGCTCCAGCCCGGCCCGGCGGGCCCGGGAGACCACCTGGATGCTGAGGATCGAGTCGCCGCCGAGTTCGAAGAAGTTGTCGTCGGCGCCGATCCGGTCCAGGCGCAGGACTTCCGCCCAGATGCCGGCGAGCAGCCGCTCGGCGGCCGTGGCCGGCTCCCGGTACCCCGGCGCCGGCACGCGGTCCGGCGCGGGCAGCGCCCGCCGGTCGACCTTGCCGTTCTTGTTGAGGGGCAGGGTTTCGAGCGGCACGTAGACCGCGGGGACGAGGTAGTCCGGCAGGGAGCGGAGCAGGAACTCGCGCAGGTCCGGCGTCCCGGTCGTGACGACGTAGGCGATCAGCCGCTTGCTCCCGGCCGTCTCCGCGGCGACGACGACGGCCTCGGCGACGTCGGGATGGGCGGTCAGCGCGGTCTCGATCTCCCCCAGCTCGATCCGGAAGCCGCGGATCTTGACCTGGTCGTCGGCCCGGCCGACGAACTCCAGCACCCCGGCGCGGGACCAGCGGACGAGGTCGCCGGTGCGGTACATCCGCGCACCCGGTGTGCCGTAAGGGTTCGCCAGGAACCGTTCGGCCGTCAGCGCCGGTTGCCCCAGGTAGCCGCGGGCCAGCCCGATGCCGGCGAGGTACAGCTCGCCGACGGCGCCCGGCGCGACCGGGCGCAGCCCGGTGTCGAGCACGTAGGCCGCCATGTTGGCCTGCGGCCGGCCGATCGGCAGCACGTCCGGCACCGGCTCGCCCGGCGGCAGGAGGAGGTGGCTGGCGAAGGTCGTCGTCTCGGTCGGCCCGTAGACGTCCGCCACGGCCAGGCCGGGACACGCCGCCAGCACCTGGCGCACCGCGGCGGGGGGAACCACTTCGCCGCCGGTCCACACCTCGCGGACACCCCGCAGGCACGCGGGATCCTCCTGCGCCAGCACCCGGAACAGTCCCGACGTCAGGAACATCGCCCGCACCTCGTGCGCGGCGACCACCCGGCGCAGCACCTCGGCGTCGATGTCCCCGGGCGGCGCGACGACGACCCGGCCGCCGGTGAGCAGCGGCACCCACACCTCGTACGTCGACGCGTCGAACGCCTGCGGGGAGTGCATCAGCACCGACCGGTGCGCCGGGCCGGAGAAGCACCGGTCGAGCGCCAGGCCGATGATGTCCCGGTGGGTCACCGCCACGCCCTTCGGCGTCCCCGTCGAGCCCGACGTGTACATCACGTACGCCAGGTTTCCGGGCCGCACAAGGACATCCGGCGCCTCGGCCGGGGCGTCGACGGGCTCGCCGACCAGCACTACCGGTCCACTGTGGACGTCCCGGGCGAGGTCGTGGCGCACCTCGTCGGTCACCAGCACGCGCACGCCATCGAGCAACGCGCTCAGCCGCTCCCGCGGCGCCCGGGCGTCCAGCGGCAGGTACGCGCCGCCGGCCTTGAGCACCGCCAGCTCGGCGACGACGACGTCCGCCGACCGGCGCAGCAGCAGCGCCACCAGCTCGTCCCGCCCGGCGCCGAGCGCGATCAGCCGGTGCGCCAGCCGGTTCGCGCGGGCGTCGAGTTCCGCGTACGTCAGGGTTTCCGCGCCGGTGACGGCGACCGCGCCGGGAGCGCGCCGCACCTGCTCGGCGAACAGTTCCGGCACGGTCCCGGCCGGCAGGTCCTGCGCGGTGTCGTTCCACGCGACCAGCACGTCGTGCCGCTCCGCGTCGGTCAGCATCCGCAGGCGCGAAACCGGCTGGTCGAGCCCGGCCGCGAGCTCGGTGAGCAGGGTGCGGAGGTGCCCGGCGAACCCGGCGACCGTCTCGGCGTCGAACAGTGCCGGGTCGTAGCCGAAGGCCAGGTCCAGCCGCTCGTCGCCGGGGTAGGCGACGACGTGGAGCGGGTAGTTGGTGGTTTCCACGCCGCGCAGTTCGCGGAGCCCGAGTCCCGCGGTGACCGGGTAGTTCTCGAAGACCAGGAGGGTGTCGAACAGGCCGCCCATGCTCTGCAGGCGGGCCAGGGGAACGTGGTCGAACCGCCGCGCCTCCGCCTGCGTGGCCTGCAGGTCACGCAGCCAGTCGAGCACGCGCACGCGGTCGTCGACGTCGGTGACCACCGGCAACGTGGTGATGAACATGCCGGTGATCTCGTCGGCCCCGGGCAGTTCGGCGGGCCGCCCGGCGACCGTGCTGCCGAAGCAGACCTCGGGCCGGCCGCCGTGGCGGGCCAGCAGCACCGCCCAGGCGCCCTGGACGAGGGTGTTCAGGGTCAGCCCGTGGCGTTGCGCGGCGGCGCGCAGCGGGCCGGCGGGGACGTCGGTCCGCAGGGACGCCGTCGAAGCGACGACGTGCGCGTCCGGGGAGTGGTCGGGCGACAGCCGGACGTGGTCCGGCCGGCCGGAAAGCTGTTCGCGCCAGTACCGTTCGGCGGCGGGCTGGTCCTGTTCGGACAGCCAGCGGACGTGGTCGCGGAACGGGCGCCGGGTGGGCAGCGGCCGTCCGGCGTGCGCCGCCGAGACGTCGGAGAGCACCTGGAAGAGGCTCCAGCCGTCCAGCAGGAGGTGGTGGAACGTCCAGACCACCCGGACCTCGGTCGCCGAGAGGCGAGCGATCAACAGGCGCATCAGCGGCAGCGCGCCCAGGTCGAGCCCGGCGGCGCGGTCGGCCGCCAGCACGGCGTCCAGGTCGGCGTGGTCCTCGGTGCCGCCGGACCAGTCGCGGTGCTCCACCGGCAGGACCGCCCGCCGGTGAACGACCTGCACGGGAGCGTCGAGGCCGTCCCAGACGACCCGGCCGCGCAGCACCGGGGTCCGGTCCACCACGTGCTGCCACGCCCGGGCGAGGGCGGCCGGGTCGGGCACGCCGGTCATCACGAACGTCACCTGCTGGAGGTAGGCGTCGCGGCCGCCGGTGAGCCCGTGGAACAGCATGCCGGCCTGGGCCGGGGTGAGCGGGTAGACGTCCTCGACGTCGCGGCCGTCGCCGGCGACCAGGTCCACGCCTGCCTGGTCGAGGCGCGCCAGCGGGAAGTCCGACGGCGTGCGGCCGCCGGCGGCCGGCTCGGCGCAGTGCGCGGCGATCTCCTTCAGCCCGCGGACGAGGTCGCCGGCGACCGCGGCGATGGTGGCTTCGCGGTGCAGCCGGCCGGAGTAGAACCAGGTGATTTCCAGGCAGCCGCCGGTGACCCGGCCGACCACGTCGACGGCGTGGCCCCGGATCGCGTCGGGGCTTTGCGACAGTTCGAGGTCGCGCTCGAGGCCCTGGTAGAGCTCGCCGGTCACGTCGAAGCGGCCGAGGTAGTTGAAGCTGATCCGGGGCGTCACCGCGGGTGCGGTCCCGGCGAGGTGGTGCAGCACGCCGTAGGACAGCCCGCGGGCCGGGACGGCGCGCAGCTGCTCCTTGACGGACTTGAGCCGGGTGCCCCACCCGGTGCCGGGCACGTCGAGGGCGACGGGGAACAAGGACGTGAACCAGCCGACCGTGCGGGACAGGTCGACGTCGTCGAACAGGTCTTCGCGGCCGTGCCCTTCGAGGTCGAGCAGGACCCGGTCGGCGCCGGTCCACCGGCGCAGGGCGCCGCCGAGCGCGGCCAGCAGCACGTCGTTGACCTGCGTGCGGTAGACGCCGGGGACCTCCTGCAGCAGCGCCCGGGTCAGCTCGGCGTCCAGCTTGGTCGTCACGGTCCGGGTGCTCGCCACGGTGTTGACGCCGTCGGTGTCCAGCGGGATCTGGGCGCCGTCGACGGCGCGCCAGTGGCCGAGGTCCTCGTCGAAGGAGTGCGCGGCGAGCCGGGACGCCCAGTCCTGGAACGACGTCGTCCGGGGGCCCAGGTCCTCGCCCCGGTACGCGCGGTCGAGGTCTTCCAGCAGGATCCGCCAGGAAACCCCGTCCACCACGAGGTGGTGCACGGCCAGGCGCAACGTCGTGCCGGTCAGTTCCGCGCGCATCAGCGGGCCGTGTTCGAGGTCGATCGCCGCGCCGAAGACGTCGGTCTCCCCCGGTTCGGCGTGGTCCTGCGTCCAGCCGGCTTCGGTGCGGCGGAACCGGAGCCGCAGGGCGTCGTGGTGGCCGGCGACGGTGTTCAACGCGGCTCGCAGCCGCGCCTCGTCGACGTCGTCGGTGAGCCGGATGCTCAGCTCCTGGGTGAAGTGGTCCGGGTCGGCCGGCCCGGCGTCGAGGAACCAGCGCTGGATCGGGGTCGGCACGACCGTTCCGGTCGCCGGCGCGCGCTCGGTGACCACGGTGGCGGTGGTTCCGGCCGCCGCGGCCAGCGCGGCGATCGTCTGGTGCCGGAAGACGTCCCGGGTGGTGATCCGCAGGCCGGCCTTCGCGGCCTCGGACACGAGCCGGATGCTCAGGATCGAGTCGCCGCCCAGCTCGAAGAAGTTGTCCTCGACGCCGACCTCGGGCAGCCCGAGCGCCTCGGCCCAGATGTCGGCGAGCAGCCGTTCGACGGGGGTCCGTGGCGCCACGCGGGTGGCGGTGGCGGCCCAGTCCGGGGCGGGCAGGGCGCGCCGGTCGAGCTTGCCGCTGGGGTTGAGCGGCAGCCGGTCGAGCGACACGAACGCCGACGGCACCAGGTGCGCCGGCAGCGAACCGCCGAGGAATTCCCGCAGCTGCGCGGGCGTGACCGAGCCACCGGGCACCACGTAGGCGACCAGCCGCTGGTGCCCGGCGTCCTTGCGCGCGACCACCACCGCCTCGGCCACGCCGGGGTGCCGCCGCAGGGCGACCTCGATCTCGCCGGGCTCGATCCGGAAACCGCGGATCTTGACCTGGTCGTCGGCGCGGCCCAGGTACTCCAGTTCGCCCCGCTCGGTCCAGCGCACGACGTCGCCGGTCCGGTACATCCGGGCGCCCGGGTCGCCGAAGGGATCGGCGACGAACCGGCCGGCAGTCAGGCCCGGCCGGCCGAGGTAGCCCCGGGCCACGCCCGCGCCACCGAGGTGGAGCTCGCCGGGCACGCCGACGGGCACGCGCCGCATCCCGGCGTCGAGCACGTGGGCGTGGATCCCGGCGATCGGCCGGCCGATCGGCGGGGTGCGGTCGGTGTCGTGGTACCACGCGGTGGCGTACACAGTGGACTCGGTCGGGCCGTAGATGTTCGCGATCCGGCTGTCCGGCAAGGCTTTCCGGATGTCGCGCAGCGCGTCGAGGGTCAGTGCCTCGCCGGCCAGCACCACGGTCGACGGCCGCACCGAGACGGCTCCCTGCGCCAGCAGCTGGGCGAACGCCGAAGGCACGCCGCTCACCAGGCCGACCGCCCGGTCGGCCTGGTGAGCAGGCCGCTCGCCGAGGGCCAGCACGTCCCGGACGACCTCGACGGTGGCTCCCGTCATCAGCGGCGCGAACACCTCGAACACCGAGACGTCGAAGTTGAGCGACGTCGAGGCGACCACCGTCGTGCCGGGGCGGAAGACGGCCCCGAAATCGGTGCCCGCCCACGCCATCAGGTTCGCCGCGCTGCGGTGGGCGATCACGACGCCCTTGGGCCGGCCGGTGGAGCCGGACGTGTGGATCACGTAGGCCGGGTTGGCGGGGTCGGGCCCGCCGTCGAGCGGCGCCGCGGACCGGCCGGCGAGCAGCCCGGGGTCGTCGAACGCCAGCGCGGGGATGGTGCCGGGGCTCCGCCCGTCCGGGGTCAGCAGCAGGACCGGCTCGGCGTCGTCGATCATCAGGGCGACCCGGTCGGCCGGGTAGGCCGGGTCGACCGGCAGGTACGCCGCGCCGGACTTGAGCACCCCGAGCAGCGCCACCAGGATCCGTTCCGTGCGCGGCAGCGAGACGGCGACGAACCGCTCGGGCGCGGCGCCCCGGTCGCGCAGAACCCGCGCCAGCCGGTTGGCCTCGGCGTCGAGCTCCCGGTAGGTCAGCCGGCGGTCCCCGCAGACGACGGCGACCGCGTCCGGCGTGCGGGCCGCCTGTGCCTCGAACAGGCGGGGCAGGGTGGCCGCGGGGACCGGGACCGCCGGGCCCCGCGAAAAGTCCTGGAGCCGGGCCAGCTCGGCGTCGTCCATGATCGGCAGTTCGGCCACCGGCCGGCGCGGATCGGCGACCACGGCCTCGGCGAGCACCCGCAGGTGCCCGGCGAAGCGGTCGATCGTCGCGGCGTCGAAGAGGGCGGTGTCGTACTCGATCGCGAACCCGCGGCCGTGCGGCCGGAACTCCAGCACGAGGTCGAACCGGGCCCGGGGGCGGGGCAGGTCGTGCTCGCCCAGCCGCAGGCGGCCCGCCTCCCGGGGCCGGACGAGGTCCTGCTGGAGCACCACCAGGACCTGCACCAGCGGTGTCCGGCCCGGATCACGGGCCGGCCGCAGGTCGTCGACGACCTGGTCGAAGGGGACCTCGCCGGCGGCGAACGCCGCGAGAGTCGTTTCCTTGACGTGGCCGAGGAAGTCGTCGAACGGCCGGGCCGGATCGACGGTGGAACGCAGCACCAGGGTGTTGACGAAGAACCCGGCGAGGCGTTCGAGCTGGTCGTGGTCGCGACCGGACACCGCGGTGCCGACGGCGATGTCGTCCTGCCCGGTGTAGCGGGCCAGCAGCAGCTGGACCACCGCCGTCAGCGTCGTGAACAGGGTGGTGCCGGTGTCCTGGCCGAGGGCGGCGAGGTCGCGGGCGAGCGCGTCGGGCAGCGCGTAGCGGCGGATCGCGCCGTGGGTGCCGCGGACGGGCGGACGAGGCCGGTCGGTGGGCAGCTCCAGGGGCTCCAGCCCGGCCAGCCGTTCCCGCCAGTACGCCAGCTGCCGCTCGCGCAGCGGACCGGCCAGCCGGTCGTGGTGCCACCGGGAGTAGTCGCGGTACCCGATCGGCAGCGGGGCGAGCTCTTCCCCCGCGTAGAGCGCGGCCAGTTCGTCGACGAGCAGGCCGACCGACCAGCCGTCGGTGACGATGTGGTGCTGGCACACCAGAAGGACGTGCTCGTCGGGGCCGAGGCGGATCAGCGTGGCCCGGGTGAGCGGCCCGGCGCTCAGGTCGAACGGGCGGTCCAGTTCGGCGGCGAGCAGCGCGTCCAAGTCGGCACCGTCGTCGCCGGCGTCAACGTCGGTCAGCGGGATCGTCCCGGTTTCGGCGACCACCTGGACGCCCTGCCCGTCGACGGTGCGGAACGTCGTCCGGAGTGCCTCGTGCCGCGCGGCCAGGCCGTCCAGCGCGGTCCGTAGTGCTTCGCGGTCCAGCCGGCCGGACAGGGTGAGCCCGACGCCGGTGTTGTACTCGGTGCTGCCCGGGGCCTGCTCGTCGAGCATCCACAGCCGGCGCTGGACCGGCGACACCGGCACCGCCGCCTCGTGGGCGACGCGCTCGATCCGGCCGCCGGTCACGCCGAGGGCAACACTGCCTTCGGGCAGCAGCGCGGCGAGCTTCGCGATGGTCCGGGCGTCGAAGACCACCCGTGGGGACAGCTCCGCCCCGAAGCGGGCGCGGATCCGCGCAAGCGCTTTCGCGCCGAGGATCGAGTCCCCGCCGAGCTCGAAGAAGTCCGCCTCGACGCCGATCTCGGGCACGCCGAGCAGGTCGGCCCAGATCTCGGCGAGGATCCGCTCGGCCGGGGTCCGGGGCGCGGTGTGGGTCGCGCGGACCTGGGCCTGCCAGTCGGGCTCGGGCAGCGCGTCGCGGTCGAGCTTGCCGTGCCGGGTCAGGGGCATCTTCGCGAGCGGGACGAACGCGGCCGGGACCAGGTACGGCGGGAGCCGGTCGGCCACGGCGGCGCGCAGGGCCGCCGGATCGGCGTCCCCGACGACGTAGGCGACCAGGCGCTTGACGCCCGGCTGGTCCTCCCGGGCGACGACCACCGCCTCCCGGACGTCCGGCCGGCTCAGCAGCAGCGCTTCGATCTCGCCCGGCTCGATCCGGAAGCCCCGGATCTTGACCTGGTGGTCCGTCCGCCCGACGAATTCGAGCTCGCCCGACGCGGTCCGGCGGACCACGTCACCGGTCCGGTACATCCGGGTGCCCGGCTCGCCGGACGGGTCGGCCACGAACCGGCTCGCGGTGAGCCCCGGCCGGTCGAGGTAGCCCCGGGCCAGTCCCGGGCCGGCGAGGTACAGCTCCCCGGTGGTGGCCGGGCGCAGCGCTTCGTCGAGCACGTACGTGGTGGTCTCCGGCAGGGACCGGCCGATCGGCGGCGGTGTCCCCCCGGGGACGAGCGGGTCGCTCCAGGTCGCCACGACGGTGGCCTCGGTGGGACCGTAGGAGTTGATCATCCGGCGGCCGGGCGCCCAGGTCCGGACCAGTTCGGGCGGGCAGGCGTCACCCCCGACGATCACGGTGCGGAACCCGGGCAGGGCCGCGGCGTGCGCCGGCGACAGCGTGGCCAGCGCGACCGGCGGGATCAGAGCGTGGGTGACCCGGTGGGCGGCCAGGACCTCGGCGAGCCGGTCACCCAGCAGCGGCCCGGCCGGGGGCACGACGAGCGCCGCGCCGGACGGCAGCGCCATGCCCAGCTCCAGGATCGAGGCGTCGAAGCTGGGCGAGGAGAACTCCAGCACCCGGTCGCCGGGCCGCACGTCGTACCGGTCCCGCATCGCGGCGAAGAACCCGGCCAGCCCGCGGTGGGTGACGAGCACGCCCTTGGGGACGCCGGTCGAGCCGGAGGTGTAGATGAGGTACGCCGGGTGCGCGACGCGCAGCGGGCGCGTCCGGTCCGCGTCGGTGAGGTCGTGGCCGGGCAGGCCGTCGAGCAACCCCGGCTCGTCGAGGGCGACGGTGGCCGTCGAGCCCAGCCCCGCCGGCCCGTTCGACGACCGGGTCAGGACGAGCACGGGCCGCGCGTCGGCGAGCATGAAGGCGATCCGCTCGGCCGGGTGGTCCGGGTCGATCGGCAGGAAGGCCGCGCCGGCCTTGGCCGCCGCGAGCTGCGCGACGACGAGGCCTGCCGACCTCGGCAGCGCGAGCGCGACGACGCGTTCGGGCCCCGCGCCGTGCCGGATCATCAGCCGCGCCAGCCGGTTCGCCCGGGCATTCAGCTCCGCGTAGGTCAGCGTGCCGTCCGCACCCGTCAGCGCCGGTTCGAGGGGGGTGCGGGCGACCTGTGCCTGGACCAGCTCGGCGAGGGTAGGCGCGGGCGTCGATCTGTCGTCGTCGGCCACCGCGTCGGCGGCGGAAACGGTGACGTCGTATCGCGGCATTTTCGGAAACCTTTCGAGCACGGTGACGTCAGCGCAGGGCCGTCCGGGCGCTGGGAGAGGGCACCCGGGACCGGGTGCGGATTGGGTGATCCCCAGGTTCGCCGAAGCCTCGATCCGGAAGCGCCGGCGCTTCTTGCCACTCGTTCAACAAATCGGTCCGGCACCTCGCGCGCCGAGCCGGACCGGAGCAGCGAACACAAGAAGACACCAATGATCCTTTCGGGCACGGCAACCGCGCGGCGACGTCGGGAAAGGGTTCCGATATCGGCCGCCCCCACGTGGTCGCCGATTCGGTTCCGGCCCGTCGTACGACCGCGGTAATCACCGTTGTTCGTGCGACAAGTTGGTCGATCCGGCAGTCAGCGGCCCCCCACGACCACCGGATTCGCCACACGTTACCTATCCGCCACCAAGCTCGTACCGCCAAACGGAGCATCGCGCCAAACGGCCGACAAAACGCACCGAAGAGCCCCCCTGACAATGAGCAGAGGGGTGGCAGACATCATCACTCTTCTGCCGAAAAATTTACTCCCAATGAGACGTTTGGTTTACCGAAAGCTTCCTGACCTGCGGTTATTACCACCCGTGTCGGCGAGACAGGTCGCCCACGGTACCCACGCACCAGAAATTCACACGGCGGCGAACCACAATCAACGACAGTTCTTTACCTGGTCACGATCACCCGGTTGGCCTGTAACACAAGCGACCGGGGCGTTATCCGCAGGAGATCAAAGGAAAAACGCGCCGACCCGGCGGCACACCGGCCGGCCGGGCAAACCGCGCGACCGGGATTCGAACGCGGATCGAATGGGACGTCCCGGCGCATCGGTGATTTTTTTACCACGGAACGGCCGGGCGTTCACGGCGCGGCGCGGACCGCCACACGATCACAGCTCGTGGGTCGCGCCGGCGCGAGCACGCCGGCCGCCGAGCCCAGCGGCCGCGCCGCCCCGCAGAGTCGCCATCCAGTAGGTCAGCTCCGCGGACAGCTCGGCGGACGCCGCCATCGCCCGCAGGTGCTCGGCCCACTCGCGCCACCGGGTGACGCATCGAACGCCACATTGGTTGCGTTGGACGCACCGAACGCCCTAGGCCGGGCAGTTAGCTGCGGCAGCGAGCTGCCAAGCTGCCCGATTGGCCCGATTGGCCCGGTTTCAGGTGCTCGCCCAAGGCCGTGAATGGCACATTGAGGGACATAGAGTCCCTCAATGAGCCATTCACGGCCTTCCGTTGACCGCTTGCGCGGCAGAGGAACCCTTAACTACCCGGCGGCAGGCTGAACGTTAATCACTTGCCCATTCCGGGAAACGGCTTGTTCGCACCCCTGCCCGACTTCCGTAACGGCATCGCCCGCGTAGCCGACTGACACCCCACAGGCCAGATCAAGAAGCGGCGGCGGCCTGACGCTTTCGAAGACGTGCCAAGGGGAAAGTATGCAGTCACAGGCTTTCGACCTGGGGAGTGTGCGCAAGAATGCCGTCGTGACCGTCCTGCTCCAAGCCACGGCGAACGTAAGACTGATGACACAGAAGAACTTTCAAGCATACAAAAGCCGGAAGTTTTACAGAATGCTGGGCGGTGTCGCCATCGCACCGATTTTCAAGATAACAGTTCCGGCGAACGGGCACTGGATACTGGTCATCGACGTCGACGGGCTGAATGCACCATTGCTGCGAACCCGTTTCTATATCGAAGACGATCCGCCGGGGTCGTGAGTGAGAAACCGCGAGCGCCGGTCACCGGACCTGAGCCAGCTGGGGAATCGCCGCCTGGACACGGGCGGCGCGGGCCGGGGCGTCGGGGAGGTCCGGGGTGCAGAACTCCGTCACCATCGCGAGAATCCGGCCGGACATCGCGGCGGGCGGCGCGGTCAGGTCCGGGCTGGACGCGACCGTGATCCGGCGGGTGCCGGTCTCGTCGCTCATGCTCCACGTGCTGTACCCGGGCACGTCCCCGCCGTGTCCCCAGACGACGGGAGCGCCGGGACCGCAGAACGGGGCCAAGGAGAGGCGCATCAGCCCCAGTCCGTAGTCGAGCACGCCGCCCTGGCCGGGCCACGGGACGGTGGTCTTCATCTGCGCCAGCAGGCCGGCCGGCAGCAACTCGCCGCCGAGCAACGCGTGGAAGAAGCGGTTCAGGTCGGCCGCGCTGGAGATGACGTTTCCGGCGCCGATGTAGCGGCTGAGGTTGTACACGGTGACGTCGGTCAGCCCGTGCGGGGCCGGGTACAGCTGCTCGTAGCCGCGGATGGCCGCGTCCGGCACCAGCGGGAAGTCCCGGGGCAGGAAGGTGTCGGCCAGCCGCAGCGGACGGGTGATCCAGTCGGCGAGCACCTGCTCGAACCGACGGCCGGTGAGCTTTTCCACCAGCAGGGCCAGCACGTTGTAGCCGGTGTTGGAGTACGACCAGTCCGAGCCCGGCGGGAACAGGAGCGGCTGCACGGTGCTGTCGTGGATCGCCTCCACCTCGCCGAAGTGCACGAAGCGTTCGGTGTCCAGCTCCTCCGCGGTCGTCCAGGTGTACTGCGGGGCCAGGTCGCGGGGCAGGCCACTGGTGTGCTGCAGCAGCTGGCGGACGGTGATCGGCTCCGGGTAGGGCAGCAGGCCGGGCAGGTACTTCGCGATCGGGTCGTCCAGCCCCAGCCTGCCCTTCGCGGCGAGCTTCAGCACGAGCGTCGCCGTGAACGTCTTGGACACGCTGCCGATGCGGAACCGCCCGCCGGTGTCCGGCTTCGCGCCGGTGGTGACGTCACGGACCCCGGCGCGCCCCCGCCACCGGCCGGCCGGATCCGACGCGATCGCGATCATCCCGACGTTCCCGGCCCGCACGGCGGTGTCCAGCGCGGCCTGACGCGGGTCCGTCGCCCCGGCGGCGGTACCGGCGCCGGCGAGCAGGAGCACGACGCACGTAACGGATGTGACCAGTCGACGCATGATTCCCCCCGGGTGTGCGGTCCCCACGACGGTAACGCAGTCCGGCCGTCGCCGGAGGGGATTTCCGGGCGGCCGTCAGACGGTACCCGTTGGAGGACCGCGGCGCTCGGGGTCGCTTCCGCGCGAACATGAACAAGCCACCATCTTTCCGGACCGGAGGAGTCACGATGCGCGACCTTTCCCGGCGAGACCTGCTGCGCGTGGCCGCCGTGGCCGCCGCCGGTTCCGCGGCCGGCTGCACCGGCCACCCGCCGACGAGCCCCTCCCCCGCACCGGGTACGAGCGGTCCGGTCACCTTTCCCCCCGATTTCGCCTGGGGTGTGGCCACGTCGGCCTACCAGATCGAGGGCGCGGTCGCCGAGGACGGGCGCGGTCCCTCGGTCTGGGACGCCTTCTGCGCGCAGCCGCACCGCATCGCCGACGCGTCGAGTGGTTCTCCGGCCGACGACCACTACCACTGCTACCAGGAGGACCTCGACCTGATGAAGGAGCTGCACATCCGCAGCTACCGCTTCTCGATCTCCTGGCCCCGGATCCTGCCCGACGGCGCCGGAAGCGTGAACACGAAGGGCCTGGACTTCTACCGGAAGCTGCTCGAAGGCCTGCACGCCCGCGGAATCACCCCGATGGCGACCCTGTGGCACTGGGACACGCCGCAGGCGCTGCAGGACCGGGTCGGCGGGTGGGAGTCACGGGAGTGCGCGCAGCGCTTCGCGGACTACGCCGGGATCGTCGGCGAACGGCTCGGCGACCTGGTCCCGGCCTGGCTCACCGTCAACGAACCGAAGACCCAGGTACAGGTCGGCTACCTGAGCGGGGACTTCGCACCGGGCCGGCAGGATCCCGACGCGGCGACCAAGGCGCTGCACCACCTGATGCTGGGCCACGGACTCGCCGTCGCCGCCCTGCGCGCCGCGGCGCCGAAGAGCAAGGTGGGGGCCGCGCTCAACCTGGCCCCGGTGTACCCGGCCGACGACGCGGACGCCACGCACGCGGTCCACGTCCGCGACGTCGCGGAGAACACGGCCTACCTCGACCCGGTGTTCAAGGGCCGGTACCCGGACGGGCTCCACGACGCCGGGTTCCGCCGCCCCGCGCTCGAGTCGGTGCTGCGCGACGGCGACCTCGAGCGGATCAGCGTGCCGATCGATCTGCTCGGGGTGAACTACTACAACCCGGCGTTCGTGCGGGCCGACGGGCGGACGGTGCGCAAGTACCCGGTGGCCTCGCCCGCGAACTGGCTGGAGATCTATCCCCCCGGGCTGTACGACACCCTGCTGCGGTTGCGCCGCGACTACGGCAACCCGCTCACCAGCGTCACCGAGAACGGACGGCCGGACGCGCCGGACACCCCCGGCGACGGGCTGGCCGACCAGGCCCGGATCGACTACCTGCGCGACCATCTCGTCCAGGCCCGGCGGGCGATCGCCGACGGCGCCCGCCTCGGCGGCTACCACGCCTGGTCCCTGCTGGACAACTTCGAGTGGTCCCGTGGCTACACGCAACGCTTCGGCCTGGTCCACGTCGACTACCCGACGCAGAAGCGGACGCCGAAACAGAGCGCACGCTGGTACGCCGACGTCATCGCCCGCGGATCGCTCTGAGGCATGGCCACGCGACCGGGTGTCCGCCGCCCGGAGGACCTGAGGTCCGGGCCGGACGGCGAGCCGTGGCGGCCGCGGCCGGGAGCACCAGCGTGCCCACCTCGGCCACGACCGCCACCGCGGGCGTCGCTGCCCGCGTCTCGGTGCCGCCTCGTTCAGCCGGTCGTGCAGGGGCTTCCGTTGAGCGTGAACGACGTCGGCGCCGGGTTGGCGCCGCTGTAGGTGGCGTTGAACCCGATGCCGGCCGAGGCGTTCGGGCCCAGCGTGCCGTTCCAGCTCAGGTTGGTGGCGGTGACCGCGGCGCCGGACTGGGCGAAGGTGGCGCCCCAGCCGGGCAGGGTCACCCGCTGGCCGCCGGCGAAGGTGAAGGCCAGTGTCCAGCCGTTGACCGTGGCCGTGCCCGTGTTGGTGACGGTGACGTTGGCCGTGAACCCGTTGCCGCCGCCCCAGTTCGACGCGGAATAGGCGACCTTGCACGCGCCGGTGCCACCGCCTGCGCTGGTCGTCGCGGTCGCGGTCCCCGAGACGGCCGAGGTGTTGCCCGCGGCGTCCTTGGCCCGCACCTGGTAGCGGTAGGTGCTGGAGGCGGCGAGGCCGCTGTCGGTGAACGTGGTCGTCGCGGTCGAGCCGACGACGCCGAACGTGCCGCCGCTGGCGCCGGGCGCGCGGAGGACGTCGTAGCCGGTGACGCCGACGTTGTCGGTCGACGCCGTCCAGCTCAGCGTGGCACTGCCGGAAGTCACCGCCGACACGGCCGGGGTGCCGGGCGTCGACGGTGCCTGGGTGTCCACCTGGCCCCCGCCGTAGATGGTGGCTTCCTTCGCGGTCTGCCGGACTCCGTCGGGGCCGTTGAGGAACCGCTCGCCCCACGCGGTGAGACTGGCGGGATTGAAACCGTTCGTCAGGTCGAGGTACGCGACGTCGCTGCTGTTGCCGCTCCAGGACCAGCCGAGGTAACCGAGCCCGCGGGCCTGCGCCTGGGCCATGATCGTGTCCTCGTCCGGGTCGCCGTCGGTGTGCCTGTTCCCGAACTCGCCCACCACCAGCGGCAGCCCGGCCGTCCGGAAGGCGTCGAAGTACGCGTTGATCTCGGCGGCCGTGTCGTAGACGCCGTACATGTGGATGGAGAAGACCGTGTTGTGCTGCGGGTCGGCGCTGAACACCGAGGCCGCGTTGTCCCGCATGATGTTCTGCCAGTCCTGGCCCCACATCGGCGCGTCGGCCATCAGCAGGTGCGTCAGCCCGGCCCCGCGCAACCGGGTGATCGCGTTGCTCGTCGCGCTCGCCCACGTCGCGCTCACCTGCTGGTTGTTGCCGAACGGCTCGTTGCCCAGGTTGATCACGACGTGGTTTTCCTGGCCCTTCAGCGCGTTGGCGACGCTGATCCAGTAACTGGCCGCCTGGTCCAGGCTCGCCGCCGCGCCTTCTTCGCCGTAACCGGTGGTGTCGTGGACTTCCAGCACGCAGATCAGCCGCGACTGCTTGCACAGCGAAATGATGTTCGTGACCTCGGCCGCCGACGTCGGTCCCCAGCGCTGCCCGCTGCCGAGCACGACCCGGACCGTGTTGGCGCCGAAGGACTTGATGTTCGCGAACGAGCTGTTCTGGGCCGGGTACCACACGTACGCGTGGTTGACTCCGCGCATCACGAACGCCGCGCCGTTCGCCTCGACGATCTTGGTGCCGTCGACGTGGAGCCCGGTCGCGGCCGGGGTGTCCGGGCCCAGCGCCGCGACCAGCGCGGGGTACCAGCGGCTCTCCATCTTCCGGATCCCGGTGGTGCCGTTGGGGTGGACGCCGTCGGTGGTGTCCGCCGCGGTGTCGAAGCCGGTCCACTGGTCGACCACGGTGATCGGGGACGCGGCCGTGCTGTGCGCCCGCGCCCAGCCGGGAATGGCGTTGTTCAGCTCGACCACCCGCTGGCCGCACGCGCCGCAGTTGGCCGGGTTCATCGGGATGATCTTGGCGACGACGAGCTTGGTGGCCGGGTTGGCGGCCCGCATCTGGCCCAGCAACGTGGTGTAGGCGTCCAGGATCGTGCTCGCCGGGATGTTGCTCCAGACGTCGTTGGTGCCCAGGTGCATCAGGACGATGTCCGGGCGCGCCGACGACAGCCAGCCGGGCAGCTGGTTGTCCCGCGCGATCCCGGTCGCCAGGAACCCGCCGTGGCCCTCGTTGTCGCCGTCGTAGGCGAAGCCGCACCCCGGGGCGGGCAGGGTGCCGACGAAGTCGACATCGGCGTGCCCGGTCTGCTGAAGGTGCTGCCACAGCAGTGCCCGCCAGCACCCGGGCGAGCCGGTGATCGAGTCACCCAGCGCCATGACCCGCGGGGGCGCGGCGGCACCCGCCGGGGACGACGTCACGACGGCGCAGGCGGCCAAGAGCAAGCCGGCCACGACCGCGCGGAGGTATCGCCGCTTCAGGATTCTGTCCGGCCGGATCCTCTTCACAGGACAGCCTCCCAGGTGGTGGTGACGTCGCCGCGAAGCCGGTCGCGGTGTCGCCGTACAGGCTCCAAGGTCATCGATGACTCCTTGCGTTCACTGGGGAGGTGCGGCTGGTGGCTTGCCGGGATGTCTGCCGAATCCGTTGATCCCCCGCCGAGGAAGCGCTTTCCCACGCGGTCGACCGGGGCGCCGATCGTGAACGTTCAGCCACGGAACTGTTCCGGTAAGGATGGAACCGCACGCCGGACACCGTGGCAAGACCGCTCACCGTCGAATTTCGTGAACGCGCACGGAAGCGGTGACAAATTTCCGACTGCAACTGAACGGTAAGCTCGGCCGGCCGAGTCGTAGGCCGGACGGTCGATGCCCGGCTCATCCGGGAGACCGGCGGCCGACGGTTCGGCCCGCCCGACGAGGAAGCACGCGCCGGACCGCGCGGACTGGCCGGCCGTGGCGCCGAGCCGCAGGGGTTCCGGCGAAGTCGCTTTCCGCCGCATCCGGGCGGCCTCACCACTCGGCCCGGTGCTTGCCGATCCACCCGGCGACGACGTCACCAGGGATGTCGCTCCACATAGGACTCGATGCGCGCGCGGTCCCACGCGCCGTCGGCCACGACGATCCGGTACCGCAGCCGCAAGGTGTCCGCCGGCGCGAGGCCGACCTCGTCGAAGAACGCGAACGACGGGTTCACCGCGGGAATCGGGGTGCTGCGCACGAACCAGCGCGTGCCCTCGTTGCCGGGGTGGTCGATGAAGACCAGGGTGGACGACCGGTCCACTTCGTCGTGGTGCCCGACGTAGGCGAGCCACGAAGCTTCCTTGCCCATCATCTCCGGGCCGCCCTGCCCGTCCGCGGCGATGATCTCCCCGCCGGTGAAGGCCCGCGGCCCGCGCCAGAACAGCCCGGTGTACCCGGCCAGGTCCCGTCCGCTGGTCGTCGGGCTGCCGAAGACGAGCGGCTCGCCCCGCACGTTGGTCAGCTCGGTGGCGAAGCCCAGCGCCCATGACTCGCCGTCGACGTCGTGGACCGTCCAGGTCCGGACCTCGTCCACCCAGTGCGCGCCCGCCTGGGTGAGCCAGGTCAGCTTCTCCGTGAAGCCGGCCCGATCGGGCGCGGCGCCGGCGACGACGAGCCCGTCGTGCCGCATGGTCCCGACGTTCGGCAGTTCCACGTAGCCCCGGTCGCGCACGTAGGTCACGCCACCCCAGAAGTTCTGCCCGGACACGTCCGTGGCGGTCATCTGGATTCCCTTGTGCCACCGGTGATCGTGCGGCCGGTAGCCGGTCACGACGTCGCCGGCCAACGTCCGCAACGGGTGCAGGTACGGCTTCGGGCCCTCGAACGCCGGCACCGCCGGCCGGCACACGTACCGGAACAGCTCCACGTCGCCGGCGCGCACCACCACGACGTCGCCTGCCTCGACGATTTCCGGCGTCACCGGGCCACCTTCGCCCACGGCGCGCCGGTGCCGTCCATCCGGTGGTAGAACGGGTTCTCCGCGGTCATCTGTCCACAGTGGATCGTCTCGCCGGTGAACGCTGACGCGTGGAGCGCGGCGACGAACTCCATGGTGTTCCGCGTGTCCGCGCACGTCACCGGGGGTGGGTCGCCGTGGTCGAGCGCGTCGAGAACCGCCGCGAGCTGCCATTCGTGACTGCTGGGCAAGCCGGGCTCAATCTTGCCCCGCCACGACAGGACGTCCTCGTGCCCCCGCGCCGGGGTCACCGTCCAGTCCGCTTCCGTGTAGCCGTACAGATGCTCCACCTCCACCGTGGCACGCTCGTAGTCGAATCTCAGCGAGGACGTCTCTCTCGGCGAGACCACGGAGTTCACGACCGAGGCCTCCGCTCCGTTCGCGAAGGTCACCAGCGCCATCGACACGTCCTCGGTGCGCACCGCACGGGCCCGCCGCGCCGCCAGCGCGCGAACCTCCCGCCACGGGCCGAGCACGGACAGCAGCAGGTCGAACTGGTGGATGCCGTGACCCATCGTCGGCCCGCCACCCTCGTCGTCCCACGACCCCCGCCACGGCACCGCGTAGCAGTCGTCGTCCCGGTACCAGAGGGTGGCGCAGGTGGCCAGCAGCGGCCTGCCCAGCCGCCCCGCCGTGGTCAACCCGCGCAGCCGGACGGCGGCGGGCCCGAAGCGGTGCTGGAAGACCGTTGCGACCTGGGCGCTCGACCGGCGCTCGGCCGCCACCAGCTCGTCCATCTCCACCAGCGACCGTGCCGCCGGCTTCTCCACCAGCACGGTGACACCGGCGTCCAGGCACTCGATCGCCAGTGGCGCGTGCTGCCGCGGCGGGGTGCACAGGTGCACGAGGTCCACGGTCTCCTCTCCCGGTCGCCGGCCGCGCGCATCGCCGACGCGTGGGCGCTCGCGATCATCCCGGTTCCGACGATGGCGGTGCGGTGGGTCCGCGCCGGCATGGTGTTCCCTTTCTCCGATGGGGTTACCTGGCGGCGTCGACGTCGGCCTGCAGTTCGGTGATCAACGCCTTGGCGGCCTGGTCCGGCGCGGCCCGGTCGAACAACACGTCCTCGGCGTGCCGCTTGATGATCGTCTCGACGGTGCTCGCCCCGTTGGGGGTGACCCGGGGCGGGTCGCTGACGGTGAGCTGGTTCAGGTAGTCGGCCGCCGCCTTGTCGGTCGCCTTGAGGGTGCTGTCGATGACCGTGCGGATCTTCGGGTTGGCCGGGACGCCCCGGTCGGTCGCCAGGATCTTCGCCGCGTCCGGGTCGTTGGCCAGGAAGTCCACCAGCAGCGCGGCTTCCGCGGGGTGCTGGGACCGCGCCGAAACCGACCAGAACATCGACGGCTTGTAGTACGCGGCGTGCGCCTGGGCCTCACCGGGCAGCTTGAGCAGCTTCAGCTTCTGTCCGCTGGCCGCCGTCAGGGCGGTGAGCTGGGTGTTCCAGCAGAAGCCGAACGCGGTGGCGTTGGTGGCCACGGCCGACTGGTTGAGAGTTCCGTTGGCCTTCTCGATGGTGACCGACGGCGGCGGTGCGGCGCCGCCTCGGGCCAGGTCGCGGAGGTAGGTGAAGTAACCGGTGAGGACCTCGGACGGGATGGCGACCTTGCCCTGGTCGTCGAACAGCGACCCACCGGCCTGACGGGCCCGGATCTGCAGGCCGCCGGCGTCACTGAAGCCCGGGGACTGCACGCCCCACACCGAGCCGCCCGCGGCCTTCGACACCTGCTCCCCGACCTTCCTGAGGTCGTCCCACGACCAGGTGTTGTCGTCGGGGAGCGGGATGCCGAACTTGGCCAGCAGATCGGTGTTGGCCACCATCGCGTACGAGCCCAGCCCGACGGGCAACCCGTACTGCTTTCCGTCGATGGCTCCGGTGGCCAGTGCCTTGCCGTCGAAATCGCCGGTGTTCAGCTGCTTCTTCACGGTGTTCAGGTCCAGCAGCGCGCCGCGCTGGGCGTAGGAGGCGAGGTAGAGCTCATCCATCTGGATGACGTCCGGCGCGTCGTTGGCGGCGACGGTGGTGGCCAGGCTGTCCCAGTAGCCGTTCCAGTCCTTGAACTCCCCGCGCACGGTGATGTTCGGGTGCTTCCGCTGGAACTCCTCGATCACCCGCTGGGTCCGCTTGTGCCGGTCGTCGGCGCCCCACCAGGTGAAGCGCAGCGTCACCGGCCCGGCGGACAGTTCGTCGCCCCCACCGGAGCCGGCCGAGCAGGCGACCGGCAGGGACGCGGTCAGCGTCAGCAGAACCGCCCACACCAGGCGGCGGACGTAGCTCGAGCGCATGGCCTTGTTTCCTTTCCGGGGCTACTTGCCCCCGGTCGTGGCGATGCCCCTGACGAGGTAGCGCTGTCCGAAGAGGAACGCCAGGAAGATCGGGAGCAGGGAGAGGACACTCATCGCGAACAGGGAGCCCCACGAGGTCGTCGAAGTGGCGTCGACGAACGAGCGCAGGGCGACGGGAACGGTGTACATCTCGGGATCGGTCAGGTAGATCAGCTGGCTGAAGAAGTCGTTCCAGGTCCAGATGAACGTGAAGATCGTCGTGGTGACCAGCGCCGGCTTCGTCAGCGGCAGGATGATCCGCAGGAAGATCCGGGGGTGGCCGCAGCCGTCGATGCGCGCCGCCTCGTCCAGCTCCCGCGGCAGCCCGCGGATGAACTGCACCATCAGGAAGACGAAGAACGCGTCCGTGGCCAGCGCCTTCGGGACGATCAGCGGCAGGAAGGTGTTCACCCAGCCCAGCTGGGAGAACAGGATGTACTGCGGCACGATGATCACGTGGATCGGCAGCATGATGGTGCCGAGCATGATGGCGAACCACCAGCGCTTGCCGGTGAACTCCAGCCGCGCGAAGGCGTAGGCCGCCATGGAGCACGACACCAGGTTGCCGATGACGCAGCCCAGGACGACGATCGCCGAGTTGACCAGGTAGTGGCCGAACGGCGACGCCAGCGCGGTCCAGCCGTCGGCGTAGTTCTGGATCCGCGGGTGGTCCAGCACCAGGCTGGGGCTGCGGAAGATCTCGTCGTTCGGCCGCAGCGAGCTGACGACCATCCACAGGACCGGGTACAGCATGACCACCGCGAGCAGCACCAAGCCGACGTGCTTGCCGGCGGTCTTCAGGGGCGCGGTCTCAATCGTCATAGAACACCCAGTACTTCGCGGCCCAGAAGTTGATCCCGGTGAACCCGGCGATGATCAGCAGCAGTGACCACGCCAGCGCGGAGGCGTATCCCATGTCGAAGCGCGCGAAACCCTGCTGGTACAGGTAAAGCGTGTAGACCATGGTGGAGTCCGCCGGGCCGCCGGTGCCGCCGGACACCACGAACGCCTGGGTGAACGACTGGAACGCGTGGATCACCTGCAGCACCAGGTTGAAGAAGATGATCGGGGACAGCAGCGGCAGCGTGATCCGCCGGAACCGGGTCCACTTGCCGGCGCCGTCGATGGCCGCGGCTTCGTAGTAGACGGCGGGGATCTGCCGCAGCCCGGCCAGGAAGATGATCATCGGCGCGCCGAACGTCCACACGTTGAGCACGATGAGGGTCGACAGCGCGGAATCCGGATCGGAGATCCATCCTTGCCCGCTGATGCCCACCAGGGCGAGCAAGCGGTTCACCAGCCCCTCGGTGCCGAAGATCTGCCGCCACAGCACGGCGATCGCGACACTCGAGCCGAGCAGCGACGGCAGGTAGAACGCCGACCGGTAGAAGGCCAGCCCGCGCATGCCCCGGTCCAGCAGCATGGCGACGCCGAGCGCGCACGCCAGCTGCAGCGGCACGGACACCAGCACGTAGGTGAAGGTCACGCCCAGCGCGTTGTGCAGCCGCGCGTCGGTGAAGATCCGAGCGAAGTTGCCCAGCCCGGTGAACTGGGGCGGCTGGATCAGGTTGTACTTGGTGAAGCCGAGACCGAGCGACGCCGCGATCGGCCCGGCGGTGATGAACACCAGCCCGGCGAACCACGGCAGCAGGAACCAGAACGCGGCCTTGTTGTCGCGCTTGGAGGACCGCGCGCCGCGCCGGCGCAGCCCTCTGAGTTCGTCGAGGGTGCTCACGCCACCGGCTCTTCACGGAAACTCGGAAAACGCATTCCCGGAGTGTGGCCCGCGCTGTACAACCCCGTCAAGAGCGGTCAGCCGGCCGCCGCCACTCGCTCCCGCGTGCTGTCGCGGACGACCAGCCGGCCTTCGACGGTCACGTGGGTGACCGCACCGGGTTCGCCGAGCGCGAGCCGGATCGCCTCGGCCCCGGCGTACGCGAGCGGCAGCGCCACCGTGGTGAGCCTCGGCGTGACGTTGACCGCGAGCCCGACGTCGTCGAACCCGGTCAGCGACACGCCGTCCGGCACGGCGACCCCGGCCTCGCGGAAGGCGCGGAGCGCGCCGACGGCGAGCAGGTCGTTGACCGCCAGGACGGCGTCGGTTCCCCGCAGTCCTTCGGCGGCCAAGCGGTGCGCCACCTCATACCCGCCCTCCCGGCTCACCGGGCAGTGCACGATCCGCACGGCGGGCTCGGCGACGCCGCCCGCCCGCAGTCCTTCGACGAAGCCGGCGGTCCGGGCCGCCGCGGCGGCCTGGCCACGGGCGCCGGCGACGATCACGACCCGCCGGTGCCCCGACTCGGCCACGTACCGGCCCAGCCGGGACGCCGCCCCGTGGTTGTCGAACCCGACCGAGTGGAACGGCAGGTCCGTGTCGCCGACGATCACCACCCGGCCCCCGTCGTGCTCGTAGGCGCGCAGCTCCGCGAGCAGCCGGCCGGACAGCGCGCCGGCCTCGACCCGGCCGGAGGTGAGCACCAGCGCCCGCGGCCGCAGCGCCCGGACCCGGCGGATGGTCTCCAGCTGGCGTCCGGGGTCACCGTGGGTCGCCGAGACGGTGACGAACGCGCCGGTGGTGCTGGCCGCCCGCTCCATCGCCGACACCACGATGGCCATCGACGGCGTGGTGACGTCGTCGGCGACGAGCGCCAGCGAGTCACTCACCCGCCGCATCGCCCGCGCGGACGCGTCCGCCGTGTACCGCAGCCGCTCGGCGGCGGCCAGGACGCGCTCACGGAACTCCGGCGCGACCGTCCGGGAACTGGCGCCCAGCACCCGGGACGCCGTCGCGAGCGACACCCCGGCGGCCGCCGCGACGTCGTGCAGGGTCACGGTGTCCCGTGCCGGATGCGGCATCACTACCCCACTTCGAACGCGCCGATGTCCGGCTTCCCGGTGTACAGCGGGGTTCCCGCGTAGTCACGGCCGCCGTTGCCGCTGATCGCGACGCCCCGGTTGATCGCGGGCGATCCGGGACGGACCCGGAGACCGTACGCCGCGGCGAGCCGCGGCCCGGACTCCGGTGTGCCCACCGTCCAGTCCGGCGAGCCGGCGAACTGCGGATCCGCGCGGACGGCGTGCGCGTCGCCGGAGGGCACCGGCAGGGAGGCGCCACCGTAGAGGTTGCTGTCGTACCGGATGGTCGAACTGGTGGTGAGGGACGCGCCGGCCACTGTGGAGTACAGGATGTTGTCCGTGATGTCGTACGACGACGTCAGCGACGTGCCGTAGCCGTAGACCAGGTACTTGCCGCGGTCGTTGTGGATCGTGTTGCCGTACACCTTGGCCTTCGCGGCCTTGTCGGAGTGCAGGTAGACCGGGTACCTGGTGTTGCCCGCGATGACGTTGTAGCGCAGCACGACATCGCCGAAGGAGAACTGGCACAACAGGACGCCGTCGCCGTTGCCGTGGGACCAGTTGTACTGGACGACCACCTTGGTGGTGCCCTTGTCGGCGTCGATGCCGTTGGAATCCGCGCCGTTGGCCTTCTGCCTGGTCTCGGCGACCTCGTTGGACTGGATGGTCACGTCGTCGGCGAAGTAGGCCTCGATGCCCGACGTGCCCGCCCGGTGGACGACGTTCCCCTCGACCACCGCGTGCCGGACGCCGGTGAGGTACACGCCGTTGCACCCGTAGGCGGTGCCCGGCTGGCTGATGTGGTTGCCGCGGATGACCACGTTCGTGTGCGGGGTGAACCGGGTGTCGCCCGCGCTCGCGCGGCTTCCCCAGCCGGTGGCCACAGCGCCGGGGGCGTCCCCGGAGTACTGCTTGACCGAGATGCCGGCGAACGAGGTGTTGGCGATGACCGAGTTCTGGATGGTGATGCCGTCGAGCACCGTCGGCGTCGCCGGGGGCGCGCCGACGTTCGCCACCGTGGAGTCGAAGACGATGCCGCCGGTCTTCTTCGACCGGTCCCAGCCCATCTTGAAGTGGATGCCGGGCTTGTTGTCCGCCGTGTCGCCACCGATCCAGTTCACCTCGCCGGTGACGTCGTGGACGTCGACCCCGTCGACGACGAAACCGTGGAGCGGCCGGCCGCCGGTGCCGGTGACGTGGATGCCCCGCAGGTCCTTGAGGTTCGCGCCGGGGGTGCTCGTCGCGGGCGCCTGGTTGGTCACCTCGAGGCGCCGGACCGTCCAGAACTCCTGGTCGGCGAGGCGCACGGTGTCGTCGACCGCGCCGCCGCCGTCGATCCGGGGGTTCGCGCCGTCGCCGTACCGGTCGACGGTGATCGGCGCGCCCTGCGCGCCGGAGCCCTTCGGCCACAGCTGCCCGCTCCACCGCCCGCCCGCCCGCAGCAGGATCTCGTCACCGGGGCGGAAGGTCATCTGGTTGACCCGCGCGAGGCTGCGCCACGCGTGCGCGCTGTCCAAGCCCGAGGCGGTGTCGTTCCCCTGCGCGGCGTCGACGTGGTAACTCACTCCCGCCGCGACGATCTCCGCGGGTGAAGCGAGCGCGACCTGTGCCGGGGCGACGAGCAAGGCAGCCGCGAGCAATCCGGGAGCGGCTTGCCTGGAGATACTGAACACGTGGGCACTCCTCACGCCATCGTGGAGCCACCGGGTCATAATCTCGGAAAACGTATTCCATCACCTATCGTCCGGATCCACAAGAACCCGCGGACCCAGGGAAAGAAGCTCGTCACGTCATGACCGAGGAACGCATCGGCTCGTCCCCCACCCTGCGGGACGTCGCCGCGGAGGCGGGCGTCTCCGCGGCCACCGCGTCGCGGGCCCTCAACGGCAGCACCCGCACCGTCAGCGCGGAAAAGCTGGCCCTCGTGCTGCGGGCGGCCGAGAAACTCGGCTACGCGCCGAACCTGTCCGCGCAGGCCACCGCCCGGGGGTCGACGAAAACGGTCGCGCTGATCGTGCACGACATCGCCGACCCCTACTTCTCCTCCATCGCCGCCGGGGCCATCGAGGGCGCCGAGGCCGCCGGGCTGACCGTGACCATGGCCGTCACCGACCGGTCCCCCGCCCGGGAACTGGAGATCGTCTCGACCCTGCGCGGCCACCGGCCGCACGCCATCGTCCTCGCCGGCAGCCGGATCGGGGACGAGCACGACGCCCTGGCCGGAGAACTGCGCGCCTACGAGGCCGCGGGCGGGCGCGTGGCGGTGGTGAGCCAGCCGGGCCTGCCGTACGGGACCGTCGCGGTCGACAACCGCCGGGCCGCCGGAGACCTGGCGGCCGCCCTGGTCGCGCACGGATACCGGCGCTTCGCCGTGTTGCGCGGCCCTGACGACCTCCGCACCTCCAGGGATCGATCGGAAGGGTTCCTGGCCGGTCTCGCCCAGCCGGGGAACGCGGTCGTGATCGAAGCCGGCTTCACCGAGGAAGGCGGCCACGCGGCCATGACCGAACTGCTCGGCCGTGGTCTGGACGACATCGAGCTGGTGTTCGCCGTCAACGACGTCATGGCGATCGGCGCCATGCGCGCACTGCGCGACGCGGGCCTGGTCCCCGGGCGCGACCTCGCCGTGGCGGGGTTCGACGACATCAGCGCCGCCACCGACGTGGCCCCCGCCCTCACCACCGTCCGGGTGCCCATGCGAGCCATGGGCCTGCGCGCGATCGACCTCGTCCTGGCCGGCGGAGCGGAGAACGAGGTCGTTTGGCTGCCGACGACCGTCGTCCTGCGGGACAGCTCCCCGCTCCGCACAGGGCGATGAGCGAATCGCCCACGCAGGGTCACATTACCCCTTTGGTTTGCGTCGAATCGAGGCGGATTCGACGCAAACAGCGCGCGTTCCCTCTGCCATCCACCGCGGCGTGTACTGCTTCGTCGACCGACTTCCCGCAGCAGTCGGTCGACGAGCCTTTCGAACGGAACCGGTCGGCCGGGTCAGTTCCAGAGACCTGTGGCGGCGGTTTCGGTGACGTAGTCCTCGAACGGCCTGGCGGGCCGGCCGAGGGCCCGTTCCACGCCGTCGGTGGGCTCGGGGGCCGAGCCGTCGCGGATGGCGACGAGGATGCCGGTGAGCAGCCGCGCGATTTCGGGTGGGATGCCGTTGGCGACCTGGCGCTCGATGTGGGCCTCGGGGGCGACGTCGGTGTGACGGATCGTGCGTCCGGTGGCCTTGCCGATGAGGTCTGCCGCCTCACCGAAGCTGATGGCCCGTGGTCCGGTCAGCTGGTAGATCCGGCTCTTGTGGTGGTCTTCGGTGAGCGCCGCCGCGGCGACTTCGGCGATGTCCTCGGCGTCGATGAACGGCGTGCGCCCTTCACCGGTGGGCAGGGACAGCGTCCCGGCGAGGACCGCCGGCAGCCAGGGGCCCTCGCTGAAGTTCTGCGAGAACCAGTCCGGTCGCAGGATGGTCCAGTCGAGTCCGGCGGCGCGCACGGCCTGTTCGGCGGCCTTGAGCGGATGGCGGTCGTCGGCCTCGCCGACACCGCCGGCCGACAGGAGCACCAACCGCCGCACACCTGCGGCGACCGCTTCGGCCACGAACCTCGGGATGCGGTCCCCGCTCGCCCGCAGGTTGGGTTCCACGACGTAGGCGGCGGTGACGCCCTCCAGTGCGGGTGCCCAGGTTATCGGATCCGCGAGGTCGAACGCGATGTCTCCGCCGGTGCGGGAAGCCGTTCGCACTGCCTGGCCGGCGGCCCTGAGACGCCGGGTGATGCGGCGACCGGTCTTCCCGGTGCCGCCGACGATGAGGATGTTCTGCATGCCAGACAGCCAACTCCCCGACTCGAAGACGATCCATGGGAGAACGTCGAGAATATCTTTGTGATCGTCTACGGTGGGCGGGTGGACGTGCTGAGCGATCTGCTGGTCCGGGCCCGCGCCGGCAACACGCGAGTCCGGCAGCTGATTCGGCGGCCACCGTGGTCGGTGACCTATGCCGATCCGCCACCGCTGACCGTCGTGGCCACGCTCGGCGGGTGCGCTTCGGCCAGGTTCGACGACGCCGGTGCCGCCGCGGTGCGGCTTGCCCCGGGAGATATCGCCCTCATCAAGGGACCCGGCCGGCACACGATCGCCGACGACCCGTCCACCCCACCCGGGTTCGTGATCTACCAAGGGAGGAAACACTTCCCCGACGGAGGCGAGGTGGCAGCGCAAGCCCAACGGCACTCGGCACCCCGTACCTACGGCGACAGCCTGCCCGGGGCAACCATCATGCTGCGCGGCGCCTACGAGCTCCACGGTGACGCCGGTGCTCGGCTGCTGGACATGCTTCCGCCGCTGGCGCTCGTGCCCGCCGGGCCGCGGACCCAGCCGGCGCTGGACCTGCTCGCCACCGAGATCGCGCGCGACGAACCCGGCCAGGACGCAGTCCTCGCTCGACTGCTGGATCTGGTGCTCGTGCTGGCCTTGCGCGCCTGGTGTGCCGGGCCGCAGGTAGTGCTCCCCGCCTGGTACCGGGCGTTGGAAGATCCCGCCATCGGCGACGCGCTGCGCCTGATGCACGACGATCCCGCCCACCGGTGGACAGTCGCCGCGCTGGCCACCGAGGTCGGCATGTCCCGCGCCGCCTTCGCGGCACGCTTCACCACCTTGACCGGCCAGCCACCGCTCACCTATCTCACCGGCTGGCGGATGACTTTGGGGGCGGACCTGCTCCGGGACACCGAGGCAACCATCGCCACCGTGGCCCGCACGGTCGGCTACGAGGACGCCTTCGCCTTCAGCGTCGCATTCAAACGCGCCCGCGGCGTCAGCCCCTCGGTCTGGCGCCGCAAGTGCGCTGACACCCGCGCAACGACCGGTGGATGACAAGTAGCCGATGAGCGGGTATTTGTGTCGCCAGGGATGAGACATGAAAGGGGGTAGGCGGAATCCCTGGTACGGGATGACTACGGCAGCGACGCCGGGGCTGAGTGAGGTACGCGTGCCGTGGCCAGGACACGGCGCAACCTGTCGAAAGTCGCCAGGACTCGTTGTGCCTCATCCTGCATCGACCGCATCGCAGGGTCATCGCCGGCGTCGATGGTGAGGGCCTCCTGCCACAGTGCTTGTTCGGCCAGACGCCACACCGGTCTGTCGGCGACCTCGACATCCACGAAACCGGCGCGCGGCAATTGCCTACCCAGATCCAGCTGCCGCAGTCGCGGCGACAACCGCTCGTCGTCCGCGTCGACGGCTTCCCAGCACGTGACGAGCACACGTCCGCCGGGGCGGACAACTCGACGACACTCCCGCAACGCGTCCGGCAGCGGCTCGGCGAACTGAATGGAATCAACGACGAGCACGGCGTCGGCCGACGCCGTGCTCAGCCCCGTGGCGGTCAGCTCCCCCACCCGGAAGTCAGCTCGATCCGCCAGCCCCAACGCCCGCGCCCGGCGCCGGGCGTGCTCGATCGCGACCGCTGAAAAGTCGATCCCGACGACCCGGCAACCACTGCGTCGCGCGATCTCCAGCCCGTACCCGCCGCGACCGCACGCCAGATCCACCAGAACCTGCCCAGTACGCAGGTCAAGCGCCGCCACGACCTCATCGAGCCCGGCTCCGCCCAGCAGGCTCGTGGACTGTAGATCCGGCGGAAGCCCCAGCACCCGCCGCACAAGCTCATCGGCCACCGGCGACTCGATTCGATCCGCGTACCAGCTGTCGAACTCCCCAGCACTCCTCGCCACCCATCGACCATCTCACATCCCTCCCCGCCCGGGTGGGTGCACAAACCTGCCCCGCAGGACGGGCACGTTCGGATCGGGAGCTGTTGACCAGGCAGGAACGTCTTACGTGCCAGTACTTTCGAGTCGTGGTCGGTAACAACGACCATCTGTTTGGTGTCGGCCAGATCGATGGCCACGATCGCGTTCTGGGCGGGCGCCAGCGCACGGAGCCGGCCAGCCGTTCCCAGCACCGATTCCGGACGGCGTACGTTCACGCCGGAACCCGGCACCCCAGGTGCCACCCCGTCCTGCCGGTGGCAGCGGACCGCCGAGTTTCCGGTCCCGTGGCCATCCGTTCTCCGGAACGGGGGACGGAGGTGCGGAGAGGGCCCACTGCATCAATGCGTGGCCGGTAGCCCGGCCGCAGTCGCGGCGATCATGCGCTGCAGCGTGGGCCGGAACGGGGGAACACCCGGGCGATCTCCGGCTCGCGGTCGTACAGCTCCCGCAGTGCGGCCGAGGGGCGGGTCAGCAGGAACAGTTTCGCGACGAACGCGCTGGCCGCCATGACCAAGGACGCCCCGTCCGTGCCGGTCAGCTCGGGGCAGGCGGTGGTGAGCTGCCGCCCCAGGGTGAAGTAGGTGTCGATATGTCCTTCTTCGCCGAGGACGCCCGCTACCTGCCCGGCCGCGGCCCCGAGTTGCGCGGTCTCCCCGCGATCCGGGCGGCGTTCGCGCCGCAGTTCCCGGCCGCTACGGCGCGATGACCTTCGACGTGTACGACCGGGTGATCGACGAGTCCCGCGCCCGGGCGACGATCCGGTGGGCGTGCCGGTTGGACCTGACCGACGCGCACGGCAACCGCGCGATCCCGCCGCTGCGGTGGTTCGCCCGGCTCCGCTACGGCGGCCGCGTCCAATGGCACGGCCTGGACGTCTTCCACTTCGACTCCGCCGGGAAGATCACCGGCAAGTTCACCTACGCGACCTTCCGCATGCCGCTCTGGGAACGGGCACGCTGACCATCCGCGCCGACGAGCGTGATCAGCGTTCTCCTCTACCGCAGACCTGAACTGTCGCGACGCACGCTCATGCCGATGAGCGGACGCCGCTGCAGCCTGCAGTAGTAATCGGATGACGGCGGGCACCGTGTCCGATCACAATGCTGGACGTGCGACTTACCTGGACGATCAAGCACCACGGTTGGGCGCTCTGCTCTGTCGAGGACGAGCAAACCAGCGCCGAGGCGTTCGCTTCCTACGTCACCGATGGTCCCGAGCAGCTGCTGAGGGCCGTGGCCAGGATCATCCTCCATGAGACCCACACCAAGGCCGAGTTCGAGGCCGAACCCACCGTTTACCGCTGGTTCTTCCATCGTCGCGCTGACACGGTCACGGTCCGCCTTGTCGAAGCGGCCGAGTGGAAGACACCTGAACACGAAGGAAGCCTGCTCTGGCAAAGCGAGCAGCCAACGATCACGCTCGCCAGAACGGTCCTCAGGGCATTCGACACCGTCGCCGACGACCTGGGCGAGGCCTGCTACCAGACCCGGTGGGGCCGTCCGTTCCCCCGACACGAACTTGAAGGTCTCCGGGCGGCCTGGTGCCGAGCGGTCCAGCCCTCACCGGGGCCGACTGCTGACTGAGCCGAGGAGGTCCAGCCGTCCACCCGTCGCCATGGACGCGTCGGCTACCACGTTTCTGCCCTCTGCCCGCCCTGTCGATCATCCGATCGCCCTGTCATGCCGAGAAGCGGACGTCAGCAGGATCGGATGGCTGCTGCCTGACGTGTTGCAGGTGACCGGGGCTGGCAACCGCCGAGATCAGGTGAGGCCACCACGCAGGTGTGAAGTCAGAGCCGGCCCGAGAGCTTTGCCGGGCTCCTGAGTTGTGGATAGCGTTGAGACCATGCATCGCAGCCGACTGGTCGGGATCCTCATCGACGCACCCGCTTCCCAGGCCGGCGCGGCAGCCGACTTCTGGTCCGCGGTGCTGGGCGTCCCGGCCCATCCCGCGCCGGGACAAGAACAGTTCACCGTCTTGGTCGGCGCCGTGCCCGAACTGTTCACCGTCGTCCAGGCAGTCGAGGACGATGCGCCGCGCTACCACGTCGACATCGAGACCGATGACCTGGCCGCGGAGGTTGCCCGTCTCACAGCGTTGGGTGCAGAGCCGGTATCCGGTTGGCTGGATGCCCACACGTTACGCGCACCAGGCGGCCACCTGCTCTGCGTGGTGCCCGTGCACAGCAAGCCTGAGACGTTCGCCGCCTCGGCGCACACCTGGCCCTGACGACCCCTGAGAAGAACTACTTCCAGCGTCACCTCGGCAAGCCGCTTACCAATAATTATCCGCTCATGCCGCAGAGCGTGCGTTCGGGGTACCTACCTCCAGAACGCACTTCACGTCCTCGACCTGGCCGGGTCGAGGCCGATCAGTCGGATCGTTCTCGACCCTCACGAGCACCTCAGCGGACTCGTGCCGACCACCGTCGTCGGTCTCGTCACGCACAGTAACCGTTTCCAGTTCGTGACCAACCGCCGCCGGCGTGGTCCACGCCAGCCGATTTCCCTGCCATGGCAGGGAAGGGCAGCGGGTGGCCGGGAAACAGTCGCCCGGTCGTCACGTCGATGGCGACCGCGACGAGCGACAGCGTCGCCACGCCGTCACGGCACAGAAGTCCCCCGTGGGCCGGAGTCCGTCCGAAACCTCATCAGGACATTCCTGCGCGACGGAGGCGACCTTCGTTTCGGTGTCTCCCGCAGTGCCCGGTCACCGACGCGTGGGCACGGCGACGGCCACTGATGGACCAGCCGCGGACACGATCCCAGGTCGGCGACAAAGCGGCCGCTTACAATGGTGCCGATCGAGGCTGGCCGTCGTGCCCGCCACTCGGCGGTGCGATCTGGGAGGATCACCGGATGACGATGTCGCTGTCGGCCGAACTGTGGCCGGACGTGCAGCCGGAGACAGCGCGCCGGTTGATGCTGGCCGGGGTGGAAGCCTTCGCGAAGCGCGGCTACCACGCCACCACGACGCGGGACATCGCCGGCGCCGCGGGGATGAGCCCGGCCGCGCTCTACGTGCACTTCCCGTCCAAGGCCGCGCTCCTCTTCGCGATCAGCCGGTACGGCCACGAGCAGACCCTCGCCCTGGTCGAGAACGTCGTCGCGAAGGAGTCCGACCCGGTCGAGCGGATCCGGCTGATCGTCGAGGACTTCGTGGCCTGGCACGCGCGGCGTCACACCGTGGCCCGGGTCGTCCAGTACGAGCTGCAGGCCCTGCCCGAGCAGGAGTTCGAGGTGGTCGCCGAGCTGCGGCGGCGGATCGAGCGGATCGTGCGCGAGGTGATCGCCGCGGGCGTCGCCGGAGGCGTGTTCACGGTGTCCGACGCGCACATCTCGGCCCGGGCGGTGCTTTCCCTCGGCGTCGACGTCGCCCGCTGGTACAGCGACCGCGCCCGGCAGACCCCCGCCGCGCTCGGCAAGGAGTACGGCGAACTGGTGTTGCGCATGCTCGGCGCGCCGACGTCGGCGTCGCGGCCGAGCTGAAGTTTTCGGCATGGCCGGAATAGCGGACAGATCCTGTCCGCTATTCATGAAACGGTGGGCATATGCCGACCGTTCTGGACACCCGGGCGCTCAACCGCGCCACCCTGGCCCGGCAGCTGCTGCTCGACCGGGCCGCGCTGCCCGTGCGTGACGCCGTCGCGCACCTGGGCGGGCTGCAGGCGCAGGAACCCCAGGAACCGTTCACCGGGCTGTGGTCGCGGCTGCGCGCGTTCGAGCCGGCGACGCTGTCGGACCTGCTGACCGGGCGGCGGCTGGTGCGGACCCACCTGATGCGCCGCACCGTCCACCTGCTCACCGCCGAGGACGTCCTCGCGTGGCGGGCCCGGTTCGACACCATGCTGCGCCAGCGCGTCCTCGGCACCTACCGCCGCGAGCTCACCGGGGTCGACCTCGGCGAGCTCGCGGCGGCGGGCCGGGCGGTGCTGGCCGACGGCGAGCCCCGCTCGATGGGCGAACTCGCGCGAGCGGTCGCCGGGCGCTGGCCGGAGCCGGGACCGCGGGCGCTCGGCGAAATGCTGGTCGCCGCGCTGATTCCGACGGCGCAGCTGCCGCCCCGCGGGCTGTGGCGCACCAAGGCGGGTGTGCGCAACCTCCCGCTCACGGCGTGGCTGGGCCGCGAACCCGACGCGCCCGCCACGGACGGTGCGGACGGCGCCGACCCGGTCGGGCAGGCGCTGGTGCGGCGCTACCTGGCCGCGTTCGGTCCCGCCGCCTCGGCGGACCTGCGGGCCTGGTGCGGCCTGGCCGGGTTGCCGGCGGCGTGGGCGGCGCTGCGCGAAGAGCTGGAAGTCTTCCGCGACGAGCGGGGCCGCGAGCTCCTCGACCTGCCCGGCGCGCCACGTCCCGACGCGGACACGCCCGCCCCGGCGCGGTTCCTGCCGGCGTTCGACAACGCGATTCTCGGCTACCACGACCGCACGCGCGTCATCGACGACGTCCACCGCGGCCTCTCGGTCGCCGGCGAGCGCGTCGTGCTGGTCGACGGCCGGGTCGCCGCGACCTGGACCGTCGACGCCGGAGTCGTGGTCGTGACTCCGCTGCGGCGGTTGTCCCGGGCCGAACACGCCGACGTCGCCGAAGAGGGACAGGCGCTGGCGTCCTTCCTCTCCGACGGCGAAACCGACCGCGTCCGGGTGGCGTGAATCGCGCGCCGCGGCGCCGTCAGCCGACCGCCCGCGCGAAGCGTTCGGAGACCTCCCGCAGCCGCTCCACCAGGCCGGGCGGCGCTTCCTCGACGACGAAGTCGTAGCCCCACTGCGCCAGGTAGTACGGCACCGTGTCCAGGGTGTTCGCCCCGGTCCGCACCCGGCAGCTGTGCTCGTCGACCGCCTCCACCACCCCGCTGGTGGGCGGGATGCGGCGGGCCAGCACGGCGGCCGGGGCGGCCACCCGCAGCACGAGCCGGTGCGGGTAGGGCGCCGTCGAGATCCGGCTGGAAACGTACGCCGCGAGGTCCTCGGCCGGCGGTTCGCGCGGGGTGAACCGGAAGCCCGCCACCGGCACCCCCGCGATCCGGTCGACCCGGAAGGTGCGCCAGTCCTGCTTGTCGAGGTCGAACGCGACCAGGTACCAGCGCCGCCCGGTGTGGACCAGCCGCAGCGGCTCGACCGACCGGTGCGACTCCGCGCCGTCGCGGTCGCCGTAGCCGAAGCGCAGCCGCCCCTGGTCGCGGCACGCGACGGCGATCGCGGTGAGCACCTCCGCGTCGACCGTCGGCCCGGCGCCGGGCAGCGACACCGTCGCCGCCTGCAGCGCGCCGACCCGCGGCCGCAGCCGCGCGGGCAGCACCTGCTCCAGTTTCGCCAGCGCGCGCACCGACGTCTCCTCGATGCCGCTGATCGTGCCGCTCGCCGCCGTGCGCAGGCCGACCGCGACCGCGACGGCCTCGTCGTCGTCCAGCAGCAGCGGCGGCAGCGCGGCGCCCGCGCCGAGCCGGTAGCCGCCCGCCACGCCCGGCGTCGCGTGCACCGGGTAGCCGAGGGACCGCAGCCGCTCGACGTCGCGGCGGATCGTGCGGACGTCGACCTCCAGCCGCGCCGCGAGGTCGCCGCCCGGCCAGTCCCGCCGGGCCTGCAGGAGCGAGAGCAGCCGCAGCAGCCGTTCCGAAGTGCCGTACATGGCACGCAGTCTGCCAGACATCGCGGACAGATCCGGTCCTCGATCCGCCGGATGGCGCAGCCGGACGGTCAAACACTTGCCACGCGCGGCCCCGGGCGAAAGAGTGACGCATGCCGATCGATCCGCACACCCTGCTCGCCGTCGCCCGGGAAGAAGCCGAGCTGGGCAAGGCCGAGGGCGGGGTGCCGATCGGGGCCGCGCTGTTCGACACCGCGGGCACCCTGCTGGGCCGCGGGCACAACCGGCGCGTGCAGGACGGCGACCCGTCCATGCACGCCGAGACCGCCGCCTTCCGCAACGCCGGCCGCCGCCCGCACTACCGCGACACGATCATGGTCACCACGCTCTCGCCGTGCTGGTACTGCTCCGGGCTCGTCCGTCAGTTCGGCATCGGGCACGTGGTGATCGGCGAGGCCGAGACGTTCCACGGCGGGCACGACTGGCTCGCCGGGCTCGGCGTGGAGATCACCCTGCTCGACGATCCCGCCTGCACCGCGCTGATGAAGGAGTTCATAGCCGCGCGTCCGGACCTGTGGTTCGAGGACATCGGGGTCGAAAAGTCCGAATAGGACAGTGTTGTCCCGCCAGTGTTGTCCCGCCAGTGCTAGTCCCGACAGTGCTAGTCCCGCCAGCGCTTGCTGAGGAGCCGGTATGCCGTCATCCGTTCCGCTCGTGGACCTTTCGCCGTGGTTCGCGGGCACGTCCGAAGGCCGGGCCGAAGTGGCCGGGCAGATCGACCGCGCGCTGCGGGAGTCCGGCTTCCTGCTGGTCACCGGGCACGGCGTCCCGGTCGGCCTGCGCGCGCGGACCCGTGAGCTGGCGCGGCGCTTCTTCGCGCTGCCCGAAGACGTCAAGCAGCGCTACGCCGTGACCGTCGGCGGCCGCGGCTGGCTGCCGCCGGGCGTCGAGGCCAACGGCTACGCCGAAGGCACCGAGACCCCGCCCGACCTGAAGGAGTCCTACTCTGCGGGCGCGGACGCCCGGATCGGCGTCGCCGACGTCGACGGGTTCTGGTTCCAGCCCAACGTCTGGCCGGACGAGGTGCCCGGGTTCGCCGAGACGGCCACGGAGTACATGCGCCGGATGCGGGCCCTGTCGGACCACCTGCTGGAGATCTTCGCCGCGGCGCTGGGCCTCGCGGAGAGCCACTTCACGCGGCACACCGAGCACCCGACGTACACGTTCAACATCAACTGGTACCCGCCGATGACCCACGTCGGCGCCCCGGCGCCGGACCAGTTCCGGATCGGCCCGCACACCGACTTCGGCACGGTGACGGTGCTCGACCGCCAGGCCGGCGTCGGCGGCCTGCAGGTCTACACGGCCGGCGGCGAGTGGGAGGACGCGCCGTTCCACCCGGACGCGTTCACGGTGAACATCGGCGACCTGATGGCCCGCTGGACCGGCGACCGCTGGCGCTCGACGCGGCACCGGGTCCTTCCCCCGGCGGCGAGCGCGCCGGAGGAGGACCTGGTGTCGCTGATCTTCTTCTACGAGACGGATCACGACGCGCGGATCACGTCGCTCGCGCCCCCGCTGGGCAGGCGCACGTACCCGGAGGTGATCGCGGCGGACTACCTCCGAGAAAAGCTGAACGCGATCACCATGAGCTGACGCCGGGGCTCCTCGACGCAAAGCCGTGAATGTCGCATTGAGGGACTTCAAGTCCCTCAATGCGACATTCACGGACTTGGGGCTCCCGGGAATGGCTGGGCTGAGCGCTCACGACCACCATGGATCCTCCTCGGCGACCGCGCCCTTCTCGTCCGTCACCAGGGCGACGGCGTCCTGGTCGTCGAAGTGCAGGTACCGGCGCGTGCCGTCCGCGCGCCGGTGCACCGTGCCCGCCACCACGACCACCAGCTCGCCGTCCTCGATGGCGTACAGCTCGTCCGGCGTCAGGACTTCGTGGACGCGCGTGCCGTTGGTGACCAGGGTGCGGATCCGGCGGCCGGTGTGGTCGTAGCCGTACAGGGCGTTGACGCCGTCGTCGCCGTGCACCCCGCGCAACCGGCCGAACGCGTCCCGGATTTCGCTGCCACCCGGCGGCTCCGGGACCTTGGCCGCCCCGGGCTCGAGCTCGCGCACCCAGCCACCGCGGCCCGCGACGACGTGCGATGGTGAGAAGAGCTCGCTGACGCCGTTGGCGTAGTGCACCGCGGTGCGGCGGCCGTGCAGGTCGTAGTGGACGGCGTCGACGAAGCCGGGCACGCTCACCAGCCTGCCGACCTCGTCGTACTGGTGGCGCACGGTCAGCCGCCCGTCGCCGGCGTCGGGGTAGACCACCTCCGACAGCCGGCCGTCGGCCCGGCGCACCAGGTCCAGGCGGTACTCGACGGCGACGTGCGCCGGGCGCCAGCGCTTCTCGGCCGGATCGCCGAGCGCGTCGTAGCCGAACAGCGTCACGCCGGATTCGTCGGTGACGCACACCAGCCGCCCAAGGCTGTACGGCCCCGCGCCGAACGGCACCGGAAGCCCGCCGTCGTGGTAGGTGAACGTCGTGACCGGCCTCCCGCGCGGGTCGTCGGCCAGCACCGCCACCACCCGGTCGGCCGCGTCGTGGACGCGGAACACCGTGTGCCCGCCGGCCCGGGACTCCACCGGGTTCCCGGCGGCGTCCCGGACGTACACGACGCCGTCGGCGCCGCGCAGCTCCCGCCCGAGCAGGTCGCACGGGCCGTGCGGGTGCCCCTCACGGACGTCCGCGGTGGTCAGCGGCCGGCCGAGCGCGTCGTACCGGAACTCGGCCGGCGTGCCGGGTGGCTCGCCGTCCCGGAACGCCCGGCTCGTCCGGCACACCAGCCCCCGCGCGCAGTACTCGTGGTGTTCGTCGACGACGTCGCCGAGGAGCTCGGCGTGCCGGCGCTGCAGCAGCCGTCCCGCGCCGTCGCGGACTTCCGCGGTGACGATCACCTCCGCCTCGCCGGACACCGCCCGCTGCTCGGTCGTGACCCGGTTGCCGTCGTAGCGGTACCGGACGGTCGGCAGGTCCGCCGAGTCGCCCGGCCGCACGACGGTTTCGGGACGGCCCAAGGGATCGAGCGTCACCGTGGTCACCGCGCCCGCCGGGTCGGTCGTCTCGCGCACCCGCGCCGTGCGGACGTCGTACCGCGTGACCGTCACGTTCCCGACCGGGTCCGTGGCGGCTTCGGGGAAACAGCGGTCGGCGGAATACCGCACCTCGGTGGTGTGGCCGAGCGGGCTCGTCGTCGTGGTGCGCAGCCCGGTGACCGTGTCGAGCCGCCCGTGGAACGTCGTGGTCCACCAGCCGTCCTCGCCGGGACGGCGGTGGTAGCCGTAGTGCCGGAAGTCGGCCGCGAGCGGGCCGTAGACGTCGGCGACGAGCGCGTCGGTGAGCACCAGCTCCTCCTCCGCGGTGCGCAGCCCGTGCGAACCGGCGCGGCCGTCGGGCTCTTCGTCGTACCGGAACACCTTGTCGGACAATACTTTTCCGGTTCCGTCGAGTTCGCGCACCCGAGCGGGCAGTGCCGCGAACCGGTGTTCGGGGTCGGTCGCGTACGTCGTGCGCGTCTCGTGCACGACCGGGGTGCGACCGGGTCGCTCGGTCGTCTCCACCCGCCGGGCCGGGTTCCCCGTGGGGTCGAAGACCGTCTCCGTCGTGGTGACCGAAACCGGCGCCGTCCGGCGCTCGAACTCGGTCGTCACCGATCGTGTCCACTGTGGACGGCGGAAGTGCTCGACCCGGCGGTACGGCCGGTCCGCTTCGGGCGAGCCGTCGAGGCCGTAGGTCTCCTCCTTGCGCAGCAGCCCGCCGTCACCGAACCAGCGGATCGTCCGCAGCGTTGGCGCGTACTCGTCACCGAGCTCGTCCTGCACGACCCGGCCGAAGCCGGGAAACCGGCCGTCGTGGTACTCGAACTCGGTCACCCCCGCCTGCCCGGTGACCGCTTCGCGGAGGGTGACCCGCCGGACCACCAGGACCTCGCCGACCGTCGCGTACTCGATCGAGGTCCGCAGCCCGAGGCCGTTGTCGATCTCGCTCAGCCGACCGGTCCGGGGAAGGTCTTCGAGCGAGTGGTAGGGCATCGAGTCGTCGGTGTCGAACAGCAGCACGCCCTGACCGGTCCGGGCTCGTGCGGCGAGCTGGACCCGCCGCGCCGCCGGGAGTTCCGTGTGGGCGTAGGCCAGGCGCAGTGCCGGCGCGGCCGCTTCGGCGCCGTTCGCGTCGAAGCCGGTGAGCGCGACGGACGTCAAGAGGGACGCGCCGGTGACGTCGTCGGCGTCGTAGCCGAGGCTCCACCGCCGGACGAGCGGCCGCGCGTCCCCGGGGACGCGCAGGTCGATCCGGGCGCACCGCAGCGCCGTCGAGACGAGGGTGTCGTTTCGTCCCCAGCGCAGCACGTCCGGCCGCGGCTCGTACGTGAAGTCCACTTCGTACGGTCCGTAGGCGACACGGGCGAGGTACGCCTGTCCGCTGTGGTGCGTCCAGTCGAACGTCGTGGTGTTGCCCAGCGCGTCCTCGGTGCGCTCGAGGTACCAGGCGGAGCCGCCGCCGTCCGGCCCGAGGACGTGCCGGATTCCCGGCCGGGTGGTGAGCAGGAAGCCGTCGCCGCGGCGGACGAGCCTGCCGTCCGCGGCGGACCGCGCCTGGCCGGCGGCCGGCCGGACGTGCGGCAGCGGCAGCGCGAACCCGCCGCCGAACGGGCCGTTCGGCGCGCCGGTCGTGTGGCGCAGTGCCAGCGCGGGCGCGCAGCCCCCGGGGCCGGGCGGCAGGTCGAGCGGCACCGTGAAGCGGCCACCGCCGGTGGCGGGTTCCGGGGTGAAGGCCCCGCCTGGTCCACGCACCGGTGCCGGCCGGTCCGCCTCCTGCTCGCTCGACCGGAGCAGAGCCATGGTGATCTCCCCCGTGTGAAGACGTGACTTCCGGAGGCCAAGTGGGTGAGCCGGGGCCGTCAGATACGTCTTCACCCGATTGCCGTCGTCGTTATGCGTTCGAGATGTCGGTGTCGTATTCCAAGGGCGGCTCCCCGGTCTTTCCCGGGTGCCAAGCGTGATCAATGGCGGGGGCGAGGCAGTAGGAGGGTGGACCCGATGGTCGTCAGGTTCGTGCGAGAAGAGACGGTGGAAGAGGCTGAAGCGTTCACGGAGGACGAGAGCACGATCAACGAGCTCCCGTCCCCGCCCAGACAGTTGCTCGACCGGCACGGCGCGCGCGTGCTCGATCCGGCGACGGCCGTCGCCGTAGCCGGGCGGCCGGCCCCGCGCACGACCGTGTACCGGCCGGGCGTGTTCCTCATCCCCGATCGCTACCTGCGCGACCAGCGGAGCCTGGCCGCGATCAACGGCGTGCTCGCCCGCATCGGCATCTACGCCACCCCGGCCGTCCCGGACGGCGGCACCAAGGAGGCCGGCCGCGTCCAGCCGCTCGAAGACCTGCCCGTGCGGGCGCTGCTGCACGTCCGCGAGGACGTCGACCCGGTCGTCGTCGACTGCTGGAAGGCACTGCAGCTGCTGCGGTCCGCCGCCGAGCGGCGGGAGATCGACCCGGAGCTGGTCGCGCGGATCTCCGTCGAGCACCTGCTGTTCACCACACCGGTGTTCGGCGGGGTGCCCTGGGAGACCAGCGGCCTCGGCGGCACGCCGTGGGAGACCAGCGGGTTCGGCGCGGGCAGCTCCTACGGCCGCACGCGCGGGGCCAACCGGATCCCGGTGACGCTGGCCGCGGACCCGCCGTACCGCGGCAAGGAGCCCGCGCACCGGCGGCCGGTGATCGCCGTGCTGGACACCGGCATCGGCCCGCACCCGTGGTTCGGGCTGGCGGACCGCGGCGGCCCGCCGCCCGCCGGCGCCGGGCTCGCCGTCGCGCCGGACATCCAGGCGGCGATCCTCCAGGCCCAGCTCGCCTCCGGCAGCACCCTGCCGACCCAGCTGCTCACCGACCACTGGGACGCCCCGACGACCGGCCAGCCGCTGATCGGCGACGTCGACACCGACACCGGGCACGGCCTGTTCATCGCCGGCATCGTCCGGCAGGCCTGCCCCGAGGCCGACACCCTCGCGATCCGCGTCGTGCACAGCGACGGCGTCGCGTACGAGGCCGACGTCCTGCTCGCGCTGCACCTGCTGGCCGACCGCGTCCGGGACGCGCAGGCGAACAACCGGCCCGAGAAGATGGTCGACATCGTCTCGCTGTCGCTCGGCTACTACGAAGAGAACCCGGCCGACATCGCCTACACCGGCCAGTTCGGCTCGGCCATCGCGGAACTGCTGGGGCTCGGCGTGCTCGTCGTCGCCGCCGCGGGCAACGACGCCACCACCCGCCGCTTCTACCCGGCGGCCTTCGCCGACCAGCCGCTCGGAAGCGGCTCCGGCCCGCAGGTGATCAGCGTCGGCGCGCTCAACCCCGACGTCACCACCAGCAAGGCGCTGTTCTCCAACGAAGGCCCGTGGGTCCGCTGCTGGGCCACCGGCGCCGGCGTCGTCAGCACCTACCCGACCGACGTCCGCGGCACCGCGGCCGCCGACCACGAGGTGCCCGGCCACGGTCGCAACTCGTTCGACCCGGACGACTACAGCGCCGGCTTCGCGGTCTGGGACGGGACGTCGTTCGCCGCGCCGCTCGCCGCCGCCGAGCTCGGCAACGCGCTGCTCCTCTCCGGGGACCTGGACACGGTGGACCGCGAGACGGTCGTCAAGCGCGCCTGGACCGCGTTGGGTTCGCTGTGAACGTGGCCAAGACCGACCACAACCGGGTCGCGGCGCTGTTCGGCGCCGCGCGGGAAGGTGACCGCGCGGCGCTGGACGAACTGGTTTCCCTGCTCACGCCGCTGCTCTGGCAGGTGGCGCGTGACCAGGGCCTGGATGTCGACCAGGCCGCCGACGTCGTGCAGACGACGTGGCTGCGGCTGCTCGGCTCCTTTGCGGAGATCCGCTCGCCGATCGCGCTCACCGGCTGGCTGATCACCGTCACCAAGCGGGAGTCCTGGCGGACTGGGGAAAAGCGCCAGGTCGAACGGCCGCTGCCGGAGCTCCCGGAGCGGCTCGTCGAAGCATCGCCGGCACCCGAGGAGGGGGTGCTGCGCGACGACCAGCGCGCGCGGTTGTGGCGCGCGGTCGACAAGCTGCCCGAACGCTGCCGCAGCCTGCTGCGGATCGTGGCGTTCGTGCACCGGCCGGACTACGCCGAAGTGGGCGCCCGGCTGGGTATGCCGAGGGGGAGTATCGGCCCGACCAGGGGACGTTGCCTCGCGCGCCTGCGCGAGCAGCTACTCGCCAACGGCGAAGGAGATTGGCTGTGACCACCGTCGAACCACCCGGCGCGAACGAGCCCTTGGACGAGCTCGACCTCCGGCTGCTGGCCGGGATGCGCGAGCTGTGGGAAGACGCCGACCCGATGCCCCCCACGCTGGTGGACCAGATCCGGTTCGCGATCCAGCTGGAGGACGTCGACCTCGAAGTGATGCGGATTCGTGAACAGGAGGGGCTCACCGTCGCGCGAAGCGCCGCTGAACAGGGAAGACTCATCACGTTCGACAGCGAAAGTCTGACCATCATGGTGAATGTGAGCCCCGAAACCGGAGGTACGATCCGGCTGGACGGCTGGCTCACCCCGCCCGCCGAGCACCCGATCGAGGTCCGCACCCGGAACGGACCGCTGACGACGACGTCCGACGCCGAGGGCCGGTTCGCCGTCAGCGGTGTCCCGCACGGGATGGTGCAGGTCCTGGTCCGGACGCTCGGACGGTCGCGAACGGTGAGCACGCCGGCGATCGAGTTGTGACCCGCCTGCTCGGCCGAGGGGCGGAGTCCCCGGCCGGGAGGGCAGCCCGTGGTCGTGTCACCGAAGGTCGAAGACCGGGTGCGCGACCTGCACCGGCGCGCGGTCGCGGCGACCAACAACGGCCAGCCGGTGGTCGGCGGACGGCTGATCCGCTCCGCCGCGCGGCTGCTCGGCCTGCCCGCGACCGCGCCGCCGCCGGGCTGGCCGGCCTGGCCCGACCTCGCGACGCGCGTGCTCGGCACCTACGCGGCCGTCGAAACGGCGCTGGGCAACAGCGCCCGCGGGCTGGCGCTGCTCGACGAAGCCGACGTCCTGGTGTCCGACGCCGGGCGCGGGGTCCTGCGCCAGCAGCGCGGTCTCGTGCTCATCCTGATCGGCCGGCTGGACGAGGCGCTGACGTGCTTCGACGAGGCGATCCCGCTGCTGCGGCAGGCCGGCGAATTCGTCGTGCTCGCCAGGACGCTGCTCAACCGCGCGATGCTGCACCAGTACGCCGGGCGCGTCCGGCTCGCGCTCGCCGACCTCGACCAGTGCGAGCAGATCGGTGCCGGGCAGGCTTCCGAAGAGGGCCTGGAGCGGATCTTCGCGAAAGCCGCGCACGGCCGCGGCCAGGCCAGGGTGCTGACCGGCGACATCCCAGGCGCGCTGCGCGACTTCGACGCGGCGAGCGGGTTCTACGCCAAGCAGAGCGTCGGGATGCTGCCGGTGCTGGCCGTCGACAAGGCGCGGGCGCTGCTCGCCGCCGGGCTGCCCCACGAAGCCGCCGCCGAACTGGAGGTGGCACTGGAGCAGTTCCCGCGGCTGCGGATGAACCAGGAACACGCCGAGGCCGAGCTGACCAGGGCACTGGCGGCGCTGGCGAGCGGGGCGCCGTCGACCGCGCGGAGCTGGGCCGGCCGCGCCGGACGCCGGTTTCGCCGTCGAGGCAACGAAACGTGGGCGGCGGTCGCGCAGCTGACCGTGCTGCGCGCGGACTTCGCGGCCGGACGGCGGATCGCCCGCGTCGCCGAGGAGGCGACCGCGCTGGCGGACCGGCTCACCGGGCTCGGTCTGCGCAACGACGCGGAAATCGCGGCGCTGCTGGCCGCGCGCACCCGGATCGCGCTGGGTGACCTGGACGGCGCCCGCGCCGGGATCGCCCCACGCGACCGCCGGAGCGCGCCGCTGGAGAACCGCCTGGTGCGGCGGCTCGCGTTGGCGGAGCTCGGGGCCGCGAGCGGCCACCGGCGCGTGACGTTCGCGAACGCGCGGGCCGGGTTGACCCAGCTGCAGCGGCACCGCAGCCGGTTCGGCAGCGTCGACCTGCTGACCGGGACGACGTCACTGGGCAAGGAACTCGCCGACGCCGGCCTCGCCGCGGCGCTCGCCCAGCGGTCGCCCGGCGTGGTGTTCCGGTGGCTCGACCGCTCGCGCGCCCAGGCGTTCCGGTTCCGGCCGGTGTGTCCGCCCGCGCACCCGGAGACCGTCGACGCCGTCGCCGAGCTGCGGTACCTCTCGATGCAGATCCGCGCGGGCGAGCTGTCCGGGAAGCCGGACACCCAGGCCGTGAAGCGGTGCGCCGCGCTGGAACGGGAGATCCGCGCGAAGGGCTGGCAGTCCGAAGGCGCCGACGTCAGCCACAAGGAGGCGAAGCTCGGCGAGGTCGGCGACGAGCTCGCGGCGACCGGCAGTGCGATGGTGTGCTTCCTCGCCGACCACGGCGCGTTGTGCGCGCAGGTGATCGCGGACCACCGCGTCGCGCTGATCGAGCTCGGTCCGGCGTCGGCCGTCGCCGAGCCGGTCGCGCGGCTGCACAGCGACCTCGACGCGTTGTGCGGCCGCCAGCTGCCGTTGAGGCTGGACAAGGTCATCCGCCGGTCGGTGCGGACCCAGGTCACCGCGCTGGACGGCATCCTGCTGGCCCCGCTGGCTTCCCGGCTCGGCGACCTCGACGTCGTCGTCGTGCCGACCGGCGCGCTTTCGGCGATCCCGTGGGGCCTGCTGCCGACGGTGCGCGGCCGCCCGGTGACGGTCACGCCGTCGTCGTCGACCTGGCTCGACGCGGGCCACCGGCCCCGCCGGGCCGGCGGGGCGCCCCTGCTGGTCGCGGGCTCCGACCTGATCCACGCGGAGGCCGAGGTCGCGTTGCTGGCGCCGCTGTACCCGGAGGCCGAGGTGCTGACCGGCCCGGACGCGACGGTCGCGGCGACGCTCAAGGCGTTCGACGGCTGCCGCTTGGCGCACTTCGCCGCGCACGGCCACCACGAGCAGGAGAACGTGCTGTTCTCCCGGCTCAACCTGGCCGACGGGCCGCTGATGGCGTACGACGTCCAGCGGCTTTCGACGGCGCCGGAGCAGGTGGTGCTGTCGTCGTGCGACGTCGGCCAGGCGGTGGTCCGGGCGGGCGACGAGGTGCTCGGGTTCACGGCGGCGCTGCTCTACGGCGGGAGCCGCACGGTGGTCTCGAGCGTGGCCAGGGTCGACGACCGCACGGCCGGCGGCGTGATGCTGGCGTTCCACCGGGCGCTCTCGGCGGGCACGCCCCCGGCGCGGGCGCTGGCGGACGCGGCCCGCGCGGAGCCGCTGATGCCGTTCGTCTGCTTCGGCCGCAGCTGAGGGACCTGCCCAAACGCCCCAATGTGGCGTTGGGTGCGCTGGACGCACCGAACGCCACATTGGGTGCGCTGGACGCACCGAACGCCACTTTGGGGCGCTTGAGCCGGCCCCCCCCGCGTCACTCGATCGAGTGAAGCGGGAAGCCGCGCGTCATTCCTTGGCCGGGGTGCCCTCTTCCTCGGTGCGGCGGTAACCGGCCGGCACGCCCCCCGACTGGCCGGTTACCGCTGCGACGTTTCCACCGCGCGGTGGAGCAGCACGACGGAGTCCGTCCCGTCGACTTGCCGGTACCCCGTGCGCTCCAGCTCCGTCACCGCGGCCGCCTTCGACTCCAGCGTGGTCGGCCAGGACTGTTCCGGGTTCGCCACCACCACCCACTCCGGCCGGAGCTCCGGGTGCGGGTAACCGTCGAAGAACAGCACCGTGCACCGGGACGTCAGCCGCGGGGCCAGCCGGTTGGACGCCATCACCGTGGCGTCGTCCGGGATCCGCGCCAGCACCGCGTCGATGCCGTCCCGCTGCGAAGGCGTCCAGACACCGCTGGTCAGGTGCGCCGCCTGGAGGCCGACCGACCCCAGGCCGACGACCAGCGCGCACGCCGGGAGCAACGTCCGCGACCGCGGACCGGCCCGCCGGACGCCGTCGGCCGCCGCGATGAACACGATCGGCATCAGCACCGCGCTGTAGTGGTAGCCCATGCCCCAGTAGCGGTCGTTCGCCGAGACCAGCCGCCACAGCAGCGTCGGCACCGCGAGGAGGACCAGCGGCGACCGCAGCGCCGTGAACGCCGTCGGCACCAGCAACGCCAGCAGCATCGAAACCTTGACGATCGCCCCGCCGAACGGGTTGAAGCCACCGCTGTGCGCGTACGCGCCGGCCGGGTTCAGCGCCGGCAGCACCACCAGGACGAGCGACGCCGTCGTCGCGACGCCGAACGCGACCACCGCCCAGCCGAGCCGTCGCTGCCGGTTCAGCACCAGCACGATCCCGACGGCGGCGAGCGTCATCGGCAGGTCCTCCTTGACCAGCACCAGCGGCAGCGCGCACCAGACCGCGGCCCGCCACCGTTGGCGCAGCAGGTGTTCCGTGGCGAACGCCAGCATCGGGACGGCGAAGCAGACCTCGTGGAAGTCGAAGTTGACCGCGGACAGCAGGCCCCACGACAGCACGTACCCGGCGCCCACGACCGCGCCGCGCCGGGCGCCCAGCACCTCGAGCGCGCACCGCGTCACCGGCACGGCGGAGAGCGCGAACAGCAGCGCCTGGGCGACCAGCAGGCAGCCCGGCGACGGCCAGAGCAGGTAGAACGGCGCGAGCAGCGCCAGGATCGGGTGGAAGTGGTCGCCCAGCGTCGGCGCGCCGGGGCCGAGCAGATCGGACACCGGCCAGGACCCGTGCGCGTAGGACCGCACCGCCTGCTCGAAGATCCCCAGGTCGAACCCGCTCGCGTCGAACGTCCGCAGCCGCTGCAGCGACCAGGCGGCGTACCCGGCGAAGGCGACGGCGGCGACGATGTAGGGGACCGCGCGGGTTTCGCGCGTGCGCGCCGGAGCCGGTGCGAGATCGATCAGCATGGCGGGATGTTCGTGCGGCCACGCTGAACCGGAGCTTAAGCGAGCTGAAGAAGTCTTCAGGCAAGCGGCAGGTGGAGCTCCAGGCGAGCGCCGGACGTGCTCTCGGCGACGCGCAGCGTGCCGCCGTGGGTCCGCGCGATCTCCGCGGCGATCGCGAGGCCCAGTCCGGATCCGCTGTCGTCGTCGCGGGCGCGGTCGTCGTCGAGCCGCACGAACCGGTCGAAGACGCGTTCGCGCGCTTCGGCCGGGATGCCGGGGCCGTCGTCCTCGACGATCAGCACGCTGTGGCCGTCGAACGCGGTGAGCGTGATCGTCACGTGGCTCTTCGCGTGCCGCTCGGCGTTGTCGACGAGGTTGCGCAGCACGCGCTCCAGCCGTCCCGAGTGGCCGCGCACCACCGGCATCGCTTCGATGTCCGTGCGCACCTCGATCCCGTCCCGGGTCTGCCGGGCGGCGACGTGCTCGGTGACCAGCTCCGCCATCGCCACCGGCGCGTGCCGGGCCGGCTGGTCGGCATCCAGCTTGCTGAGCAGCAGCAGATCCGCGGCCAGCGTCTCCATCCGCGTCACGTCGAGCACGGCGTTTTCGCAGCTGTGGCGCCAGTCGAGCCGGTCGGGGTGGGCGAGCTGCACCTCGAGCTGGGTGCGCATCGACGCCAGCGGCGTCCGCAGCTCGTGCGCCGCGTCCGCGGTGAACTGGCTCTGCCGCCGCACCGACCGGTCGAGCCGGGCCAGCATTTCGTTCATCGTCACGGCGAGCTCGGTGATTTCGTCGCCGGAGTCGGGCACCGGGACGCGGCGGCCGAGGTCGCCCGCGCGCACGCCGTCGACCTCGGCGCGGAGGCTGCCCACCGCCCGCAGCGACCGCCGGACCGCGAACCAGGCCACCCCGCCGATGAACAGCGACGCCGCGGGCACCCCGCTCCAGAGGAACCGCTGGGCCGTGTCGACGGTCTGGAGGCCGAGGGGATCGAGCTGAAACGAGGTCCGCACGTAGTGCTTGTTGTCCTTGGTCCCGGCGTTGGACACGTCGTCGTCGTCCCCCGGGAAGCTCACGCCCACCACGCAGTCGGGCCCGTAGACCACGGCCGCCGGCCCGACGCGGGTGCCGCCCCCGGTCCGCTTGTACGGACAGTCCCCCTCTTCCTCCTTGCCGGGGCTGATCCGGTAGCCGCCGTTCTCGATCTGCTTGGCGACGTCGACGGGCTTGATCCCGGCATCGAGCAGTGCGGCGATCTTGCTGGCCTTTTCGCTCGCGAGCTGGTGCGAGGAGGTCTCCAGCCCTTGCCGCAGCGACCACACGAACCAGTACGACCCGACGCCGAGCACGAGGCCCGACGCGAGCGCGGCGAAGAGGGCGACCCGCCACCGGGTCGACCGGGGCAGGAACCGGGCCATGAGCAGAAGATAACGGCACCTTCGAAGACCCGGGACGCCGTCCCGGCCCTTACCGTCGACACCCGTGACGGTCGAACCTTCGCAGTGGCAGGCGGTGCGCGCGGCGCTGCCCGAGATCGCCGCCCGGTTCGCGAACCTGGTGGCCGGGGTCCCGGACGCCCACGCGAAATCATGGGGCGAGTGGTCGATCGCCGAGACGGCGTCGCACGTCGGGATGATCGCGCTGATGTACACCGCGATGATCCGCGGCGAAGGCGGTCCGCTTCCGTTGCCGGGCCTCGAAGAGCCGATCGACACGGCCAGTATCGACACGATTTCGCGGCTCAACGCGCTCGCGCTCGAGCTCTACCCGGAGCGCGACCCCGGCCGGCTGGCCGAGCGGCTGCGCGCGGACGTCGCCGAGGTGCTGCTCGTCAGCGCGGACCTGGATCCGGAGAAGCCGGTGTGGTGGCTGGGCGGCTCGCGGGTGCCGGTGGCCGGCGTCCTCGCGCACCTGGTCAACGAGCTGCTGATCCACGGCCTCGACATCGCCCGCGCGCTCCGGCGGCCGTGGCCGGTCCCCGCGGCGCCCGAGGCGCTGTTCCTGGAGCTGTTCCTGTTCGGCATGGTCCGGAACGGCATGGGCCACCTGCTCGACGACGCGACGCCGTCACCCCGCCGCATCGCGGTGGAGTTCCGGTCGGCGTACACGAAACCGGCGGTGCTGGCGTTGCGGCACGGCGAGCTGCGCGCGGAGGAGCCGGACGGCCGGGCCGACGTGCGGCTGCGGTTCGACCCGGCGGTGCTGGTGCCGATGATGTTCGGCCGGATCGGCAAGCTCCGCGCGGTGGCGAGCGGCGGCGTCCGGATCGGCGGCCCGCGGCCGTGGCTGCTCCCGGCGTTCCTGCGGACGGTCCGGATGCCTTAGGCCGGCTTCAGCACACGGAACGTCAGATGGGTCGCGTTCGGCGTTTCGCGCACGGCGGTGCGTTCCAGCTTCACGTGCTCGCCGGCTTCGGCGTCGAACAGCCGGACCCCGGCGCCGAACAGGAGCGGGACGACGTGCAGGCGCAGCTCGTCGACCAGCCCGGCCCGCAGGAACTGCCGCAGGGTCGTGCCGCCGCCCATCAGCACGACGTTCTCGTCGCCCGCCGCGGCTTTCGCCTGCCGCAGCGCGCTTTCCGGGCCGTCGGTGACGAACGTGAACGTCGTCGGGCCCTTCACCACGGGGTCGTGCGGCCGGTTTGTGACGACGAAGACCGGCTTCTTGAACGTGCCGTCGTCGCCCCAGGGGTCGACGCCGACGTCGAACATCGTGCGGCCGACCACGAACGCGCCCGCGCCGTCGAAGAGCCGGGCTCCCATCGCGGCGTCGGCGTCGGTGCCCTCGAACATCCACTCGTGCAGCAGGTCGCCGTCCTTGCCGAGGCGGTGCTCGGTGCTGGTGTCCGGACCGGCCACGATGCCGTCCGCTGACATGCTGATTTCCGCGATGACTTTCCCCATGGTCGGCCACCCTGCCACGGCGGAGTCAGTTCGTCGACCAGCCGTCGCCCCACTCGGCGTCGCGGGCCGCGCGGTACCGCGGGCCCTGCTTCTTCGAGACCGCGACGCCCGGTTCCAGCCCGTCGGCGGCCGTGCACAGGTCGAGTGCCACCCAGCCCTTGTGCTTCTTCGGGTGCCGGATGATCCGCGCGTCCGGCCGCTCCGGCGTCACCCGCGCCGCGACGACGTACGCGAACTTCTCGTCCTCGAACCCGAGCGTGGCCGCCTTCAGCCGCCGGTGCAGCCCCGAGCGAGGGAGCCGCGTGGCGAAGTGGCACCAGTCCTCGCCGGGCACGATCGGGCAGGCGCCGTCGTGCGGGCACGGCGCGACCACGTGCCGGCCCAGTTCGATCAGCTGGGCACGCGCGGCGCGGATCCGCTCGTAGCCCGCCGGGGTGCCCGGCTCGACCAGCGCGACCGCCCCGGCCTTCGCCGCGAGCCAGCGCACGACGTCGGGGCGGGTTCCCTCCGGCAGCTCACCGAGCACGTAGGACAGCGTGACGAGGTCCGCCTCCGGGGCCGGCGCGGCCGGGTCGACGAAGCCGCGTCGCCATTCGGCGTTCCGTACCGCCGGGATCCCGGCGCCCGCGGCGAGCCGCTTGCCGAGCCCGATGGCGCCGGCGACCTGCTCCAGCACCGTGCACTTCGTGAGCGACGGCCAGACGGCCGCGGCGGCCCAGACCGCCGCGCCGGTGCCTCCGCCGACATCGATCTGCGTGCGCGGCTCGAAGCCGGGAACGCGTGAAGCGGCTTCGGCGAGCACAGTGTGTACCGCCGCGTAGGTCGCCGGCATCCGATAGCCGGCGTACGCGGCTATGTCGGCTTCGGAGCTCAGGATCGGCGAAGTCGCCGCGTCACCTTGGCGGTAGCGCGTGCTGAGCCGGTCGACGGACTGGGCCAGCCGCGGCACGGGGTGCCTGGCCAGCTCTTCGTCGAGCGCGGAGGAAAGGTCGTCGGGGAGAACCGCCACGAGCGTCGATTCTCCCCTGTCCGATTTCGCCCGTCCGGAGCGACCCTGAGCTGCTAGTTTTCCGGCGCCAAAGATTTTTTGGCGGCGGCTGTCGATCCGGCCCGCGGCCGTTCGACGCGTAGGCAACAGCGAACGAGAGGAGACCGCGATGCGGTTCATGGTCATCGTCAAGACGAACGAGGACACCGACGGCAAGGCCCCCAGCGCCGAGCTGCTGGCCGAGATGGCGAAGTTCAACGAAGAGATGGTCAAGGCCGGCATCCTGCTGGCCGGCGAGGGCCTCGCGCCGAGCTCGGAAGGGGCCCGGGTCGTCTTCGACGGCAAGGCGGCCCCCACGGTCGTCGACGGCCCGTTCACCGAGTCGAAGGAGCTCGTCGGCGGGTTCTGGATCCTCCAGTGCCGTGACCGCGACGAGTGCGTCGAGTGGATCAAGCGGAGGCCGAACCCCGAGGGCGAGCGCGGCGAGGTCGAGATCCGGCGCGTCGCCGAGGCGTCCGACTTCGAGAACATGACGCCCGAGGTCGCGGAGCTGGAGGGCCGGCTTCGCGCGCAGAGCGCCAAGGAAGCGTGATGCGGTTCCTGGTGATGGTCAAGGCCAGCCCCGAGTCCGAGGCGCCCGGGTTCCAGCCCGGCGCCGAAGAGCTGGCCGAGATGGCGGCGTTCAACGCCCGGCTGTTCGACGACGGCCGGATCGTGCTCGCCGAGGGGCTGACGTCGAGTGCGGAAGGCGTGCGCGTCGTCTTCGAAGGCGACGCTGAGCCGAAGGTCATCGACGGGCCCTTCGCGGAGACGAAGGAGCTGATCGCCGGGTTCTGGGTGCTCAACGGCGAGTCGCTCGAGGAGGTCGTCGAGCTGATGAAGCAGGCGCCGAACCCGGAGGCGAAGGGCGGCGTGATGGAGATTCGCCCGATCAGCGAGTAGTGGGTTGCACCGCGCCCGATCACCCTGTCTGATGGCCGGGTGACGGTTGCGGACGCCCGGAGCACGGTGGAGACGGTCTGGCGGATCGAGTCGCCGAGGCTCATCGCGGGTCTGGCCCGGATGGCCCGCGGCGATGTCGGCCTCGCCGAAGAGCTGGCACAGGACGCGCTGGTCGCGGCCCTGGAGCAGTGGCCGGAGTCCGGCGTCCCGCGCAACCCCGGCGCTTGGCTGATGACCATCGCCAAGCGCCGCGCGGTCGACCAGTTCCGCCGCAACGAGCGCTATGCGGAGAAGCTCGAAGAGGTCGGGCGCGACCAGCGGCTCGGCGACGGCGTGCTGCCCGACTTCGACGCCGGGCTCGACGACCACATCGAGGACGACCTGCTCCGCCTGCTGTTCGTCGCCTGCCACCCGGTGCTGAACACGCAGGCGCGGGTCGCGCTGACGCTGCGCATGCTCGGCGGGCTGACCACCGACGAGATCGCGCGTGCCTTCCTCGTCCGCGAATCGACGATCGCGCAGCGGATCGTGCGGGCGAAGAAGGCGCTGGCCGCGGCGAAGGTCCCGTTCGAGGTGCCGGAGGGCGACGAGCGCGTCGCCCGGCTGTCGTCCGTGCTCGAGGTCATCTACCTGGTGTTCAACGAGGGCTATTCGGCGACCCGTGGCGACGACTGGATGCGGCCGGCGCTCTGCGAAGAGGCGATGCGGCTCGGCCGCGTGCTGGCCGGGCTGATGCCGGGCGAGTCCGAAGTGCACGGTCTCGTCGCGCTGATGGAGCTGCAGTCGTCCCGGGCGAAGGCCCGCACCGGCCCCAACGGCGAACCGGTGCTGTTGCTGGACCAGGACCGTTCCCGCTGGGACCGGCTGCTGATCCAGCACGGCCTCGCGGCGCTGACCCTGTCGGAGCAGATCGCCGAGGGCGCGTACGGCCCGTACTCCGCCCAGGCGGCGATCGCGGCCTGCCACGCGCGGGCGCGGACGGCTTCGGAGACGGACTGGGTCCGGATCTCGGCGTTGTACGAAGGCCTTGGCAAGCTCCAGCCGTCGCCGGTGGTCGAGCTGAACCGCGGGGTCGCGGTGGCGATGGCGTACGGGCCGTCAGCGGGTCTGGAAGTGGTTGACGCGGTCGCCGACGACCCGGCGCTGAAGGACTACCACCTGCTGCCCAGCGTCCGGGGCGACCTGCTGGAGAAGCTGGGCCGGCTCGCGGAGGCCGAGCACGAGTTCCGGCGCGCGGCGGAGATGACGGAGAACGCCCGCGAGCGAGCCTTGCTGCTGGACCGCGCGACGGCGGTGAGCCACTAGCGGTTCCGCCAGGAGAGCGGTGACAGCGTCAACGCCGCCTCGGCGATCTTCCGCGCCGTCTCCGTCGTCAGCCCCTTCCGCGCCGACTCGATCCATTCGTCGACGCGCCGCACCCCGACATCCCGGTACTCCAGCGCCTGCAGCAGCATCTCCAGCTTGTCGGCGTCCTTGGCGCACAACGCTTCCGCGGACTCCCGGGTCTCGTATTCGTCCACAGCTTCGCGCACCAGCGAACGCGACCGCGGAGGCAGCGCGCCCGTCTGGTCGGCGGTGATCTGCCGTGGCTCCGGCTTTCGCAGGTACTCGACGGCGGTCAGCGGCAGATCACCCGTGCGGGTCTCCTGCGTGTCGTGCCACAGCGCCAGGAACGCCGCCCGCTCCGGGGACGCGCCCTCTTCCGCCGCGATCAGCGCGGCGAGCTGGGCGGCGCGCAGGCTGTGCTCGCCGACCGACTCCGGGTCGCGGACCCCCGCGTGCCACCACCCCGAACGCCGGACGCGCTTCAGCAGCCCGAGCTCGTAACCGAAGGAGGCAAGCGCTTCTGCAGTCATGGGCCCAGCCTAGGGCGACGGGATCATCGCCGTCAGGATCGTGGCCTGCAGCAGCGAAATGACCCCGACCACGGCGGTCAGCAGCAGCGACCACAGGAACGTCTGCCGCAGCAGCGAACCCTCCTTGCCGCTCTGCCCGATCGCCGTCGCGCCGATCGACAGGTTCTGCGGCGAGATCATCTTGCCCATCACGCCGCCCGACGTGTTCGTCGCGCCCGCCAGGATCGGGTTCAGGTCCAGCTGCTGGGCCGAGATCACCTGCATCGGGCCGAACAGGCTGTTCGTCGACGCGTCCGACCCCGTCAAGAACACGCCCAGCCAGCCGATGTACGCCGAGAACAGCGGGAAGAGCACGCCGGTCGTCGCCAGGGCCAGGCCCAGCGTCTGCGTCGCGCCCGAGTAGTTCATCACGAACGCGATCGCCAGAATCATGAAGATCGTCGCGAGCGCCCACCGCATCTGGAACAGGGTCCTTCGGTAGGTCGCGATCAGCAGTCCGGGCCGCGCGCCCATCGCGAAGCCGGCGACGACCGCCGCGATCAGGGCCACCGTGCCCGGCGAGAACAGGAAGTCCACTGTGAACGTCGCCGCGTACGGCGCGTTCTTCGCCGTGATCGGCGGGTGCTGCACGACGTGGTTGTGCAGGCCCGGCCAGGCGAAGATCCAGTCCGCCTTGTGCAGCAGCTTCGTCAGGTCCAGCCAGACCGGGAGGTTCTTGAAGATCGTCCCGATCCGGGACAGGAAGATGGCCAGGATCAGGATGATGTAGGGCATCCACGCGTAGAGCGCGCCGCGCTCGGCCTGGGCGGCGCCGAGACTCTTGGCCGCGGGGGCTTCCTCGCCGTCGAAGCGCCACACCGTCGCGGGCTGCCAGAACCGGGTCAGGATCCACAACGCGGCCATCGCCGTGAGCGCGGCGAGGACGTCGACGAGGCTGGCGCTGATGTAGTTCGACGCGACGAACTGCATGGCCGCGAACGCGAGCCCGGCGGTCAGCACCGCCGGCCACACCTCGAGCATCCGCTTCCAGCCCGCCAGGACGACGACCAGGAACGCCGGGATGATCAGCGCGAGCACCGGCACCTGCCGCCCGACCATCGCCGAGAACAGCTCGGTCGCCTGCTCCTGCTTGAGGTGCATGATCGGCGCGGTCAGCCTGCCGAGCACGATCAGCGGGTTGCCCAGCCCGCCGAACGCCACCGGCGCGGTGTTCGCCAGCAGCGCCAGCACGACGGCCTTCACCGGCGGGAACCCGAGCGCGGCCATCATCGCCGCGGTGATCGCGATCGGGGATCCGCCGCCCGCGACGCCTTCGAGCAGCGCGCCGAAGCTGAACGCGATGAGCAGCGCCTGCAGCCGCCGGTCCTCGCTGAACCCGGCGAGCACGCGCTTGATCGCGTCGAACCGGCCGGTGGCGACCGTGACGTTGTGGAAGTACACGGCGTGGAACGCGATCCAGGCCACCGACCACACGCCGAACAGCACGCCCATCGCCGCGGAGCCGAACGCCAGCGCGGCCGGCATCCGGTACAGCAGCAGGGCGACGCCCAGCGCGGTGACCAGCGCGAGCGCCGCCGAAAGGTGCGCGGAGAAGCGGATCACGCCCAGCGCGACCAGCAGCACGATGATCGGGAGCGCGGCGAGCAGCGCGGAAACCCACAGTGCGCCCGCCGGCTGGTAGTCCTGGATCCACGTCACGGTCGGCTCCTTTGCCGGGTTCGGGTGATCAGGCGGGCCGGCCCCGGACGTACCCCAGCCTCAGTGACAGGGCGGCGGCGGTCCCGGCCACGGAGGCGCCGAGCTCGTCGAGGCGGCGCAGCACCCGCGGCGCCGGCCCGGCGACGCTGATGGCGGCGATCGGCCGTCCCGAGTGGTCGCGGACGGCGGCGGCGACACAGCCGACGTCCGGTTCGTTCTCGACCTCGTCGATCGCCCAGCCGCGGCGGCTGGTCCTCGCCAGCTCGTCGAGCAGCCGGTGCGGGTCGATGATCGTCTTGAGGGTCAGGGAATCCAGCTTCATCCGCCGGACGCGGTCGGCGCGGTCGGGTTCCGGCAGCGCGGCGAGCCAGGCCTTGCCGAGCGACGTCGCGTGCTGCGGACGTCGCGTCCCGAGCCGGCAGGCGAGCGTCACGGCGCCGGCGCTGCGTTCGGTGGCGACGTAGACCATGGTGTCGTTGTCCGGCACGGCGAGGTAGGTCGTCTCGCCGGAGCGTTCCGCGAGCGACGCGAGGTACCGCGGCGCGCAGCGGTGCAGGTCGGTGGCCGCCATCGCGCGGGCGCCCAGTTCGACCAGCCGCGTCCCCAGCCGCACCCGGCCGGTGACCTGATCGGCTTCGAGGTACTCGAGGTTCTTCAAGGTGCCGACGATGCGGTAGGCGGCACTGCGCGAAAGCCCCAGTTGCCGCGCGATCGCATTGGTGGAAATCTCCTGGTGCCGACCCACGTGCTCGAGCACCGCGAGCCCGCGTTCGAGAGTTCCGCTCTGGTCCAGCCCGCGCTCCGGTCCCACGTTGTCCTCCGTTGGACGTTCCCGGTTCCCGCTCAGCGGTACGCCTTTCCGCTGGCTGGGTTTGGACGGTAACACCTCCGATGTATATGGGGAAGATTCTCGAATGACCCACGACAATGCGGGTCGTTGCGCGGACTAATTGGTGCAACCTCCGATGGTTAAGTTTCCTACCTATGGCGGTTGCGCGGATCGGAGGGCGGCGAGACCCGGCTCACGGACTCAGGAAATTCACAGCGCCCACCAGGCACCGTCTGCCCGGTGACCGTCCGAAGCCCCTCCGCACCCGCGCCCACTGGCGGTGCCGGAGGTCGACGGCCTGTGCCAGGAGCGGCTCGTCGTCCCGCGCCGCCGCAGGACGCCGTGAAGCGGGACGCCGTGAAGCCGGACGCCGTGAAGCCGGCGCGCGGTGGTCGCCCGGCCGCCGCTGTTGGCCACCCGCCAGCACCCCAATGTGGCGTTCGTTGCGTCCAACGCACCGAACGCCACTTTGGGTGCGTTGGACGCACCGAACGCCACTTTGGGTACGTCCAACGCACCGAACGCCACATTGGGGCGTATGGGCACCAGTCGGGTGGTCGTTACGCTGCGTTGGTGAAGTTGGGCAGGGTGATCGCCGCGACCGGCGTCCGGATGCGCACCACCGCCGTGGCGGTGCTCGCGCTCGCGCTGGCCATCGCCGCCGCGCTCGCCGTCGTCGTGGTGCTTCTGGAGGAGTCGCTCGACCGCAGCGTCACCGAGAGTGCCCGCGGCACCGGCCGCCAGGTCGCCATCCAGCTCGTCCGCGAAGGCGCGCGCGACTTGAGCGCGAGCGACGTCGCGAGCACCGGCGACACCGAAGCCGTCACCCAGGTGCTGGACGCGCGGGGCGTGCCGATCGCGAGTGACCCGGCGATCGTCGGGCACCCGGCGCTGACCACCGCCCGCCCGGCCGCCGGGCGGGAGACCATCGAGACCCTCCCGCTCGGGCTCAACGGCGACAGCGACGACTACCGCGTCGTCTCGCAGGAGGTCAACGGACCGGGCGGGCCGTACACGGTGATCTCCGCGCGCTCGCTGGAACCGGTGACGGAGGCGTCGACCCGGCTGACGCTGCTGCTCGGGCTGATCGCCGTGCCGCTGCTGGCGATCTCCGGGCTCGCGGTGTACCGCGCGGTCGGCTCGGCGCTGCGGCCGGTGGAGCGGATGCGCCGGACCGTCGCGGAGATCTCGACGCGCGACCTAGCCGCCCGCGTGCCGCTGCCGCCGGGCGGCGACGAGGTGCACCGCCTCGCCGTGACGCTCAACGAGATGCTGGGACGGCTCGCGTCGGCGCAGGCCGCGCAGCGCCGGTTCGTCGCGGACGCCAGCCACGAACTGCGCTCGCCGCTGTCGACGATCAGCACCGCGCTCGACGTCTCGGGGCGGCACCCGGAGAGCGCCGAGGACCTGGTGCCGGTGATCGCGAGGGAAACCGCGCGGCTGCGCGAACTCGTCGACGACCTGCTCATGCTCGCCCGCACGGACGACGCCACCGACCGGCCGTCGCGTACCGAGGTCGATCTCGACGACATTGTCCGCGCCGAAGCCGAACGCGTGCGCGGCGAATGCTCGCTGGACGTCGAGGTCCGGGCCGGGCCGGCGAAGGTGCGCGGCAGCGAGGCCCAGCTGCGCCGGGCGGTGCGGAACCTCGTCGACAACGCCCGCGGGCACGCGCGGTCGCACATCCGCGTCAGCAGCGCGGTGCGCGGGGACCTCGCCGTCGTCGAGGTGAGCGACGACGGCCCCGGCGTCGGGGAAGCCGACCGCGAACGGATCTTCGAACGGTTCGTCCGGCTCGACGCGTCGCGGCAGCGCGGGCACGGGGGAACCGGGCTGGGCCTGCCGATCGTGGCGGGCATCGCGGCGCGCCACGGCGGCCGGGCGCGCTACGCCGCGTCCGACGAGCCGGGCGCGCGGTTCGTGCTCGAGCTGCCGGTGCTCGAACTGCCGGAGGAGGAGTAGTGCGCCTGCTGATCGTGGAAGACGAGCGCGAGTTCGCGGAGACGCTGCGGCGCGGGCTGGTCGCCGAGGGGTTCACCGTCGACGTCGCGCACACCGGCCGGGAAGGTCTCTGGCGGGCGAGCGAGCACGAGTACGACGTCGTCGTGCTGGACATCATGCTGCCCGAGCTGTCCGGCTACGAGGTGCTCAAACGCCTGCGGGCGGCGGAGAACTGGACGCCGGTGCTGATGCTCACCGCGAAGGACGGCGAGTACGACGAGGCCGACGCGTTCGACCTCGGCGCCGACGACTACCTCTCCAAGCCGTTCTCCTTCGTCGTCCTCATCGCCCGGCTGCGGGCGCTGCTGCGGCGCGGTGCCCCGGCCCGCCCCGCCGTGCTGGAGGCGGGCGACCTGCGCCTCGACCCCTCCGCCCGGACGGTCCACAGAGGACAGAAGCGGATCGAGCTGACCGCGCGTGAGTTCGGGCTGCTGGAGTTCCTGCTGCGGCGGGCGGGCACCGCGCTGACGAAGAACGAGATCCTGGGCCACGTCTGGGACGCGCACTACGACGGCGACGAGAACGTCGTCGAGGTGTACATCGGCTACCTCCGGCGCAAGATCGACACGCCGTTCGGCACTCGCACCATCGAGACGGTCCGCGGCGTCGGCTACCGGCTGGTAGACGTTACCCGATTGTAATCTTCCGGGCTGATCCCGGGAATTGGTTCGACTGGGTGCCTCGGCGTTGCGCCATTTGACCCTGCCGGTTCCCGCAGACCGCCCATTGTTGTGTGAATTGGTTAAAAAGGCCGTCCCGCAACCGATCTGCGGGAGGTTGTGCCCGTTGCTACGGTAGGCGGCATCCCTGACTAGGAAAGTGATGACCGAATCCTCGCAGCCGTTCCTTTCCCCTGCCGAAAATCTGCAGAAACCCCCCGAGAAAACCGTTTCCCGGCTCCGTGCCGCCGACGCCATTCGTGAAGCGAAGGCTCAGTTCGGCGTGGTGACCGGGCTGACCCCGCACGCCGTGACGGGCGTCCGGACCCGCGCCGACGGCGGCTGGTCCGTGCTCGTCGACGTCGTCGAGCTGGCCCGGATTCCGGACTCCACCAGCGTGATGGCCACCTATCGGGTGGACATCGACGGTGCCGGCGAGCTCAGCGCGTGCGAACGGCTGCGGCGGTTCACGCGGGGAACCATTGATTCCTGAGAGACAGGTGACACGATTGGCCGGATCGTCCGATTCGCTGGCCGACATCTTGGAACGCGTGCTCGACAAGGGCGTCGTGATCGCCGGAGACATCGGCATCAGTGTCGTCGATGTCGAATTGCTGACCCTGCGGATCCGCCTGTTCATCGCCTCCGCGCAGACCGCGCGGGAAATGGGCATGGACTGGTGGACGAATGACCCGTTCTTTGCGCCGAATGCCGCACGCGGCGAACTGGATAAGAAAACGGACCTCGCGGCGCGGGTCGCCGAATTGGAGGCCCGGCTGCCCGCGGCCGTGCCGAGCGGAGGGGAAGAGCCGCGGTGAGCACCCGGAACTGGCTGTGCGCGTACGCGATCACGCGCAACCGCCCCACTGAGCTGGACCTGGGCCCGGCGCCGCGGCTCATCGGCTACCGGGATCTCGGCGTGGTCGTCGCCGAGGCCGAGCCCGCCCGGTTCGAAAGCCTCGACACTGTCGACCCGGTGGACGGCACGCTCGCCGAGCTGGCCCGCGAACACGACGCGGTGGTGCGCGCCGTGTTCCGCCACGAACCCGTGCTGCCGTTGAGGTTCGGCACGGTTCTCGACGGCGAAGGCTCCGTGCGGCGGCTCCTGGAGGTCGCGTACGACCAGGCGCGGAACTGTCTCGACGAGGTGGAGGGCCACCGCGAGTGGGGTGTCCGCGTGCGGCACACCGAGCCCGCGGCGGCCAGCCGGCCGGACGCCGCGGGCCTGACCGGCACGCAGTACCTGGTCCGCCGGCGTGAACGGCTGAAGGCGATCCAGCGGGCGCGCGAGGACATCGTCGGCGCCGCCGGGCGGCTCGAGGACGCGCTGCGCCGCCACGCCGCCGACAGCGTCGGCCGGGCCCGGCCGCACGGCGTGCTGGTCAACACCGCGTACCTCGTCGAAACCGGACGGGAGGCGGCGTTCCACGCAGAGGTCGAGTGGTTCGCCCGCGAGCTGCGCGCGGCGGGCGCGACGGTGGAGACCACCGGGCCTTGGCCGCCGTACTCGTTCACCGACGTCGAGCTCGGAGCGGTGGCTCATGGCTGACGCCGCCGAAGCGGTCGTGGACTTACTCGACCGGGTGGTGCATCGCGGCGCCGTGGTGACCGGCGACGTGATCATCTCGCTCGCCGGTATCGACCTGGTGCGGCTCGACCTGCGGCTGCTGCTGATCGGGATCGAGGAGAGTCTCGGATGAGCGAGCCCGTCCGGATCGCCGCCGACGCCGGCCGCGGGCTCGGCCACCTCGTCATCACCGTGCTGGACATCCTCAAAGAGGTACTGGAAAGGCAGGCGCTGCGGCGGCTCGACGCCGGCACCCTCACCCCCGACCAGGTGGAGCGGCTCGGCCAGGCCCTGATCGGGCTGGAGCTGCGGTTCGCCGAGATCCGCGCCGCCCTCGACGACATTCCCTCCGACATCCCTGCTGACATCCTCGCTACGGAAGGACGAAGACCACTGTGACCTCACCCGGACAGGGCGGCGGGCTCGCCGAAACCCTCAACATCCTGCTGGACAAGGGACTCGTCATCGATGCTTCGATCCGGGTTTCCGTGATCGGGATCGAGCTGCTGGCGATCGAGGCCCGGATCGTGATCGCCTGCGTCGACACCTACATCCGCTACCTCGAAGCGATGCAGCGGGTGAACGCGCAGGCACAGATGCCCAATCCCGGACAGGTCTCGATAGGGCTCGGGCAGACGGTCGGGCTGATCCCGCCCCCGCCGCCGACCCAGGCGGTCGCGGTGCCGATGGAGCAGGCCGTCCCGGTCGCGGTGCCGATGGAGCCGGCCGTCCCGGGCAAGAAACAGCCGTGAAGCTGCAGCTCTACGGCGTCGTGCGGGCCGGGCACCCGCGGGCGCCGCGGGTGGTGTGCTGGGAGGACCTGGCGATGGTCGTCGGCGAGGCCCCGGCCGAGCCCGATCCGGCGGCGCACCTGGCGGTGGTGTCCGCGCTGGTCGAGGGCGGCCCGGTGCTGCCGGTGCGGTTCGGCACGGTGGCCGAGGACGAGGACCTCGTCCGCACCGAGGTGCTCGCGCCCACCGCGGATCGGTACCGCGCCGACCTCGACCGGCTCGACGGCCTGGCCGAGGTGCACGTCTGCCTGCGGTTCACCGAACCCGGGGCGGCGTGGCGGTCGACCCGGTCGGACGGGCTGCTCGCGGACGTCGCCGAACGGTCCCGCGACTCCGTGTCGCTGCCGGCGGGCGAATCCGCCGACGAGCGGTGGGCGTTCCTGGTCGGGCTGGGTGACCTGCACGTCGTTCGCGACGCCGTCGCCGGGCTGGGCCGCAGTGAGGGCGTCCAGGCGGACTGGATCGGGCCGCTGCCCGCGTACAGCTTCCTCGAGCGGCGGGCCCGCTCGCGGTGGAGCTGGTGAGCGGCGGCCGGTCAGGTCTTCGAGATCGCGGCCGTCGCGCGGACCACGGCGGTGCAGCGGTTCTCGACGTACGCGAGCCCGCCCTCCTCGGCGATCCGGCGAGCTTCCGCGGAGACGATGCCCTGCTGCAGCCACAACGCCTTGGCGCCGATCTCGACCGCGTCGCGCGCGATGCCGGGCGCTTCGGCGGACGGCCGGAAGACGTCGACGAGGTCGACCGGATCCGGAATGTCCTTCAGCGACCGGTAGACCTTCTCGCCGAGCAGCTCGGTCGCGCTCGGGTGCACCGGGATGACGCGGAAGCCGTGCGCCTGCAGGATCGCCGGGACACCGTGCGCGGCCTTGGCCGGGTCCCGGCTCAGGCCGACGACCGCGATGGTCTTGGCGCCCTCGAGGATTTCCTCTGCGTTCATGCCGGTGGAACGCGTGGCGGGCGTCAAAGCTTCCAGAGCCGCAGGCCACGGACGCGGTAGACCGGCCAGAGCACGTGCCACGGCTTGCGGCGGGCGAAGGTCGCGGCGCAGGTGAGGATGTTGCGGGCGGACGTCGTCGCCACCTCGTGGCGGTCCGGCCAGGCTTCGCCCGTGGCGCCGACGGCGATCCGGAACACGGTCAGCAGGCCCCGGCCCTGGAGGTCGTACTTCGCGCCGGTGTCCCCGGAGTCCGGGGCGAGTTCGGCGATCTCGGCGCCGAACGCCCGCGCGACCCCCGACGCGGCTTCCGCCGGTACAGCACCAACACTGCGCGAAATCGCCTTGCCGTGCACGCGCCGCGCGTACCGCGCGAGCAGGAGGCGTTCCCACGGCGGCAGGATCCTCCGGTGCGCGAGCAACGCGGCGCACTCGGCGTGCCCGATCGCGAAGATGCTCGCCAGGTCGTCGTAGCGGCCGTTCGCGGCGGGCTCGTTCAGGTGCAGCCGCACCTCGAACCGGGTGCGCGCGGTGAGTTCGTCGAGCAGTTCGCGGTGATCGAGCCGGGCCTTCGCCCGGGAGAGCGACCAGTCGGACATCGGACCTCCAGACGTCGCGCACAGGCTATGCGCCGCGCGGCGCCCGGACCACGGCTTCAGCCGATCTTCTCGCCGTACATCTCGCCCAGCGGGTCGGAGATCAGCTCGACGCGCGCGCCGTCCGGGTCGGACAGATAGATCGACGTCTTGCTCTCCAGCAGATACTGGATGCCGGCTTCGTCGAGCTTGTCCTTGATGACGCTCCACCGCTCGGGCGGGACGGACAGGGCCAGGTGGTGCAGTCCACCGAGGACTTCGGCGTACGGCCCGAGGTCCAGACCGGGCAGGTCGAAGAACGCGACCGCGTTGCCGTTGCCGACGTCGAAGAAGAAGTGGCTGGAGCCGGGGTAGTCCCGGTTCTCGAACAGCTCGGTGAGCGGGAAGCCGAGGACGTCCTGGTAGAACTCGATGGTCCGCTCGACGTCGCTGGAGATCAGCGCGGTGTGGTGGATGCCGCGGCCGTTCGTCGCCGGTCGCTCGGCGGCCGGACGCAGGTGGCGCTCGCGCAGTGCGTCGCGGATCTCGGCGAGCTTGGTGACTTCGGCCTGGGTCGGTGCCATGTCCCTCACGTCCCTTTCCTGGTGGTACCCGGAACGCTACGCCGCATTTATCTCGCGCGCAAGAGGTTGCCTAGCGAGAGTTCCGCTGAGTGGAACAGCGCGGCTTGTGTGCGGGATGAGCGCACGGCAGAGTTCCGGTGACGGAAGGAACCCATGGACGCCAGCAGGGTGCAGGAGGCCGCCGCCGTACTGGCGCAGGCCTACGCCACGCGCGAGCCGATCGAGCCGCTGATCAAGACCTACCCGGAAGCCGGGGTCGAGGACGCGTACCGGATCCAGCAGGAGCAGGTGCGGCGCTGGACCGAGGGCGGCGACGCCGTCCGCGGGCACAAGGTCGGCCTCGCCTCCGCGGCGATGCAGCGGCAGATGGGCGTCGACCAGCCCGACTACGGCCACCTCACCGGCAGCATGTTCCACCTGGAGCACCAGCCGATCCCGGTTTCGGCGTTCCTGCAGCCGCGGATCGAGCCGGAGATCGCCTTCGTGCTCGGCTCGGCCCTGCGCGGCCCCGGCGTCACGGTCGCCGACGCGGTCCGCGCGGTGGACTTCGTCCTGCCGTCACTGGAGATCGTCGACTCCCGGATCCAGGACTGGAAGATCTCGCTGTTCGACACGATCGCCGACAACGCGTCCTCGGGCGGGGTGGTGCTGGGCAGCCGCCCGACGGCGCTGCGCGACGCCGACCTGCGCCTGGCCGGCTGCATCCTGTACCAGAACGGTTCGGTGGCGGCCACCGGTGCGGGCGGCGCGGTGCTCGGTTCGCCGTTGAACTCGCTGGTGTGGCTGGCGAACACGGTCGGCCCGCTCGGCGTCACGCTGGAGCCCGGGCACGTCGTGCTGCCGGGCTCGATGACCCGGGCGATCCCGGTGTCGCCGGGCGACACGATCGTCGCCACGATCGCCGGCCTCGGCAGTGTCACCGCGGTGTTCTCCGCGTCGTCTTCGGAGGAAGCATGAACGTGCGAGAGGCAGCCGCTTCGCTGCTGGGGACGGTTTCGGAGCGGGCTCCGCTTTCCGAGGACTGGCCAGGGTTGGACGTCGACACGGCGTACGCGATCCAGGACGAGGCTCTCCGGCAGCGCCGTGCTCGCGGCGAGACGCTGATCGGGCTGAAGCTGGGCCTGACGTCGCGGGCCAAGCAGCAGCGGATGGGGATCGACTCGCCGCTGCTCGCCTGGCTCACCGACGCGATGGTGCTGCCGGCGGGGTCACCGGTGCCGCTGGACGCGCTGATCCACCCGCGCGCCGAGCCGGAGCTGGTCTTCGTGCTGGGTCGTTCGCTGTCGGGCCCCGGCGTCACCGCGGCGACGGCGCTGGCCGCCGTCGACCGCGTCTACGGCGGCATCGAAGTCATCGACAGCCGGTACGCGGACTACCGCTTCACGCTGCCGGACGCCGTCGCGGACAACGGGTCTTCGGCGTACTTCGGGGTCGGGCCGGTGGGGCTGCCGCCGTCCGCGCTGGACCTGTCCTTGGAAGCGACGCTGCTGGAGGTCGACGGCCAGATCGTCGACACCGCGACGGGCGCGGCGGTCCAGGGCCACCCGGCGGAGGCGCTGGCACTGGCGGCGAACGCGCTGGGCGCCCGCGGCTTGGCCTTGGAACCGGGCTGGCTGGTCCTGACCGGCGGCATGACGGACGCGGTGCCGGTCCGCCGCGGCTCCCGCATCGCGGCCCACTTCTCCCACCTGGGCTCGGTCACCCTCTCAACGTGACGACGTCGTCCACGCATCACACGAGATCCGCCTTCAATCACACGAGATACGCGTCCAATCACGCGAGATACGCCTTCAATCACGCGAGTTCGCCACTTCCGCACGGTCGGCGATCCGCGTGATGCCCGTGACCACCCGAGGCCAGACCGCGCGGGGCAGGTCGTGGCCCATGCCGGGGACGACGTCGAGGTCCGCGCCCGGGATCGCGCGGGCCGTGGCGCGGCCGCCCGAGACGTGGACCAGCGGGTCGCGGGCGCCGTGCACCACCAGGGCCGGCACCCGCACCTTCCGCAGCCGCGGCGCGCGGTCGCGGTCGGCCATGATCGCCGCGAGCTGGCGGAGGGTGCCGTCCGGGTGCACGCCGCGGTCGTACGTGCGCTCGGCGCGGTCTCGCATCCGCTCCTCGTCGAACGGGTAGCCCGGCGAACCGATCAGCCGGAACGTGCGCACCAGCATCTCGACGTAGCCGGAGCGGTCGCGCGGCGGCGCGGCGAGCAGCATCGACATGGCGCGCGTGCTCGGCCTGCCGACGAGCCTGCCGCCGGTGCTGGACATGATCGACGTCAGCGACAGCACCCGCGAAGGGTGCCGGATCGCCAGGGTCTGCGCGATCATCCCGCCCATCGACGCCCCAGCGACGTGCGCGGCCGGGATGCCGAGCGCGGTCAGCAGCCCGGCCGCGTCGCCGGCCATGTCAGCCAGCGTGTACGGCGCGCTGCGCAGCAGGTACGCCTGCGCGAGGTTCGCCCGGCCGCGCATCCGGCTCGACCGCCCGGCGTCCCGGTTGTCGTACCGGATCACGTGGAACCCTTGGCCGGCCAGGCTTTCGCAGAACTCTTCGTCCCACCAGATCATCGGCGCGCCGAGGCCCATCACGAGCAGCAGCGGCCGCCCGCCCGCGTCGCCGAACGTCTCGTGGCACAGCTCGATGCCGTCGACCTCCGCGACGCGCTCCGCCATCAGGCCTCCCGGGTGTGCTCGGCGGCCAGCTTGGTGAGCTCGGCCAGCGCGTCGTGCAGATGGTCGATCAGGTCCCAGACGTCCGGGATCAGTTCACGGCAAGCGACGAACCCGAAGTCGAGCTGACCGTCGTAGGACATCACGGTGACGTTCAGCCCGCCACTCGCGTCGGTGATCGCGGACACCGGGTAGTTGGCCAGCAGCCGCGCTCCGGCGAGGTACAGCGGCACCTGCGCGCCGGGCACGTTCGACACGACGAGGTTCACCACCGGCGTGGTGGCGCCGAGGTACCGCATGGTCGCCCGGGCGGCGAGGCCGCCGAGCGCGGCGGGGAGCATCCCGCTGAAGTCGACCAGCCACGACGCCGGCAGCGGCTGGTACCGCTGCTTCGCAGCGACCATCGCGCTGGTGACCTCGGCCAGCCGGGCGGCGGGGTCCGCGAGGTGCGTCGGCAGCGGCGCGAGCATGACCGACACCTGGTTGCCGGCGTCCTTCGCCTGCTCGGGCGTCCGCACCGACAGCGGGACGAGCGTGACCAGCGGCTGCTCGGGCAGGGCGTCGTGGTCGACGAGCCAGCGGCGCAGCACGGTCGCGCACAACGCCATCACGACGTCGTTCACAGTGACCCCGAAGACGTTCTTGACGCGCTTGACCTCGTCGAGCGGCAGCGAGCCGTACGCGAACCGGCGGTGCGGGCCGATCGGCCCGTTGAACGGCGTGTGCGGCACGGCGAGCCGGGGCCGGTCGGCCTCGTGGCGGCCGGAGCCCTGACGCGTGACGCGGTTGAGCACGCTGCCCGCCTTCGCGAGCAGCCCGACGCCGGGGTAGCGGCCGAGGCCCGGCACTTCGTCGAGGTGCTGGAGCAGCTTCGGGACCTGCAGCGCGGCCTTGACGGGGTGCAGCGCTAGCCGTTTCACGCCGTTGAGGGCGAGCACGAGGGGAGCAGGCACGGGGTCCGGCCGCGGGGTTTTCGGCGGTTCCCCCGGTCGCGGTTCGGCGGTGGTGTCCATGAGCACGCCGATGAGTTCCGCCCCGGAGACCCCGTCGATCGCGCTGTGGTGCACCTTCGTGTAGACGGCGACGTTGCCGTCCCGGAGGCCGTGCACCAGGTAGGCCTCCCACAGCGGCCGCCGCCGGTCGAGCGGCCGCGCGGTCAGCCGGGCGATCTGCTCCGCGAGCTGCCGTTCGTCACCCGGCGCGGGCAGCGCGATCTCCCGGACGTGGTACTCGAGGTCGAACTCGGGATCGTCGATCCAGTACGGATGATCGAGCCCGAGCGGCACGGGCAGCAGCCGCCAGCGCAGTGGCTTGGCGAGGTGCAGCCGCGCGCCGATGAGATCGCGCAGGTCGTCGAGGGTCAGGGTGCCGCCCGGCGCGGTCGACGGATCCAGGATCGAAAGCCCGCCGACGTGCCCGGTCGTGGTGGTGGATTCGGCGTTGAGGAACTGCACGTCCAGGGCGGTGAGCTGGCGCATCGGACCTCCTCGGGACTCGACAGGCCAGTCTGGCTCCCGCGGCGCGAGTCGTAAATCCGCTAGGAGGGTGCAGCCCCCGGCCCGGGGCGAAGGCCCGGCTGTCACTGCTCGCGCAGGTGGTCCGAGCCGTTCCGGTAGGCGCGAGCCTGGATTTCGTACAGCTCGTGGTAGACCCCGCCGGCGCGGATCAGTTCCTCGTGCGTGCCTTCTTCGATCAGCCTGCCCTTCTCCAGGACCAGGATCCGGTCCGCCGAACGGATGTTGGCCAGCCGGTGCGTCACCAGGACCGTCGTGCGGCGGCCGCGGCTCGACCTGCTCGCGTGCTGCAGCCCGGCGAACACCCTGGCCTCCGCGCGGGCGTCGAGCGCCGCCGTCGGCTCGTCCGCCACCAGCACCGAGGCGTCGCGGTAGATGCCGCGGGCGATGCCCATGCGCTGCCACTGGCCGCCGGAGAGGTCCTGGCCCTCGTCGAACTTCTTCGACAGCATCGTGTTCTCCTTGCCGGGCAAGGATTCGATCACTTCGTCCGCGCCCGAGTAGTCCACCGCTTCGCGCCACGCCAGCCTGTCGGGATCGGCGCGGCCGAGGCGGCCCACCGTGATGTTGTTCGCCGCGGTCATCGGCCACTCCGCGGGTTCCTGCGCGATCACCGCGATGTTCGCGTGCACCGACGCCGGGTCGGCCCGCGCGAGGTCGACGTCGTCCCAGCGGACCGTGCCCTCGTCCGGTGGGTACAGCCCGGTGAGCAGCTTGCCGAGGGTGGTCTTGCCCGAGCCGTTCTCCCCGACCAGCGCGATCACCTCGCCGCGCCGGATGGTCACCGAGATGTCCCGCAGCGCCGGACTTTTCTGGCCCGGGTAGCTGAACGTGACGCCCTCCAGCCGGATCTCGGCGGGATCGGCGGGCGCGGTCAACGCCGTCGGTGGTGGCTGCAGCTTCACCGACTCCTCGAGCAGCTGGTTGTAGAACCCGATGTAGAACGAATCCTCGTACAGCGAGTTGACCGCGCGCATGGTGTTGGACAGGGCGGTCGACGCCGTGCGCATCGCCAGCACCGCCGTGCCGGCCAGCGCCAGCTCCATCGCGCCGGTGTAGAGCAGCCAGCCGAGCACCAGGTACGCGACGGCCGTGCCGAAACCGGCCGCCGCCCGCCCGGTGGTGCGCACCAGGTTGCTGCGGTGGGCCAGCCGGATCTCCTCCCGCGTGAGGCTGCGGGAGATGCGCCGGTACTCGCCGAGCAGCGGCTCCTGCAACGTCAGCGCGTGCCGTTCGAGGGCCATCGAGCGCCAGGTGGCGACCTCCTCGACGACCGACTTGCGGATGTTGCGCCCGACCGTGGCGATGAAGTGCTGGTAGTTCAGCTTGGCGACGCGCGCGGCGGCCCAGCCGTCGGCCGCCGCGGCGAGCAGCAGCACCGGCGCCAGCCAGGGATTGAGCAGCCCGGCGGTGAGCATCGCCGCCGCGAGCGAGATCACCGACGACGTCAGGTCGGCCAGCCGGCGCAGGCTGGTCTCGATGGCCCGCACGCCGAACCGGGCGCCCTGCCGGGCCAGTTCCCGGAAGTCCGCGTCCTCGAACGCGATCAGCCCGACGCGCACGACCGCCGCCGTCACCGCGTCGTCCGCCGCCGCCGTGACGCGCGGCCGCAGCGCACCCTCGACGGCGGCGACGGCCGCGTCGAGCACCGCGCGTGCCGCGTACGAGCCGGTGACGACCGCGATGGCGGGCAGCGACTGGAGCACCCGCTCCGGGGTGGGGCCCTGTTCGAGCAGCGCGGTGAAGACGTTCGCGGTGGCGAGCAAGCCGAACGCCGTGACGCAGCCCGAGACGACGTGCACGACGCCGGCCAGCAGCGTCAGCCGTGGCGACGTCCGCCACGCCAGCCGCAGCACGACCGAGATCGCGGTGGGCAGCGCGCGCACGGCCTGGCCGAAGCCCGCGGCGGCCACGCGTTCGTCGACGCGCGCCCATTCGGGCATCTTCACGTTCTCGACCCCGATCAGCGGGGGCGGGTCCGTGGTGTTCGGTGGTGTTCCGGCGGATCTGGGCACGCTTTCATCTGTACTCCGGGGGTCCGACAGTTTCCGGTGCCCGGCGGCGCGGTGGCCGCGTCCGACGCTAGGCCGTTCGAGTGAAAGTAATCGTTTTCTCTGGGCCTTCGGCGCCATTCGGGACACACTCGCTGCATAGCCGAAAACTGCGCAAGGCCGAATAACTCATAATTGTTGCTTAATTGACCCATCGCGAGACCGCCCGGTCGGCAGGTCTGCGGATGTGGTGGCAGGGACCGGAAACGGGTGACGTCCTCGGGCAAGGGGGGAGGGGCGTCGCCTGTTTCCGCTACCCGTTTTTCCGGGTGTACCGCGCGCGCAGGAATGGGCTGAATTCGCGGTCTTCACCCATCAGGACGTCGATTTCGTGGGTCAGGGTGTCGCCGTCCGGCGTGAGCCGGTGCCGGGCCACCCCGCGAGCGGTCTTCTTCTCCAGGGTCAGCGTGGCGCCGGTCCAGTCGCCGCGGGCAGGTGACTCGGGCGGGAAGCCGTAGCTGTCGAAGCCGTACCAGAGCGTTTCGCCGGTCTGCGGGTCGGCGGTGAAGACGTTGTGGCCGAGGAACTCCGATCCATCCTCGCGGCGCTGGCGGTACTGCTGGATCAGCGCGAAACCGTTGAGCGCCAAGCGGTATTCGCACTCGGCGCGCGCGGTCGAGGCCGGCGCCCACGCCGAGGCGGCGAGCTCTTCGGTGCCGGTCCAGTCGCCGACGAACGCCTTCAGTGCGTCGTGGGTGGGGCCGAGGCGGGGCATATCCATGGTCGTCTCCGTTTCGACAGGTGCCTGTCGATGTGCGAGACTAACACGCATGCGGTCTCCTCGAGCCGAGATGTTCACCCGGGTGATCGACGCGGTCTTCGCGTGCAACGGCGGGTTACTGGCGGCGGGTGACGCGCTGACGGAGCCGGTCGGGCTGACCGCGGCGCAGTGGCAGGTGCTCGGCTTCCTCGAAGACGGCCCCGCGACGGCGGCGGCGGTGGCCCGCCGCCGCGGGCTGCGCCGGCAGAGCGTGCAGGAGACGGTGAACCGCCTGCTGCACAACGGAATGCTCGACCGAACGGCGAACCCGGCCGACGCGCGGGCGCCCCTGCTGTCCTTGACCCGGCGGGCGCGCGCGGCGATGCGAGAGCTGGGAGCGGCGCAGGTCGAGTGGGCGGAAGGCGTGGCGGCGGAGGTGTCGCAGGAGGACCTGGAGACGACGTTGCGCACATTGCGGCGGTTGCGGGAGGCGGTGGCCCAGCCGCGGTTGCTGTGAGCCGGGTTGTCCACAGCTTGGCCGTGATGTGGACAACCTGGAGCTGCGGGCGGGCTTGGGCCGGGTTTTGTCCGGGGCGCCGATAGACTGGCCTCGGGGCCGCCCCCCTGGGAGTGCCTGGGAGTGGCGGGGAGTTTTCGGCGGTGGGCGGGGCTGTGGCTAGCTTGCCGCGCCGGGGCCGGCGAGGAGGTCGACGTCTCCTGCGTGCATCGGTTCGCCGCAGTGGGCGCAGCGGAGGTCGACGCTGCTGATTTCGCCGCAGGCGTGGTGGCGGTAGAGCACCGGCGGTCCCGCCTTGCCTGCCAGCCACTTGTCGCCCCAGCGGGTCATCGCCATCAGCATGTCGACCAGTTCGGCGCCCTTCTCGGTCAGGACGTATTCGTAGCGTGGCCGCCGGTCGTACGGCCGGCGCTCGAGGACCCTCTCGTCGACCAGATGGTTGAGCCGTTCGGTCAGCACTTTGCGCGAGATGCCGAGGTCCGTCTGGATCTGCTCGAACCGGCTGAACCCGGCCCAGACGTCCCGGAGGATCAGCGGCGACCACGGCTCCCCGATGACGTCGAGCGTGCGTGCGATCGAGCACGCGGCCAGTTCGCTGAAGTTCGTGCGCTGCATGACGCCGACTCTAGCATTCGGAGTTCCCTTAGGGAACTTGAGCTGCTATGGTTCTGGAGTCTCCTCAAGGAACGCCGAAAGGATCCGAGGCCGCGCCCGGCGTCACCCGCCTCCACTACGCGGTCGCCTGAAAACCGTCGCCTGAAACCAAGGAGTGCTCACCATGCTCGAATCCGACGTCCGCCGAGTCCTCGAGAGCACCTCGATCGCGCACCTCGCCACCGTCCTGCCCGACGGCGCTCCTCACGCCGTCCCGGTCTGGGCCGACGCGGAAGGCGACCGCATCGCCGTGATCACCGGCCCGGACTCGCGCAAGGCCCGCAACCTGCGGCGCGACCCGCGTGTCGCACTCTCCCTGACCCCGGTGGACAACCCGTTCGAGCCGGTGATCATCCGCGGCCGGGTCGTGGAGTGGATCGAGGGCGACGCCGCCTGGGCGATCGTCGACCGGATCGCGGTCAAGTACCTCGGTGGCCCGTACCCGCGCGACCAGGAGCGGGTCGTCGCGCTCATCGAGCCCGGCCGGCAGAGCGTGGGCATGCGCTGAGGTCAGTCGGGTTTGATGCCCAGCGCCGTCAGGAAGGTGCGGAACCCGGCGGACATGTCGACTTCCGACGGGTCGAGGAGCCACTGCAGCTGCAGGCCGTCGAGGACGGCGATCGCGATCGGGGCCAGCTGCTCCGGGGTGGTGCCGGGCGGCAGTTCGTCCCGGTGGCGTTCGAGCATCTGCGTCATGCCCGTCCGGACGCGCGCGTAGCGATCGTGGAAGTACTTGCGCGCCGGGTGATCTTCCGTGACGCTGTCCGCCGAGAGCACCGTGTACGTCTGGACGATCCCCGGCCGGGTCGCGTTGTAGTCGACCAGTTCGGCCAGCTGGTTCACGGTCATCGCCGACGGATCCCCGGACGGAGCGTGGCCGAAGTGCAGCAGATCCCACTCGTCCCGGGTCTCGAGCACCGCCGTCAGCAGGTCTTCCTTGGTCGGGAAGTAGTGCATCAACCCCTGCTGGGTCAGCCCGACGCGCTCCGCGACGGCCGCCAGCGAAGTGCCGCGATAACCGCGTTCGGCGATCACCTCGAACGCCGCTCGGACGATGCTCTCGCGGCGGTCGGCGCCCCTGGCCCGGGTCATGATCCCGAGCCTACGGGAGAACTTGTCACGGAACCATAACTTTCACTACCGATCGCCAGGTAGAGTGACCACAGGACCGATCGCGGAGGGTGCCCATGAGCTTCGACGTCGACGCGCTGCTGGCCGAACTCGACCTGGACACCAAGGTGAGCCTGCTCGCCGGGCAGGACGTCTGGTCCCTCCCCGCGCTGCCGCGGATCGGGCTTGCCTCGCTGGTCCTCTCCGACGGCCCGGTCGGCGTCCGCGGGGTGCGGTGGAGCCCGGCCGACCCCTCGGTGACCCTGCCCAGCCCGACGGCGCTCGCCGCGAGCTGGGACCCGCGGCTGGCCGTGCGGGTCGGGCGCCTGCTCGCGCAGGAAGCACGGCGCAAGGGCGTGCACGTGCTGCTCGCGCCGACGGTCAACCTGCAGCGTTCGCCGCTGGGCGGCCGGCATTTCGAGTGCTACTCCGAAGATCCGCTCCTCACCGGGATGATCGGCGCCGGCTACGTCACCGGCGTGCAGGACGGCGGGGTCGCCGTCACGGTCAAGCACTTCGTCGCCAACGACTTCGAGACCGAGCGCTTCACGGCCGACGTGCGGGTCGGCGAGCGCGCGCTGCGCGAGCTCTACCTCGCGCCGTTCGAACTCATCGTCCGGCGGGCGAAGCCGTGGGGGATCATGGCCGCCTACAACAGCGTCAACGGCGTGACGATGACCCAGCACGCCGAGCTGCTCAACGGCGTGCTGCGCGACGAATGGGGCTTCGACGGCTTCGTGGTCTCCGACTGGCTGGCCGCGCGCGACACCGTCGCCTCCGCCAACGGCGGTCTCGACGTCGCGATGCCCGGCCCTCGCACGGTGTTCGGCGCTCGGCTCGCCGAAGCCGTGCGCGGTGGCGAAGTCGACCCCGGCGTCGTCGACGCCATGGTGTGCCGCGTGCTGCTGCTCGCCCACCGCGCCGGCGCGCTCGGCGCGAGCGCGGCCGGCCAATTCTCCAATGTGGACGGTGATGCGGTCGCGCGCGAGGTCGCGCACCGGTCGTTCGTGTTGCTCCGCAACGAAACCGGCCTGCTGCCTCTGCGTGAACCGCGGAGCATCGCGCTCATCGGCGCGCTGGCCGCGGACCCGAAGATCCTCGGTGGTGGCAGTGCCACCGTGTTCCCCGATCACGTCGTCTCCCCTCTCGACGGCCTCAAGGCGGCCGTTCCCCCTGGCACGGAGCTCACGTACGCCACCGGTGCCGATCCACGAACGACGCTACCGCCGGCCACCGACAATTTCCGGCTCCGCGCGACGGCCAAAGCGGCGGACGGCACCCGATTGGCGGAATTTCCGCTCAAGCAAGCCAAAATCGACTGGATCGGCGAACTCCCCGCCGGCCTCGACATCGGCACGCTCGCGTCGGTCGAGATCGCGGGCACGTTCCTCCCGGAGCGGAGCGGCACGCACACCTTCGGCGTCACCGGCCCCGGCGACCTCCGCCTCACCGTCGCCGGGCAGACCGTCTTCGACGGCGTGAACCTGCCGGAAGGCGGGGACATCTTCACGTCGCTCATGCAGGTGAACGAGCAGCGGCGGGAGGTCGAGCTGACTGCGGGCGAGCTCGTCGAGGTCAGCCTGACCTACTGGATCCCGTCGGAGATGGCGGAGTTCGCCCGGGGCACCTTCGCGTGGGTCACCTTCGCGCTGAGGCACCGCGGCCCGGTGCTCGACCCGGATGCCGCGCTCGACGAAGCCGTCGCGCTGGCGGGGAAATCCGAAGTCGCCGTCGTCGTGGTCGGTACCACCGCCGAGGTCGAAAGCGAGGGCTTCGACCGGACCTCGCTCGCGCTTCCGGGCCGCCAGGACGAACTGGTGCGGCGAGTCGCCGAAGCCAACCCCCGCACCGTGGTCGTGGTCAACGCCGGCTCGCCGGTGGAGATGCCGTGGCGGGACGACGTCGCCGCGGTGCTGCTCACCTGGTTCCCCGGCCAGGCCGGTGGCGACGCGCTCGCCGACGTCCTCTTGGGCCGCGAAGAGCCCGGCGGCCGCTTGCCGACGACTTGGCCGGCGAAGCTCGAAGACTCGCCTGTCACGAACGTGACCCCGGAAGAAGGCGTGCTGCCCTACGACGAAGGCGTCTACGTCGGGTACGGCGCCTGGGCCCGCGCCGACCGGCAGCCCGCCTACTGGTTCGGCCACGGTCAGGGCTACACCACCTGGGTGTACGACGAGCTCGACGTCTACCCGGACGACGAAGGTGGCGCGCGCGTCCGGGTCCGGGTCCGCAACACAGGAACCCGCGAAGGGCGCGAAGTCGTCCAGCTCTACCTGGCCCCGACGGAGCGCGGCGACCGTCCGCACCGCTGGCTCGCCGGGTTCGCGAGCGTCGAAGCCGGGCCCGGCCAGTCCGTGGAGGCCGACATCGCGATCGCGCCGCGGTCGGTCTCGGTCTGGAGCGACGGCTGGCGGCACATCGCGGGCGAGTACGTCCTGGAGGCTTCGCACTCCTACGCCGAGCCGCGGCTGAGCACGCGCGTGGTGCTGCAGAAAATACGTTGATCACCGCGGGGTGGAACCCCTAAGGTCACGATCGCACCCTCGACCAGGTGAAAGGAGGTGGGACCGATGATCACGCAACCGATCACGCGCTCCCACCCCGCCGCGAGGGTGCCGGCTGTCTGACCGGGGGCGCGTACTCCCGGAAGGATTTCCATGACCGATCTGGTCGTGCGCCCGCTCGAAGCGGGCGAAGAAGCACTGTTCACCTCCCTGCCCGACCGCGGTCTCGTCGGCCGCAAGCTGCTCGGCGACGACTTCGCCGTGATGGCGCAGAGGGGCGAATACCCACCCGAGCGGATCTGGGTCGCGCTGCGCGACGAGGTCGTCGTGGCCCGCGCCGCCTGGTGGGCCAAGGCCGGCGACGAAGACCCGATCGCCCTGGACTGGTTCGACTTCACCGACTTCGACGCGGCCGTCGAACTCCTGAAGACGGCGCCGCTGCGCACGGAGTACTCGCTGCACACCCCACCGGGGTGGCAGGACGATCCGGACGTCGCGGCCGAGGTCGACGCCCGGGTCGAGGCGGCCGAGCGGGCGGGCTACCGCAAGCTCGTCGAGCGCTACCGCTTCCGCTGGACCCCGGAAAACGGCCTGCCGGAGAAGCCCGGCAGGCTCGAGTTCCGGCCGGAGCCGGACGACGACGTCATCCTCGACGTCTTCAAGCGCGTGCACGTCGGCAGTCTCGACGCGCACGCGCGGAAGACCGTCGAGGAGCACGGCCTCGACGCGGCCGCGCGGGAGGACCTCGACATCATGCGGTGGATGCCGGCGCCGCGGGACTGGTGGCGGCTGGCGTACACGCCCGGAGGCGAGCTGGTCGGCCTCGTCCTGCCGAGCCGCAACGTCTACGACCCGGTGGTCGGCTACGTCGCCGTGGTGCCGGAGCACCGAGGCCACGGCTACGCCTATGACCTCCTGGTCGAGGCCACACACGACCTCGTCGGCTACGGCGCGGACCGGATCGTCGCGGGCACCGACGTCGGCAATGTCCCGATGGCCAAGGCCTTCGCGAAGGCGGGTTACCCGGTGGCTCAGCACCGCATCGACCTCGCCTGACCGCAACTTTCATAGGGAAAGTGCCAAAAAGTGGCACTTTCCCTATGAAAGTTGCGCGCGGTATGCTCGCTAGAGCGATCTATCAAATCGGGGGTGTGATGGACAAGGGACTGACGCCGCTTCGCGTGATCCTCGGCTTCTCTCTGCTCAGCACGACGGTCCACTACGCGCACAACGCCATCCGGTACGCGGACTATCCGCAGCTCCCGGGCATCTCCACGCTCGTCGGCGGCATCGTCGTCGCCGTCACCTGGGTGCTGCTCACGGGGTTCGGCTGGCTCGGCTACCGCGCGTACGCCGAGGGCCGGTACACCAAGGCGCTGGCGTTCCTCTTGGTCTACTCCCTGGCCGGAATGGTCACGCTCGGCCACTTCCTGACCGGTGTGCCGCGGATCCCGGCGTTCTGGTTCGTGACGATCTTCACCGACGCCGCGGCCGGGCTGGCGTTGTGGGTCTTCGTGACCTGGGCCTGGGCCACGCTCAACCGGGTGATCGTGCGAGATCAAATTTCTACACAACATTGACGTTCGTTGAAAGCGTGTAGACACTCGACGGGGTGACCACCACCACACCGGTTGCCTTCGACCGTCGTCCGGACGAGTACCGCCACTGGCGCCTCCACTTCGACGGGGAGGTGGCCTGGCTGGAGCTGGACGTCGACGAGCAGGGTGGGCTGGTCCCAGGCTACGAGCTCAAGCTCAACTCCTACGACCTCGGCGTCGACATCGAGCTCTACGACGCCACGCAACGGCTGCGGTTCGAGCACCCCGAGGTCCGCGTGGTCATCGTGACCAGCGCGAAGGACAAGGTGTTCTGCGCCGGCGCGAACATCCGCATGCTCGCCGCGTCCGAGCACCACTGGAAGGTGAACTTCTGCAAGTTCACCAACGAGACCCGCAACGGCATGGAGGACGCCACCGAGCACTCCGGCCAGACGTACGTGGCCGCGGTCAACGGCACCTGCGCCGGCGGCGGCTACGAGATCGCGCTGGCCTGCGAGAAGATCCTGCTGATCGACGACAACTCCTCGACCGTCGCGCTGCCGGAGGTGCCGCTGCTCGGCGTGCTGCCCGGCACCGGCGGGCTGACCCGCGTGGTGGACAAGCGACGGGTCCGGCGCGATCTCGCCGACGTCTTCGCGACGCGCCCGGACGGCGTCAAGGGCAAGACGGCGGTCGACTGGCGGCTGGTCGACGAACTGGTCCCACGCCAGGACTTCCGCGAGAAGGTCCTCGAAAAGGCCCGGGAACTCGCCCGCCGGTCCGAGCGCCACGGCGACCACGGCATCGAGCTGACCCCGCTCGACCATCGCCATGTCGACGTCGAGATCACGAAGGACCAGGCCACCATCACCGTCAAGGGGCCCGAGAACGACCCCGGCGACCTGCACGAAGAGGGTGCGGGCGGCTGGTTCCTCGCCATGACCCGCGAGCTGGACGACGCCATCCTGAGGCTGCGCACCAACGAGATCGAAGCCGGCACGTGGATCCTGAAGACCCAGGGCGACCCGGCGAAGGTGCTGGCCCACGAACAGGCCGTCCTCGGCGCGAAGGACTGGCTGGCCAACGAGATCACGCACTACTTCAAACGCACGCTCAAACGCCTCGACGTCACCAGCCGCAGCCTGATCGCGCTCATCGAACCCGGCAGCTGCTTCACCGGCGCGCTGCTGGAGCTCGCGCTGGCCGCGGACCGCCAGTACATCCTCGACGGCCCGCCGATCGACGACGAAGATTCGGACGAGCGCGCGACGATCCGGCTGACCGACGCCAACTTCGGTGCGTTCCCGATGGGCAACGGCCTGACCCGCCTGCAGGCGCGCTTCTACGGCGACGACGACCACCTCGCTCGCCTGGCGCGCGAGAAGGGCCGCGAGCTGAGTGCCGCCGAAGCCGCCGAGCTCGGCCTGGTCACCGACGCCCCGGACGACCTCGACTGGGAGGACGAGATCCGGATCGCGCTGGAAGGCCGGGCGTCGCTGTCCCCGGACGCACTCACCGGCATGGAGGCCAACCACCGGTTCGTCGGTCCCGAGACCATCGAGACGAAGATCTTCGGCCGGCTGGCGGCTTGGCAGAACTGGATTTTCACCCGGCCGAACGCATCCGGGCCGGAAGGCGCGCTGCGCCGATACGGTACGGGGCAGAAGGCCGTCTTCGACAGGAAGCGGGTCTAGCGCAGATGCCCGAGAAGATCGACTACGACGCCAAGATCCCCAACAACGTCAACCTCTCCGAGGACCGGCGGCTCCAGCGCGCGCTGGAGGGGTGGCAGCCGAAGTTCATGCACTGGTGGGGCGAGATGGGGCCGACGCTGGAGACCCACGGCGTCTACCTGCGCACCGCCGTCAGCGTGGGCCGCGAGGGCTGGGCGCACTTCGACCACGTCAACGTGCCCGACTACCGCTGGGGCATCTTCCTCGCCGAGCGCGACCCGGACCGGCGGATCGCCTTCGGCGATCACCAGGGCGAGCCGGTCTGGCAGCAGGTGCCCGGCGAGTACCGCGCCGACCTGCAGCGGCTGATCGTCATCCAGGGCGACACCGAGCCGGCGTCGGTCGAGCAGCAGAAGCTCCTCGGTCTCACCGCGCCGAGCCTCTACGACCTGCGCAACCTGTTCCAGGTCAACGTCGAAGAGGGCAGGCACCTGTGGGCGATGGTGTACCTGCTGCACGCCTACTTCGGGCGCGAAGGCCGTGACGAGGCCGAAGGCCTGCTGCTGCGCAACTCCGGCAGCCCGGACGCGCCGCGCATCCTCGGCGCGTTCAACGAGGAGACCGCCGACTGGCTGGCCTTCTACATGTTCACCTACTTCACCGACCGCGACGGGAAGTACCAGCTCGGCACGCTCAAGGAAAGCTCCTTCGACCCGCTCTCGCGCACCTGCGAGTTCATGCTGAAGGAGGAGGCGCACCACATGATGGTCGGCACCACCGGCGTCGACCGCGTGGTGATCCGCACCGCCGAGCTGATCCGCGAGCACGACACGCTCGACGTCGGCCCGCACGGCGGCATCCCGCTGGACGTCATCCAGAAGTACATCAACTTCCACTACACCGTCTCGCTCGACCTGTTCGGCAGCGAGACGTCGACGAACGCGGCGAACTACTACACCGCCGGGCTCAAGGGCCGCTGGCAGGAGACCCGCCGCAAGGACGACCACAAGCTCACCGAGGACGCCCGCACGCTGGAGCGGCCGAACGGCGACGGCACGTGGACGACCGAGGAGCTGCAGGCGATCCTGCTGCTGAACCTCGACCTGCGCAGCGAGTACGTGGCCGACTGCCAGACCGGCGTCAACCGGTGGAACAAGATCCTCGCCGAAGCCGGCATCGACTTCACGTTCCGTTTGCCGCACCCTGGATTCAACCGGGAAGTGGGCATAAACTCCGGCCACCACGTCACTCCCGACGGGACGATCGTCGACGAGGCGACGTGGCAGGCCGGCAGGAGAAAGTGGCTGCCCACCACCGAGGACCTCACGTTCGTCCGCTCGCTGATGCACCCGGTGTACGAGCGGGGGAAGATCGCGAGCTGGGTGGCGCCGCCACGGCAGGGCATCAACGGGAAGCCCTTCGACTACGAGTACGTGTATCTCACGTAGGAGGTCCGGTGGCGACAGGGTTCAACGCCGCGGAATACCTGCTCGCGGGTGGGCAACCGGACGCGACCGCGGTCGTGTCGCCTCGCCGTTCGCTCACCTACGCCGAGCTGGCGGCCGAATCCCGGCGGGTGGCCGCCGGGCTCACCGAACTCGGCGTGCGCCCCGAAGAGCGCGTCATGTTCTGCATGGTCGACGACGTCGAGCTGCTCAGCGGCATCCTCGGCGCGATGCTCGCCGGCGCGGTCGCGGTGCCGGTCTCGACCATGGTCACCGGGCTGGAGCTGGGCCAGATGCTCGCCGACTCGCGGGCGCGCGTGCTCGCCGTGTCCGGTGAGTTCGCCGACCAGGCGGTGACCGCGCTCGGGCTCGCCCCGGAGGTCACCGACGTGCTGCTCGACCGCTCCGACGCGACGGGCATCCCGGTGCGGACGCACCAGTGGTCCGAGCTGACCGGTTCGTTCCACGGTGGACGGACGTGGGAGGACTCGCCCGCGTTGTGGCTGTACACCTCCGGGACGACGGGGCAGCCGAAGGGCGCGATGCACCGGCACGCGAGCATCCGCGCGGTCTGCGAGACGTACGCCCGCGGCGTGCTGGCCACGACTCCGGCCGATCGGTTCCTGTCCGTGCCGAAACTCTTCTTCGCCTACGGGCTGGGGAATTCGTGCTTCTTCCCGCTCGGCGCCGGTGGCACGACGCTGCTCGAGCCGTCGCGTCCGACGCCCGCGTTGTTCGCCCGGCGCGCTCGCGAGGAGCGGCCGTCGCTGTTCTTCGCCGTGCCGACGTTCTACGCGGCGCTGCTCGCGAGCGACGTCCCGGACGACTCGTTTTCCTCGGTGCGGTACGCGGTTTCGGCGGGCGAGCCGTTGCCCGCCTCGCTGTTCGAACGGTTCCGCGCCCGCTTCGGGCTGGAAATCCTCGACGGCATCGGGTCCACCGAGGCACTGCACATCTTCCTGTCGAACCGGCCCGGCGAGGTGCGGCCCGGCAGCACCGGCGTCGCCGTGCCCGGGTACGACGTCCAGCTCCGCGACGAGACGGGCGCCGTGATCGACGCGCCCGGCCGGCCGGGCGAGCTGTTCGTGTCCGGGCCGTCGACGGCGACCGGCTACTGGGCGCGCTACGACGCGACCAAGCTCGTGTTCCAGGGCGAGTGGCTGCGGACCGGCGACAGCTACGTCCGCAACGAGGACGGCACCTACAGCTGCCTCGGCCGGTTCGGGGACATGCTGAAAGCGGGCGGGATCTGGGTGTCACCGTCCGAAGTGGAGGAACGACTGCGGCAGCACCCGGCGGTGGCGGAGGTCGCGGTCGTCGCCGCGCCGGACGCCGACGGCCTCGACAAGCCCGTGGCGTGCGTGGTGGCGGCCCCCGGCTTCGCCGTCGACCCGGCCGAGCTGATCGAGTTCTGCCGCGAGGGGCTCGCGGCGTTCAAACGCCCGCGCGGCGTGGTCGAGCTGGCGGAACTGCCGAAGACGGCGACCGGCAAGATCCGGCGGAACGTGATCCGCGAGCAGGTCCGCGACGCGCTGCGGGCGGTGGCGCCGCACCCATGATCGACGGGCACTTCGTAGTCGACGCGCACGTCCACACGCCGCGGCTGCCGACGCTCAAGCCCGCCTGGCTGCAGTGGGCGCACGACTTCGCGGGGGCGTACCCGTGGCGTTCGGTGTACTCCGCTTCGGGTTCGGTGATTCCGTCGGCCATGGACGAGCTGATGGAATCCGAGGGCGTCGACCGGGTGCTGCTGTTCTGCGAATACAGCCCGCGGGCGACGGGAATCCAGCCGATCGAGGACAACCTGCCGCTGGTGGAGCACAACCCGACGCGGTTCCGGCTCGTGGCGAACGTGAACCCGTACGTGCACCACCCGGCGGCGGCCGAGGTTTCGCGGCAGCTGGACCTGGGCGCGGTGGCGCTGAAGATCCATCCCGTGCACGGCGCGTTCTCGCCGGCGGACAAGGAGCTGTACCCGGTCTACCAAGTGTGCCTCGAGCGGGGCGTGCCGGTGATCCTCCATTCGGGAACGTCGAGCTTTCCGGGCTCCCGCACCAGTTTCGGCAATCCCGAACTGCTGTCCGATGTGGTCGAGGACTTCCCGTCACTGCAGTTCGTCTTCGCCCACGGCGGCCGCGGCTGGTGGTACGACGTGGCGGCGTTCCTCGCGCTGGCGCGGGACAACGTCTGGCTCGACCTCGCCGGGCTGCCGCCGCGGAAGCTGCCGGAGTACTACCGGCGGTTCGACTTCGCCCGGCTGGCCGGGAAGTTCGTGTTCGGCACGGATTGGCCCGGCGTGCCTTCGGTGGCCGGGAACGTCCGGACGCTGGCCGGTCTCGGCCTGCCTGACGACGTCCTGAGTGGTGTCCTTGGTGGCAACGCGATCAAGCTGATGCCGTCGCTCGCCTGATTTGTCGAAATCTTCGTCGAATTCGACGAAGATTTGACACTTCCGGAAATGGGCGAATACGGTCCCTCGCCAGGAGGACACGGGGTATGCGTCGTTTTCGAACCATCGCCGCGGTGCTGCTGATCGCCTGTGGGCTGCTGGCGCCGGCGGGGTCCGCGAGTGCCGGCCGGCCGCGGTATGCCGGATACATGTTCGTCTATTTCACCGGCGAGGGCACCACCGACGGCGAGCAGGTCTACTTCGGACTGAGCCAGGGCAACGACCCGGTGCGGTGGCGGGAACCTTCCGGCCGGCCGGCGTTGCGCTCCCCACTCGGCACCGGGGGAATCCGGGACCCGTTCGTCATCCGCTCGCCGCGCGGCGACCGGTTCTACCTGATCGCGACGGACCTGCGGATGTACGGCCGCGACGACTGGGACGAGGCGCAGCGTCGCGGGAGCCGGTCGATCGTGGTGTGGGAGTCGAAGGATCTGGTGCGGTGGAGCGAACCGCGGCTGGTCCAGCTCGCCCCGGAGACCGCGGGCCACGTGTGGGCGCCGGAGGCGTTCTACGACCCGGCGCGTGGCGCGTACGTGGTGTTCTGGGCGTCCACGCTCTACCCGGCCGGCGATCCCGGCCACACCACCGAGTCCCACAACCGGATGATGTACGCCACCACGAAGGACTTCCGCACGTTCAGCGAGCCGAAGGTCTGGTTCGACCCGGGGCATTCGGTGATCGACTCCACGGTGATCCGGCACGACGGCCAGGACGCGGTCGTCGGCGGCGAGGGGCCGCTGGTGTTCCGGTCGAACACCGAGCACAAGTGGTACCTGTTCATCGACGAGTACGGCGGCCGCGGCTACGCCCCGTTCGAGACCACGGACCTGAACTCGGGCGACTGGCGGCCGGTGGCGAACGCGCGGCTGCCGGGCCGGCCCCGGCACGGCACGGTGCTGCCGGTGACGCGGGCCGAGTACCACCGGCTGGCGGCGCACTACCCGGGGTCGTGAGTGAGAAACAGTGTGCCAACCCTGTTTCCCACTCACGCCGGGGTCAGCTGAGCACCTGGTGCAGGCAGAGGACGTTCCCCTCGGAGTCGTTGAACCACGCCGCGCGCTCGTTGCCCATTTCCGCGATGTGGTTGACGGTCTTCAGGCCTTCCATCTCGAAGTCCTGGAATCGCACGCCGTGGCTTTCCAGGGCGCTGATTTCGGACGAAAGATCACCGACTTCGAAGCTCAGTGCCGTGTTCTCGCTCTGCGCGCCGGCCGGCATCGGCCGGAGCCCGATGCCGCCGCCGGCCGCCGCGAAGTAGAGGGTTCCGTCTTCGCCCTTCCCCGTCTGTTTGAGGCCGAGGGAGTCGGCGTAGAAGTGGCCGGCGCGTTCGCTGTCGGTCACCGGGAGCATCGTCGTGATGGTCGATTCGGTCAGCATGGATCTCATCCTGCGCCTTTCCGCCTCCTCCGGCGCCTTTCCGCACACGTCCGTGGCCACGACTTTTTCAACGATCGGTGTTGAACGCGCGGAGTGTTCGCATCGTTTCGGCGAGCGCGGCCGCGTCGTCACCCAGCGGGGTCAGCACGATCCGGCGCAGGATGTCCGCCGCGGCCGCGCGGGCCTGGTTCGCCACCTCCAGGCCGTGGTCGGTCAGGGACGCGAACGTGACGCGGCGGTCGTCGGGGCTCGGCACGCGGCAGATCAGGTCCGCCGCCACCAGCCGGTCGGCCACCTTCGTGAAGCCGCCGCTGGACAACGCCGCTTCGTTCGCCAGCCGGGTCATGGGCATCCGGTGCTCGGGCGAGCGGACCAGCCGCACCAGGATGTCGAACGACGCGGGCGCGAGCCCGAAGCGGTCGGCGATCTCACCCATCAGCTTGTCCTGGGTGGCCAGGTAGCCCTCGATGACCAGGCCCCACCACGTGACGATCTCGTCGTCGTCGGTCTGCGGATCCACCGGCCCAGCCTACCGGAAGTCTGTACGGAATATATCTTGCGCGCGAGAGGTTCTGGGGTTACCTTGACCTGAGGAGGCAACCATGTCGATCAGGACGTCCGGCCTGCACCACGTCACCGCGATCGGCGGCGACCCGCAGCGCAACGCCGACTTCTATCTGCGGACCCTCGGACTGCGGCTGGTGAAGACCACCGTCAACTTCGACGACCCGGGCACCTACCACCTCTACTACGGCGACAGCTCCGGCAAGCCGGGCTCGCTGATGACCTTCTTCCCGTGGCCCGACGCGCCGAGCGGCCGGCACGGCACCGGCCAGGCGACGACGACGTCGTTCTCCGTGCCCGAGTCGTCCATCGGCTGGTGGAAGCGGCACCTCGCCGAAAGCGGCATCGAGACCGGCGAGGTCCGCAACGCCGACGACGAAGACACGCTCACCTTCCGTGACCCCGACGGCCTGAAGCTCGCGCTCGTCGCGCACCCGCAGGGCGACCCGCGCGACCCGTGGGACACCGAGCTGGTTCCCGCCGAGCACGCCGTCCGGGGCCTCCACTCGGTGACGCTCTCGGTGACCGAGGAAGACGCCACCGCGGGCATGCTCACCGACGGCCTCGGCCTCAGCTTCGCCAACCAGGAGAGCAGCCGCCTGCGCTTCGCCGCCGGTGAAGGCGGGCCGGGCGCGCTGGTCGACGTCCTCGTGACGCCGGACGCGCCGCGCGGGCTGGTCGCCGCGGGCACCGTGCACCACGTCGCCTGGCGCGCGCCGGACGAGGCGACCCAGAAGACCTGGCGCGAAGAACTCGTGGACAAGGGGGTGTCCGTGACGTCCATTTTGGACCGTCAGTACTTCCGCTCGATCTACTTCCGCGAGCCGGGCGGCACGCTCCTCGAAGTCGCGACCGACGAGCCGGGCTTCGCCATCGACGAGCCGCTGCTGGAACTGGGCCGCGCGCTCAAGCTGCCGCCGTGGCTGGAGCCGCGCCGCGACGAGATCGAGCACATGCTGCCCAAGCTGAACCTCCCCGTCGAGAACAATCCGGAGCTGTCATGACGCTGGAGCACAAGTACGTCGAAGGCGCGCCGGACGCGCCGGTGCTGCTCCTGCTGCACGGCACCGGCGGCAGCCCGGACGACCTGCTCGGCCTGGCGCGCGAGCTGAGCCCCGGGTCCGCCGTGCTGGCCCCGGCCGGCCCGGTGACGGAGTACGGCGCGGCACGCTGGTTCCGGCGACTGGCCGAGGGTGTGTTCGACCACGAAGACGTCGTGAAGCGCGCGAACCAGCTCGCGGACTTCGTGCTCGAGGCCCGGGCGAAATACGGGCTCGGCGACCGGCGGCTGGTCGCCGTGGGCTTCTCGAACGGCGCCAACATCGCGGCCGCGGTGGTCCTGCTGCGGCCCGAGGTCGTCAGGGAAGCCGCGCTGTTCGCGGCGATGTCCCCGGTCCCGGAACCGCCTGAGCTGGACCTTTCCGCTTCCCGCGTCTTCATGGCCAACGGCGAACGCGACCCGATGGCGCCGCTCGCGTCGACCGGGGAGCTGATCCGGCTGCTGCGTGAGCGCGGTGCCGACGTCGTCACCCACCGCCATCCCGGCGGGCACCAGATCACCGAGGACGGCGCTCGGGCGGCGGCGGAGTGGCTGGCGCCCTGACGTTTGTACGGAGCGTATATCGCGCCCTCCTACCATCAGGCGATGACTAACGAGGCACTACAGCGTGCTACCAAACTGCTGGAGTCGGCGATCCTCGCCGACGGGCACAACGACCTGCCGTGGGAGCTGCGGGAGCACGGCGGCCCGAACCCGGTCGAGGCGGCCGCGTCGCTCGACCTGACCGTCCGGCAGCCGGCCCTGCACACCGACTTCCCGAAGCTCGCCGAGGGAAAGCTCGGCATGCAGTTCTGGTCGGTGTACGTGCCCTGTGAGTTCCTGGGCGACAGCGCCGTGACCGCCGTGCTGGAGCAGATCGAGGTCGTCTACCAGCTGGCCGAGCGCTACCCCGACCGGCTCCGGCTGGTCGACACCGCGGACGAAGCCGAGGCCGCGTTCGCCGACGGCCGGATCGCGTCGCTGCTGGGCGCCGAGGGCGGGCACAGCATCGCCGAGTCGCTCGGGGTGCTGCGGATCCTGCGCCGCCTCGGCGTCCGCTACATGACGCTGACGCACAACTTCAACACCACCTGGGCCGACTCGGGCACCGACGAGCCGGCCCACGGCGGGCTCACCGAGTTCGGCCGCGACGTCGTGCGCGAGATGAACAAGATCGGGATGATGGTCGACCTGTCGCACGTCGCGCCGTCGACGATGCGGGCGGCGATCGAGGTCAGCTCGGTCCCGGTGATCTTCAGCCACTCCTCGTGCCGCGCGGTGAACGACCACCCGCGCAACATCCCCGACGACGTCCTGGCGAAGCTGCCCGGCAACGGCGGCGTCGCGATGACGACTTTCGTGCCGGCGTTCGTCTCACCGAAGGTCGCCGCCTGGGACCAGCAGCTCAAGGCCGCCATGGCGGAGGCGGGCGAGGACTACCGGAACCTCGATCTGCGCGGGAAGTTCGTCAAGGACTGGGCTGGCCCCGTCAAGCCGAAGGCCGGTGTCGAGGACGTCGTCGCGCACATCGAGCACGCCCGCGACGTCGCCGGGATCGACCACATCGGCCTCGGCGGCGACTACGACGGCGTCGGCTCGCTGCCGGAGGGGCTGGAGGACACGTCCAAGTACCCGGTGCTGTTCGCCGCGCTGCTCGAGCGCGGGTGGAGTGAGGAAGACTGCGCGAAGCTGGCCGGGAAGAACACGCTCCGCGTACTCCGGGAGGTCGACGGATTCGCCCGTTAGGGGGTTTGACGCAGCGCTCCCCGCGTGCTGGACGGACACTGGGTACATGACGCACGCGCGCGGGGGCGCGGCCGACCGCCCCACTGGTCCCACCGGTCACGAGCTGCCCGGGAACGAGGTGCCCGAGGGCGCCCTGGAGCCCGCCGAACTGCGGGCCGGCGACGTCCGGCCGGGCGCGGAGGAGGTCGCGCCGGTCCGGCCGGCGTCGAGTAAGCCGGTGTCCACCAGGAGCCGGCCGACGCGGATCAGCGGCACCTGGGTCGCGGTGATAGCCGGCCTGGTCGTGCTGGTCGTGCTGCTGGTCTTCATCCTGCAGAACCTCGACCCGGCGAGGGTCCGCTTCTTCGGCGCCGAGGGCAGCCTGCCGCTGGCCATCGCGATGCTGTTCTCCGCCATCGGCGGGGCGGTGCTGGTCGCGCTGGTCGGCGGGGCCCGGATCCTGCAGCTGCGGAAGCAGGCGCGCCACCGCTGAAACGCTCGTCAGACGATGATGGAGGGCATCCGCAGGACCAGCGCGCAAACGTTTTCGTCCCCGGTCGCCCGGACGCGGTCGATGGCTGAAGTGTGTCCCGTGCAGAGCCGCCAGAACGTGTCCAGGTCCGTCGTCACGGAGGCCAGCGGGGTGCGCGACGGCGGCGCGCCCCGGTCCAGGACCCAGCCGTCGCGCTCGCGGCGCGCGTGCCACTTGCCGCCGCCCTGGCCGGTCACCGTGTAGCCGACCTGCTTGCCGACGCGGGCCTCGACGTCGCGCAGGGCGTGCGGCAGCGCGCGGACGAACGTGTCGGCGATCGGCTCGGCGTACTCCGCCTCCAGCGGTGTGTGCTCCAGCGCTTCGCGAATCTGGACGTGGTGCACCCAGAACCCGGCATAGTCGCGGGCCGCGTCCAGCCAGCGCGGCGCGGGCTCGTCGCCGGCCCCCGGCACCGGCTCGCCGAGGACGTCGAGGTCCAGCTTCGCCCAGTAGTCGGTCGTCTGGCCCATGAACTCGTACAGCATCGTGAGCAGGACGTCGGTCGACAGCCGGCGGCACGCGACGACCCACTCCTCGTTGCTCCGGTCGACGAACCGGGGGACTGCCTCGCCGGGGCGCGGGCCGTCGGCCCGGTGGCCGTCGCGGCCGCGGGACAGCCGGCCGACCTTGTCCCCGAGCAGGTGGGCCGCGACGTCCTTGACCGACCAGCCGGCGCACATCGTCGGCCGCGTCCAGTCCTCCTCGGTCAGCGCGCCGAGCAGCGTCATCAGCGCCTGTTCCTCCTTGGAGAAGTACGGGAGGACGTCGATCGGCGGGCCCCAGCGCGTCGGACTCATGCCTGCATCCAACAACTGTGTTGTCCGGGGCTTCGCCCCGGGCCGGGGGCTCCGCCACCCGGACCCCGAAGGGATGCTGGTCGTCACACCTCCGTTCGGCCTACCCGCAGGTAGCATCACCCGTAAGCATGAGGGGAGTGGCCCGTGAACGCGGAGCGACCGAACGACCGGGGCACCGCCGACGAGGTCGCCGGCCTGACGCGGCGCGCCGGGCAGCTGGCGGGCTGGGCCGCGCGCACCGGGTTCGCGTTCACCCGGCGGCTTCCCGGCGTGGAGACCGCCGAACGCGGGGTGCGGCAGGTCGAGCGCCAGCTGCTCGCCGAGCTGCGCCGCCGGCTCGACGAGGTCGACGACCCGTACCACGCGGCGCTCACCGCGGCGTCCGCGATGAACCGACCGGCGACGTCCGGTGGCCGCCCGGCCGAGGCCGCCGTGACGCTCGTGCCCGCGCGCGACAACCACGCCGAGCCGCTGCGCGCCGCGATGGCCGAGCTGCTCAACCACTCCATCGGCTTCGGGCGCGACCGAGCCCGCGAGTACTTCTACGCGATCATCCTGCGCCAGCTGACGCCGGACGAGGCGCGCATCCTGGCCGCGTTGTCCGACGGCTCGCCGTTCCCCGCGATCGACGTCGTCGAGCGGACCGGCCTCGGCGGCAACGGCCGCGTCGCGCTGCGCAACGCTTCGACGGTCGGCAAGGCGGCCGGGGTGTCGCTGCCCGACCAGGTGCCCGGCTACGTCACCCGGCTGATCGGGCTCGGCCTCGTCGAACTCGACGAAGAGGTGCCCGCGCTGGAGACGCAGTACGAAATCCTGCTGACCGACGAGACCGTGCGCGACGCGGAAAAGCACGTCAAGCGCGCGAAGTTCGTCCGGCGGACCATCCACGTCTCGCGCCTCGGCGCGCAGTTCTGGCAGGCCTGCAACCCGAGCCTCGGTTAGCGGGATGGGGGCTTTTCTCGGCGGCGTCGTCGCCGACTTCGCGCGGCACTGGCCCGTCTACGTCTCGATCCCGATCGTCGCCGCCCTGATCGGTTACGGCACGAAGCTCGTCGCGATCCGGATGATGTTCCAGCCGGTCGAGTTCATCGGTGTCAGGCCGTTCTTCGGCTGGCAGGGCATCGTGCCGAAGCGCGCCGCGCGGATGGCGAGCATCGCCTGCGACACGATGACCGAGCAGCTGATCAAGCCGGCCGAGGTCGTCGCCAGGCTCGACGCGTCCCGCATTGCCCAGGAGATCGAGAAACCGCTGCTCGCGGGCGTCGAGGACATCGTCCGCGAGGTGGCCGGGCACTACCAGCCGGGGCTCTGGGAGTCACTGCCGGTGCGGGTGCAGCGGCTGGTGATCGAGCGCGTCCAGCACGAGACACCGCGGATGGTCGCCGCCGTGCTCGACCTCATCAAGTCCGATGTGGACAGTGTGTTCGACCTCAAGGGCATGGTCGTCACCAGCCTGGTCAAGGACAAGCGGCTGCTGAACCGGATCTTCCAGGAGGCCGGCGCGCAGGAGTTCAAGTTCATCGCCCGCTCCGGCCTGGTGTTCGGCGGCGCGATCGGCGTCATCCAGATGGTGGCGTGGATGCTGTTCAAGTTCCCGCCGATCATGCCGGTCTTCGGCCTCTTCACCGGCTGGTTCACCGACTGGCTCGCGCTGCGGATGATCTTCTACCCGATCGAGCCGCGTCGCTATTTCGGCGTCCAGTGGCAAGGCCTGTTCCTGAAGCGGCGCGAGGAGGTCGCGGAGGCGTACGGTTCGTTGATCGCCCAGGAGATCATCACGCCGCGCAACGTGATCGAGGCGATCCTCCACGGGCCGTTGTCGGACCGGGTGCTGGCCCTGATCCAGCGCCAGCTGGACCTCGAGCTGGGGCGCCGGGTCAAGCCGCTGCTGGTGTTCGCCGTCGGCAGCCGCAAGTACCAGGACATGAAACTGGCGATCGCTTCGCAGATCATGTCGCGGCTGCCCGAGACGATGCGGTACATCGAGGACTACGCGACGGACGCGATGGACATCCGGAACGTGCTGGTGTCGAAGATGAAGCAGCTCTCGCCGCAGGAGTTCGAGCGCTTGCTGCGGCCGGCCTTCGAGCAGGACGAATGGATCCTCATCGCCACGGGCGCGGTGCTCGGCTTCGCGGTCGGTGAGGCGCAGGTCCTGCTGCTGGAGCAGTTGGCGGTCTAGGCGGTGACGCCGTCGTACGCCTGCCGTGCCGCGCCCACCTTCGCCCGGTGCTTGGCCGCCCACGCCGACAGTGCGTGGAGTGGCTCGTCCAGCTCTGCCGCGTGCGGGGTCATCGTGTACTCCACCCGGGGCGGGACCTCCGGGTAGATCTTCCGCGTCACCAGGCCGTTGCGCTCCAGGCCGCGCAGCGTCAGCGACAGCATCCGCCGGGAGACGCCGTCCAGCGCGCGCTCCAGTTCGCTGAAGCGGCGGGGTCCGGAGCCCAGCTGGACCAGGACCCGGATCGCCCACTTGTCGCCCACCAGATCCAGGACCTCGCGCAGGGAACACATCTCGGCCGGAGGAGTTTCGCCGTTGTCCATCGCTGTGACCTCGTTCGTAACAGACGTGTGCCGTCGTACCAGAAAAGTGCCGTCTTCCAGCAGGAACGCGCCTGGGGCACGATCGATTCCGCAAGCACCGGAAAGGAATCAGGAATGACGAAGACGGTACGGTTCGCGGCGGCCGGCGGACCGGAAGTGCTGGAACTCGTGGACGTCGACCTCGGCGAGCCGGGCCCCGGCGAACTGCGGCTGCGGGTCGAAGCGATCGGGCTCAACCGGGCGGAGGCGATGTTCCGCGCCGGCACCTACTTCGAACACCCCGACGAGTTTCCGGCGAAACTCGGCTACTCGGCGTCGGGCATCGTCGAAGCCCTCGGCGACGGGGTCACCGGGTTCGCCGTCGGCGAGGCGGTCAGCACGGTGGCGGGCTTCTCGATGCGGGACTACGGCGTCTACGGCGAGGCGGCGATCGTGCCGGCGACCGCCGTGCTCCGGCGCCCGGAAGGGCTGGACGCCACCGAGACCGTCGCGCTGTGGGGGCCGTTCCTCACCGCGTACGGCGCGATCGTCGACGAAGGACGCGTGCGGCCCGGTGATTTCGTGCTGATCACGGCCGCGTCGAGCAGCGTCGGGCTGGCGGCGATCGACGTCGCCAACCACATCGGCGCGATCCCGATCGCCGCGACCCGCACGGCCGCGAAGAAGCAACGGCTCCTCGACGCGGGCGCGGCGCACGTGATCGTCACCGACGAGGAGGACATCGCCGGACGCACCCGCGAAATCACCGGCGGCCGTGGCGCGGAGTTCGTCTTCGACGCCGTCGCCGGCGAAGGCGTGCGCAAGCTGGCCGACGCCACCGCGAAGGGCGGCACGCTGGTCGTCTACGGCGCGCTCGACACGAAGGAAACGCCGTTCCCGCTGTGGTTCGTGCCGACCATGCGGCTGTTCAACGCGTTCGACCTGACCATGGACCCCGAACGCCTGGCCCGCGCGGAGCACTTCATCCGCGCCGGCGTCCGGGCGGGCACGTTCCGGCCGCGGGTGGACCGCGTGTTCGACCTCGCCGACGTCGTCGAGTCCCATCGCTACCTGGAGGCGAACGGCCAGTTCGGCAAGGTGGTGGTCAGCGCGGGCGGGTGACCGGGCGGTCAAGTCCACCCGAACAGCCGTACACCCGCACGCACCTCGCGCCTCTAATCTGCGTCAGGACGACGACGGGCGGGGGAGCCCATGGCTGGGACAGCGGAACCGTGGCAGCAGGAGATCCGCCTGGCGATGACGATGGCCGGCGGCGCCAGCCTCGCCATCTGGATGGGCGGCGTCGCCGGCGAGACTTCCCTGCTGCTGCGGGAATCGCGAGGCGACGCCGAGCCCGGGCTGTACCGCAGGCTCCTCGACCTGCTGCGCGCGACGGTGTCGATCGACGTGCTGACCGGCACGAGCGCCGGCGGGGTCAACGCGGCCTGCCTCGGCTTGGCCGAGGCCTTCGGGTCCTCGCCACAGGTCCTGCGGGACACCTGGATCACCAGCGGCTCGCTGGAGAACCTGATCCGGGACGCGCGGGAGAGCGAGCCGCGGTCGGTGCTCGACGGGGACGGCGTGCTGCTCGGCGCCGTCGAGCGGGCGCTGCGGCAGATCAGCGAAGCAGGAACGCCGCCTGCCGCGGAGCCGGACGTCACCGTGCTGCTCACCGGCACCATGATCGACGGCGAGACCACCCGGTTCGACGACGCGCTGGGAAACCTGGTGCGGGACACCGAACACCGGATGCTCTTCCGGTTCTGCGGTCCACTGTGGACGCCGGGCGTGGAGGGGCCGCTCGCGCTGGCGGCCCGCTCCACCGCGTCGTTCCCCGGCGCCTTCGAGCTGTCCCGGATGCCGATCGGCGCCGACGGCGTCGACCGGCTGCACCCCGACATGACGCCGTACACCGAGCTGACCCGGTCGCACTGGCTGACCGACGGCGGCGTGCTGCTGAACAAGCCGCTGCGCCCGGCGCTGCGCGAGATCTTCGAACGGCCGTCGCACGCGGACGTCCGGCGGCTGCTGCTGTACGTCGTGCCGACCGGCGAACGGGAGGTCGGCGTCGTCGGCTGCGACCCGGCGAACCCGCCGCTGCTGTCGAGCACGATGGCCAAGGTCGTCGACACGGTGATGAGCCAGTCGATCAGTGCCGAGCTGGACGACCTGACCCGGCACAACGACGCCGTGCTCCGCGCGCGGGACACCCGGGTCTCCCTGGCCGCGCTGGGGCTGCGCGGCGGGCCGGAATGCCTGGTGGACGCGCGGATCGCCGCTGCCTACCTCGAGCGGCGGACCGCCGAAGACGCAGCCGAGCTGGTCCGGGTCGGCGCCCGTCAGTACGCGCTTTCCGCGGCGGCCACCGAGGATCGCGACTGGGCGTCCGGGATGTCGCGGCAGCTGCGCGCGATCGCCGTGACCGGGCTGAAAACCGGCGTCCCGGCCGGCCCGCCGCCCACCAGCCTGGCGGTCGCGGACCTCGTCGGCTACCGGACGACCGCGCTCGACGACGCCGTCGCGACCGGCCTGCAACTGGTCAACGCCGGGTTCCGGCTCCGGCCGGACGCCGCGCGGGCGAAGGAGCTCAACGACGTACGCGCCCAGCTGCACGCGGCGCGCCGGACTGCCGGGCGCGGCGTGCGACTGGCGCAATGGGTCGCCTCGCACACCGCGCCCGGCGCGAGCAGCACGCTCGAAGGCTGGATCCGCGAGCTCGCCGAGGAGTGGGCCGGGCTGGGCCGCTCGGCCGCCGTCGCCGAAGCGTGGCCGAAGGTGGTCGCGGGCCTGCGGGCGGCCGCGCCGACGTTGCGGGAGCTGGCCGCCGAGGACGAGGCGGGCACGGTGACCACCCTGCTGAACTGGCTGGCGCTGGGCCCGGACGCCGGGGCCGACGAGGTCGTCCAGGCCCGGCTGGTGGCCCTGCACGTGGCGACGCGCGGGCTGCTCGCCCAGGCCCCGTCGGTCGACCAGCGGGTCGACCTGGTGCAGGTCAGCGCCGATTCGCGGACGCTGCTGGACATGACACGGCGCCGGTCGCGGGACAAGCTGACCGGGACGCAGGCAAGCTCCTTCGGCGCGTTCTACAAGGCGTCGTGGCGGGCCAGCGACTGGATGTGGGGCCGCGTCGACGGCGCGGGCTGGCTGGTGCAGTGCCTGCTCGATCCCGACCGGCTCGAGACGCTCCGGGAGATCGTCGGGCGGGAGCGGTTCCGGGACGAGCTCGTCGCGGCGTTCGGGCCGCTCTGGCGGAAGCCGGACGCGCGGGACCGGTGCTCCCCGGAAGAGTCGGCGCAGCTGCGCGACGAGCTGACCGCCGAGCTGGCGTTCCTCGGCCTCGACGCCGACTTGAAACCGGTCGAGTTCGGCACGAAACGCCCGGTCAGCCTGCCGGTGACGGCCATGGTGCTGGCCCGGGCGCGGCAGGCCGAGATCGCGGCGGAGGAGCTCCCGGTCGTCACGCTCGCGTCGCGCTACGACGCCGACGACCGCGACGGCATCGAGGACGCACTGGCGGAGGAGCGGCCCCCGGTCGACGTGGCCGCCGCGCAGGGCCGGTTCCAGGCCTGCCGCGTCTCGGCCGAGACGCTGGCCGGGGAGCAGGGCACCGCGCGGCTGACCAGGACGCTGGTCGCGCTGGGTGCCGCCGCGGTCAACGCCGGGACGGTCGCGTTCCGGCTGCCCGGCGGCTGGCCGCGGACGGTCGCGGGTCTCCTGCGGACGGTCGCCAGGAGCACGGCGAAGGTCTCGCGGAGCGCGTCACGGCTCGGCACCCCGGGTTCGCTCGCGGCTGGCGTGCTCGCGCTGCTGGCCGGCCTGGTGATCGGCACCGACGGCGGTGCGGTCCTGCAGTGGATCGGGCTCCCGGTGCTGGCCGGCGCGGCCGTCTACCTGGCGACGGCGGTGCTCACCATGGGCCGCACGCCACGACGGCTGTTCTCGCTGCTCGGCGTGCTGGTGGTGGCGGCGCTGCTGCTGGCCGCGTTCCTGCCACCGCTCGCGCGGCCGTTCTTCGGCTGGCTCGGCAACGTCGTCGCGGGCTGGCGGCGTGGCGAAGGCGCGGTGTGGTGGCTCGTGGTCTCGGGGCTGCTGATCCTGCCTGCGGTGGTGATGCCGGTCAATGCGCTCCGGCGGCGTCTCCGTCACCGGCGGTCGCGGCCGGCGAAGTGACCCACCGACCGGCGTAACCGTTCGGCCCGTCGCCTTGCGATCAGTCCGATTTGGGTTCATGGTGCGGGTAGGTCACGGGCCATGCGCACGCGGCACGGGCGCCCGTGTGCCCCGGCACCGGCCCCGTCAAACATGTTTGTGGGACTGCTCACCGGGTACCCCGCGTCGTCGCAGGTCATTGCGGGGGTCGTGAGCCACGTCGCTGGCGGCCCGAAAATTCTCTGTTACGTTTCCTGAGTATGTCCGTAACGCACTTGATCGAATCCCCGACCAAGGCGGACGGCGCGGAGCTGTGGCGAATCGCGCGTGATTCCGCCAAGCTCGATCTCAACTCGCCGTACGCATACATGCTGTGGTGCCGCGATTTCGCCGAGTCTTCGGTGGTCGCGCGTGAGGATGGCCGGGCGGTCGGATTCGTCATCGCCTACCGCAGGCCGGACGAGCCCGAGGCAGCGCTCGTCTGGCAGGTCGCGGTCGACGCGTCGCAGCGAGGGAAAGGCCTGGCCGGAGCCCTGCTGGACGCGCTGTACACGCGGCTCACCGGCGAGGGGGTGCGTTACCTCGAGACCACCATCACCCCGGACAACGAGGCGTCCATCCGGCTGTTCGCGTCGTTCGCGAAGCGATGGGACGCCGCGATGGAAACCAGTGTGCTGTTCGGCGGGGAGGATTTCCCCGAAGCCGGGCACCTGCCCGAAGAGCTTTACCGCATCGGTCCGCTGACGACACGCACAGATCCGGGCGAGTAGGAGAAAAGAACCGTTATGAGCATCTTCGAAGAGCTCGAATCCGAAGTCCGCAGCTACAGCCGCGGCTGGCCGGTCGTGTTCGACCGCGCGCAGGGCAGCTGGCTCTACGACGAGAGCGGAAAGCCCTATTTGGACTTCTTCGCCGGGGCCGGCGCGCTGAACTACGGGCACAACAACCCGAAGCTGAAGCAGGCCCTGATCGACTACATCCAGCGGGACGGCGTCACCCACGCGCTCGACATGTTCACCGTGGCCAAGCGCGACTTCCTGCAGTCCTTCCGCGACAAGATCCTCGACCCGCGCGGGCTCGGCTACAAGGTCGTCTTCCCCGGGCCGGGCGGCGCGAACGCCGTCGAGGCGGCGCTGAAGCTGGCGCGGAAGGTGACCGGCAGGGAGTCGGTCATCAACTTCACCAACGCCTTCCACGGCATGACGCTGGGCGCGCTGTCGGTCACCGGCAACTCGATGAAGCGCGGCGGCGCCGGCGTCCCGCTGGTGCACGCGACCCCGATGCCGTACGACAAGTACTTCGACGGCGCGATGCCGGACTTCCTCTACTTCGAGAAGCTCCTGCAGGACTCCGGCAGCGGGCTCAACGAGCCGGCCGCGGTGATCGTCGAAGGCGTGCAGGGCGAAGGCGGCATCAACGCCGCGCGCCTGGAGTGGCTGAAGGGGCTCGACGACCTCTGCAAGCGCCACAACATCCTGCTGATCCTCGACGACGTCCAGATGGGCTGCGGCCGCACCGGGCCGTTCTTCAGCTTCGAGGAAGCCGGGGTCACGCCCGACATCGTCTGCCTGTCGAAGTCCATCGGCGGCTACGGCATCCCGATGGCGCTGACGCTGATCAAGCCCGAACTCGACGTCTGGGAGCCCGGCGAGCACAACGGCACCTTCCGCGGCATCAGCCCGGCGTTCGTCACCGCCAAGGAAGCGATCGACGTCTACTGGAGCGACGACGAGCTCGAGAAGTCGACCAAGGCGAAGGGCGAGCGCATCGCCTCCGCGTTCTCGGGCATCGTCGAGGCCTACCCGGAAGCGAACCTGTTCGCCAAGGGCCGCGGCCTGGCGCGCGGCATCGAGTTCACGAACGGCGACCTGGCCGGCCGGGTCTGCGCCGAAGCTTTCGCGCGCGGCCTGCTGATGGAAACCTCGGGTCCCGACGGCGAAGTCATGAAACTGCTGCCGCCGCTGACGCTGACCGACGACGAGCTGACGCAGGGCCTGTCGATCATCGACGAGTCCGTCAAGGCCGTCCTGACCAAGTAAGGAGTCCGACGTGCTCGTCCGCACGCTCGACGAGATCACCGACACCGACGCCGACATCAAGACGGAGAACTGGCGCAGCAAGCGGATCATCCTCGCCAAGGAGGGCGTCGGCTTCTCGGTGCACGAGACCACGCTGTACGCGGGGACGGTCAACGACTTCTGGTACGCCAACCACATCGAGGCGGTGTTCATCACCTCCGGTGAGGGCGAGATCGAGGATCTGGCCACCGGCAAGGTGTACGAGCTCAAGCCCGGCACGCTCTACCTGCTCAACGACCACGACAAGCACCAGGTCCGGCCGAAGACCGAGATCAAGTGCGTGTGCGTGTTCAACCCCCCGGTGACCGGCCGCGAGGTGCACGACGAAAACGGCGTGTACCCGCTGATCACCGAGGAAGCGTAAGTACCGGAGAGGAAACAGGAGGCGAAGCCCGTGACGCTGACGGACACCCGGGTCGACGACACTTACCCGACCCGGATCACCGGTACGCCGGCGCATCTGCCGCGCGTGCACCCCACGGTGTGGGGTACCGAAGCCGACGGCCCGATCGACGCCGCCACGCTGGCGAACCACGAGACCAAGGGTTACACCGTGGTCGAGGACATGCTCTCCGTCGGAGAGGTCCAGACGTACTGGCAGGAGCTGGTGCGGCTGTCCTCCGACCGGGAACTCGCCGAGGACGAGCGCGTGATCACCGAGGCGAAGACCGGTGAAGTCCGGTCGATCTTCGACGTCCACGAGATCTCGGACCTGATCGCCGAACTGGTGCGCGACCCGCGCGTGCTGGACCGGGCCCGGCAGCTGCTCGGCTCCGAGGTGTACATCCACCAGAGCCGTGTCAACTACATGCCCGGTTTCAAGGGCACCGGGTTCTACTGGCACTCGGACTTCGAAACCTGGCACGCGGAAGACGGCATGCCGTCGCCGCGCGCGGTCAGCTGCTCCATCGCGCTGACCGACAACTACCCGTTCAACGGCGGCCTGATGATCATGCCGGGCTCGCACCGGACGTTCGTCCAGTGCGCCGGCGAGACGCCGGACGACAACTACAAGAGCTCGCTCAAGGACCAGCGGGTGGGCGTGCCGAGCGAGGACGACATCACGAAGATGGCGGCCGAGTACGGCATCGACCAGTTCACCGGCCAGGCGGGCTCGGCGCTGTGGTTCGACTCGAACATCATGCACGGCTCCGGGAACAACATCACCCCGTACCCGCGCTCGAACATCTTCCTGGTGTTCAACAGCGTGGAGAACGCGCTGGAGCAGCCGTTCGCGGCGGGCGCGCCGCGGCCCGCGTTCATCGCCGGCCGCGACTCGACGCCGATTTCGCGCTGAGTCATCCCGGGCTTCACCACCCGGAGCCCGGAACGCGGTGGCCCGCCCGTGACTGACCCGGTGCGCTTTGTTACCGTGTCGCCACCGCGTGGGCGTGTGGTCCGCGCAGGAACGTCTTCGCGGACGACCGGCGGGTGCTTCGCTCGGGGTGAGCCCACCCGCCCGGTCGCCGGCGGCGGCGGCGGGCGGACCGGCCCCCTGGCGGCCCGACCGGAGATTCAGCACGACCCCGCACCAGCGGAATCGGGACCGATGGTGCGGGGTCGTGGTATGTCCGGGGTGCTCAGCGGGGCCGCGGAAGGTCGAGCTTTTCCCGCGGCTCTCGCGAACTGTCGGTTGCTTTCTCGTGGGGGCCCGTTTTGCGTGAGCGTTCCGCGACAGGCCCGCTCGCGACCGCGGAAGCCGGAAAAAGCCGCAGGTCCGGCCCACTATCCCTACGGATTCCGCTGACCAGTGAAAGCCTGTGGGGAGTTCGCGGCCGGGTGGTATTCGTCGGCTGACGGTCACGGTAGGTTGATTTTTCCGGTGAGGGAGACGCCGAAGGACTGAGAACCACGGGGAGGTGGGCGCGAGCATGGCCGAAACCCGGCTCCAGCTGCTCGGGCCCGTCCAGCTCTTCGATGGCGACCAGCCCGTCCCGATCGGCGGTCCCGGTGTCCGGGGCCTGCTCGCGCTGCTGGCGCTCACGCCGGGAAAGGTCGTCGGGCTCGACGAAATCATCGACGCGCTCTGGGGCCACAACCCGCCCGCGACGGCCCGCACCATCGTCCACGGCAACGTCTCCCACCTCCGGCGGATCCTGCGCGAAATCGAAGGTCCGAGCATTCTCACCACCCCGCCGGGCTACCGCCTGGAGGTGGAGCCGGACCGGATCGACGTCCACCGGGCGCGCATGCTGCTCGACCAGGCGTCGGTGGCCATCCCGGAGGTCGCGGCCGCGCTGCTGGCCGAGGCGCTCGCGTTGTGGCAGGGCCCGGCGCTGGGCGGGGTGCCCGACTCCCTGCGGGCCCCCGAACTGGAGGACCTCCGCCGCGCCGTGCACGGCGCCCGCGTCGACGCGGACCTCGACCTCGGCCGGCACGCCGAGCTGATCGCCGAGCTCAGCCCGATCGTCCGGGCCGACCCGCTCGCCGAGCGGACCGCGGGCCAGCTGATGCGGGCGCTGTACCACGCCGGGCGCCGCGGCGACGCGCTCGAGCTGTACCGGACGGTCTCCCGTGCCACCCTCCGCACCCTGGGCGTCGAGCCCGGCGCCGAGGTGCGCTGGCTTCACGAACGGGTGCTCAAGGACGACCTCCCGCCGCTTTCACGTGAAAGCGACGGCTCTGGGCCTTCGCAGCTGCCCGCCGCGGTGCCCAGCCTGGCCGGGCGCGCCGAGGAACTGGCCTGGCTCGACGGCCTGGTCACCCGTGCCGAGGCCGGCGAGACCACGATCGCCGTGGTGACCGGCACCGCCGGGGTCGGCAAGAGCACGCTCGTCGTGTGGTGGGCGCACCGCGTCGCGCCGCGGTTCCCGGACGGCGTGCTGTTCGCCTCGCTGCGCGGCTTCGACCCCCACCACCCGCCGCTGGAGCCCGCCGAGCTGCTCACGCAGTTCCTGCTCGGTTTGGGCGTCGAAACCGCGAAGATCCCCGAGCTGCTGCACGAGCGCATCGCGCTGTACCGGTCGCTGATCGCCGAACGGCGGATGCTCGTCCTGCTCGACGACGCGCGCACGGCCGAGCAGGTGCGCCCGCTGCTGCCGCCGAGCGCGCGCACGATGACGGTGGTGACCAGCCGCTCGCGCCTGGACGGGCTGGCCGTGTCGAACGCGGCCAAGCAGCGGGTGCTCGGCACGCTCGCGCCGGACGACGCCGTGCGGCTCATCGAGGAGCTCGCCGGGCCGGCCGGCCACAACCACACGCTCGCGCGGCTCTGCGGTTACCTCCCGCTCGCGCTGCGGATCGCCGGCGCCCGGCTCTCGGCGAGCCCGCAGCGCACCGCCGAAGAGCTGGTCGGCGAACTCGGCAACGAGCGCACCCGGCTGGCGGGACTGCAGGTCGACGGCGCCGACGACGGCGTGCGCGCGGCGTTCGACGTCTCCTTCCGCGGCCTGCCCGGCGAGATCGCCGAGACGTTCCTGCAGCTCGGCGCGGTGCCCGGGGTGATGGTCGGGCCGCACCTGATGGCCGCGGTCGCGCAGATCCCGGTGCCCGAGGCGCGGCGGCGGCTGCGCGCGCTGGCCGCGCACAACCTCATCGCCGAGACCGCCCGCGACGTCTTCGTCCCGCACGACCTCGTCTGGCTCTACCTGCGTGAGCTCGCGGAACAGGAGCTCGGCGAGAAGGAACGCGACGAAGCGCTCGGCTGGACGGTCCGGTACTACCAGGCGGTGGCCGACCGCGCGCGGCGCCGGCTCGGTCGCGTCGCCGACCCGCTCGACTTCGGCGGCGTGCTCGCCGACGAGGCGATGCCGCCGCTGGCGGGCTTCGCCGAGGCGCGGGACTGGTTCGCGGCCGAGTGGCCGAACCTCCTCGCGGTCCTCGACGCCGCGTACGCCGCAGGCCGCTACGACGACGTCTGGCGGCTGGCCCGGCTGGGGCACACCTACCGCGTGGCCTGCCCGTTGCTGGACGAATGGACGCGGATGGCCGACCTCGGCGTCGCCGCCGCCGAAGCCGCGGGCGACGTCGCGGGCCAGTGCTGGCTGCGGCTCGCACGCTGCGAAATCGCGCTCGTCTTCGAGCTGCCCGGCTTCGGTCTCGCCGACGCCGAACGGGCGGCGGAGCTGTCCGCGGGGCTCGCCGACGAGCGGCTGGCCACCTCGGCCGACCTGCACCTCGGGCGCGCGCTGAGCCGGCTCGGCCGGCACGAGCAGGCCATCGGACGGCTGGCCAAGGCCGTGGCGGAGGCCGGCGACGTCACCCTGCGCGGGCAGGCGCTCAGCAGCTGCGCGCAGGCGGAGAAGCGGGCGGGCCGGCTGCCCGAGGCGATCGAACACCAGCTCGCCGGACTGCGGATCGACCGTGACCTCGGCGATGACGACCGGGTCGTCGGCTCGCTCGACAAGCTGGCCGAGCTGAGCCTGCGCGCCGGGGACCACGCGGCGGCCGAGCGGTACGTCCGGGAGGCGATCGACCTCGCGATCAGCCGCGAGTTCGTCGCGCGGGAGGGTGCGCTGAGGCTGACTCTCGGCCGGGTGCTGCGGGCCCGTGGCGACATCGACGGCGCGCGCGAACAGCTCGCCTTGTCCGTGCGCATTTACGAGCGGGTGCACCCGAAACTCGTGGGCGAGGTTCGCGCCGAACTCGCCGAACTGCCGTGAAGTCTTTCCGGCGCGATTGAGGCTGCGACAACCCGGCGTCGGTGATCCTCATTTGTGGCGAGAATCCGGTTGCGAATGGGTCACGGCCCGGCTTCGGCCGGTGAATCCTTAGTGGATTCTTAGTGCCCTCGGGTGGCGTCCGCGTAGGTTCGGCGGTGCCGGCAGAGCCCTAGGGGAGGGGCAGGCGGAGACGCCGGTGCCGGGCCCCGCACGGGAAACGCGGTGGGGCCGGGAGCCGCCAGGAGCGGCTGGTGGCGGCCCGGCCGGCCGAGATGGGGGTAGGCCGGCCGGTCGCCAGGCGCTCAGCCCACGTTCGCCGTGCAGAGCGCGATCGTCGTCCCGCTGTTTTCCGCGACCTTCTTGCCGTCGACGGTAATGGCGCAGGAGATTACGTTGTTCACGCCCGAATTGCCGGTGTCCGCGGTGAGCGTCAGCAGGTACGAGCCATTGTTGTACGACGCCGCGCCCTGCCACGCGTCGGTGCTGCCGGGGGCGTTTTCGGTGCGCTGGTCGCTGAGGCTGCCGTAGCGCACGGTCGCGCCGCCCGAGGAGGTGACCTGGAAGATCACCGAGTGCTTGTCGCCGTCGACCGCGGGCAGGTGCAGCCCGGCCTCGCCACCGCCGAGGAAGGTCGAGTACAGCAGCATCCCGGCCGTCGAAAGCAGCGCGGCGGCCGAGACGACGGTGGCGGTGATGGCCAGCCCGCGGTCGCCGGCGGTGCCCTTCTTGACCTGGACCAACCCGACGATCGCCAGGACCAGCCCGAGCCCCGCCAGTGGCCACGCGACGAACTCGACGTCCGGCACGAACATGACGGCCAGTGCGGCCACGCCCAGCAGCAGGCCGACGATCGCCACGATGTTCCGCCCCGGCTTCGCGTTGGCCTGACGACGCTCCGTGGCGGTCACCGGCGGCGCGGGCCTGCCGTGGCGCGCGGTGGCCGGCGAGTACTGCGGGTCGGTCATCATGCAGACCCCTTCGGGTGGGAGTGCGACGACGTTAACCCATAAGTGTGGCCCCGAACGAAAATGTTACATTCTGGAAAAAGTCATTGTCCCACCATTTTGCGTCAGGTATCGGTATTTCCTGACATCGCGGGCAGGATGTGGCCAAGTGATCAATGGGAAGAATATCGGAGTTCCCACTGTTCGACGTCGGTTATAACGACCTCACCCTGGGGATCGTAAATACCGTACGCGCATCTTGGCACCGCCGTGAGGCCTACGACGAGCGTAGGTACCGGTTCCGCGACGAAGGTCGCATACCGGACTTCTCAGTCGAAAAGACTTACTTCGGGCGTGATTTCGAGGAGTTCGAAGACCGGCCGGCCGCGGCGGCCGTCGATCGTGGTCGTGCGCACGACGCGCAGCCGGGCGGTCACCGGGCGGTCGAGGTTCTCCTTGATCTCGTCGAGCAGGTCCGGCGCCACCGCGCCCTGGATGGTCCCGCCCGATTCGCGGTCGAGGTAGAAGATCCGCCGCCGGGTCCGGACGCCGTCGAGCCGGCCGCGCACCGTCTCGTAGCCGACCGCCTCGCGGGACTCACGGAGGCTGCCCTGCAGGATCCGGGCCTGCTCGGTGGTCATGCTCCGGGTCACCTGCTCGCCCGCGGTCGGGGTCAGCGCCATCCCGATTCCGGCGTTCTTCGCGACGGCGTTGACGATGTCGCTCACCGCGTTGCGGACGGTGTCGCGCTGGAGCAGCACGGCGTCGAGCGCGCCGTCGTCCGAGCCGTTCGCCGGCAGGAAGTCGCACAGCTCCTTGACGGCGCGCTCGGACAGCGTCTCGATGCCGTCGATGATCAGCGCGTCGTCGGAGACGTCGAGCTCCGGGAAGCCGAAGAAGATCGCGTTGCCCGCTTGGCCGCGCTGGATCAGTGGCGCCTTGTCCCGGTCGGCCTGCTGGACGATCGTCACCTCGCCGGACGGGTTCCGGATGATGTGCCCGATCTTCGCCGTCGCGTCCTGCAGGGCGCGGCTGATGTCGGAGAAGGTGTAGGCGTCGATGCTCTGCTCGCCGATCACCGAAACGTGCAGCAACGGCGACCGCGACGTCCGCTCGAACTTGGCGTTCGCCGCCATCGCCGACGCGCGCGCCAGGTCGTCGAGCCACGTGCCGCCGGGGATCTCGTCGGCGATGCGCCGGAACTCGTTCCTCACCAGATCATCTCCGGGTAGCCCCTGCCGCCTTCGGCCCAGACCTCGGCCCAGACGTCCTCGTCGCCGGGACGGCACAGGAAGCCGTCCAGCATGCCGCCGACCGGCTGCACCTGGTCGAGGTACATCGCGGGCTGCCCGACGATCACGCCGCGCAGCGTGAGCAGGCCGTACAGCGCCGACCGGCCGGCGTCGTCGAGCCGCTTCAGCGCGCCCCACTCGTCCGGGATGAGGACGACGTCGAGACTGCGCGGCGGGTCCGCGGTCCGGGCGATGAGCTCGCCGCCGATCCAGGCGCGGCCGGACGGGATGATCCGCCGGGCGACGCCGAGGTAGCTGTTGAGCGCGCTGAACAGGATTTCGCGGTCGTTCTGGTGCGGGGCGTCGAAGACCAGGCGTTCGTAGACGTCGGCGAGATCGCCGGCGTGGCGGCCCGGTGGCAGGACCTGCTGCGACGTCCAATGGGGGAGCGCCACGCCACCCCCTCCTCAGCCTCGCTCACAGTGCGTAGCCGAATTTACCAGGATGGGTGTCAGCCACCGCGCCCAGGCTGGTGCGGCCACCGCCGGGTGGCGTCCGGGACCTCGTCGGCTTCCGGCCAGGCCGGCTCCTCCTCGGCGAACCAGTTCTCGGCCTGCGCCCCGCGCTGCGGCGGCAGCGGCAGCCGCCCCTCGCGGTGGCCGTCGGGCTCGGACTCTTGTTCTTCGCCGGGGAAGCGGTCATCGGTCCAGTCGGGAGCGTGCTGGGCCCACGCGGCCGGGATGAACTGCGTCTGCTCGGCCGCCGACGGCGTCGGCTCGTGCCGCGGTTCGGCCGGTTCGCCTGCTTCGCCCGCTGGTTCGGGCTTCGGGCGCGGCGAGGCGCGCAGGACCAGCCACGCGGTGAGCACGCCGAGGACGAAGGCGACGATCAGCCAGAGCCAGATCTGCCCGAACAGCCACAGCATCCGCTTCACCCCTCACAGGACCGTGATTTCGACGCGCCGGTCTTCGCCGGCTCCGGAAGCCGGCCGGGTGTCGCCCAGCCCGCGGTAGGTCACGCGCTTGGCCGTCAGCCCGTTGGACGTGAGGATCCGCGCGACGGCCCGGGCGCGGTCCTGGGACAACTTCAGTGCGGCGGTCGCGCCGCCCGGACCGCGGGCGACGTGGCCGGTGACGCGGTACCGGAAGCTTGCCGGCGACTTGGCGAGGGCGATCGCGACGTCGCGGGCGGCCTGTGCGCCTTCGGGGGTGAGCCGGGCGGTGTTCGGCACGAAGGAGATCGGCGCCTCGGCGAGCATCCGGTCGATCTCGGCCTGAACGCCGGCCTTGTCGGTCGGCGGCGGCGGCGGCCCGGCCGGGGTGGTGGTCGGCGGCGGGCTGCTGCTGGGCGGGGTGCTGGGCGGCGCGCTGGTGACGGGGCTCGTGGTCACGGGGAGCGCGTCGCCTTCGAACCGCGCGGCCCGGACGCCGTCGACGGCCCGGACGACCTCGAGCGCGCGCAGCGACTGGTCGAGCGGGAAGCCGCTGAGGGTGGCGTCCCGGCCGTGGAAGCCGAGGTGCCCGGCGGAAAGCCCGGCGCCGGCCAGCGCGGCCTGCGCCCGGGAGGTGAGATCCTGCTGGATGTCACCGGCTCGCACCCAGGTCACGACCGCCGCGAGCAGCGCCGTGACCAGCACCGCGATCGGGACCATCAGGATCCAGCGACGACCACCGGACATAAGGGGACTGTAAGCCGGGTGACGCGGGTTGGCGAGCCGAAGTAAGAGTGGTGGTCCACAAGTTGTCCCCAGGCAAGCCGGCATGTGGACAACTGGCCGCCGAGTGATCGTCCGGACGCTTTCCGTCGGTGCGGGCCGATACGCTGGATGCGGGCGGCCCCCCCAGGGAGCGGTGGGGTAGGTCTGTGGGCCCTCTAGGGCGGCTGCTTGCTCGCGCTGAGCCGAGTCGCCCGAACGGGACGGAAGCCCGTCAGCTCGCCTGCTGCTGCTGGGTGCTGTCCGGCACCTCGAGCACGTCCATCGGCACCAGCGGCGCGAGTTGCGGCCGCTTCGGCGACAGCCCGTCCCCCATCGACTCGCCCTTCAGCTGCCGGCGGATCCACGGCAGCAGGTGCACCTTCGTCCACGTCAGATCGGATCGCCGCGAGTCGATCCAGCGGCTCGGGAGCACTTCCTCCGGCCACGGCTCGCGCCAGTCGCCGTCCAGCGGGATGCCCAGGACCTCCGCCGACTTCAGGGCGATGCGGCGGTGCGCTTCCGGGGAAAAGTGGAGCCGGTCGTCGCTCCAGGCGCGGCGGTCGTGCAGGGGTGTCATCGCCCAGAGGTCGACCATCCGGGCGCCGTGGCGTTCCGCGATCGCCCACAGGTGCGTGTTGTAGATCGCCACCTTGCCGCGCAGCACCGACATCACCGACAGCACCTTCGTGTCGGGGCCGTTGACCATCAGCACCGGGATCCCGGCCTCGCGCAGCTTCGCGACGGCCTCCTCCAGGCGTTCCGTGACGGCGTCGACGTCCGCGCCCGGCACGATGATGTCGTTGCCGCCCGCGCACAGCGTGACGAGGTCGGGTTTCAGCTCCAGCGCGATCGGCAGCTGCTCGTCCACGATCTCGTCGAGCATCTTGCCGCGCAGCGCCAGGTTCGCGTACCGGAAGTCCGACCTGCCACCCGCCAGGATCTCCGCGAGCCGGTCGGCCCAGCCCCGGAAGGAGCCGTCCGGCAGCGCGTCGTTGAGGCCCTCGGTGAAGCTGTCCCCGAGGGCTACGTAGCTGTCGAATCCGTACACGTTGGGTCCCCTTCCCATCCTGCGGCCGACACTCCCCCGACGTGTAGTTGTACACCTCAACTATCCAGTCGGGCCGCACCCCCACGACGCGTCCGCCGCCACCTACGGTTCAGCCTGCGGTGCCAGTGTCTTCTCTTGTCGGCCTTCCCCGCCTCTCTATTACGCAGTCTTCACCTTCGGTATGCCGCAAACAGCACACTCGAAGGCAAATCCCACACTTCGTGTGGCGAAGGTCTCCCTGCCCAGGGGGTCTTGACGACGATCCGGCAGGCTGGAGACGTGTCCGGAGAACCCCGTGAGTCGCTCGCGCAGATCCTCGGCGGTCGCCGGGGCGCGCTCGACGCCAGTATCCCGCCGGTCGGCTTCGTCGCCGGCTGGCTCGCGGCCGGGCAGTCCATCGCCTGGGGCGCCGGTGCCGCCATCGCGGTCGCCGTCGGGCTCGGCGGCTACCGGCTCGCGCGCGGCGGCAAGATCCGCGCGCTGCTCGTCAGCCTGGCCGCCGTCGTCGCGGCCGCGCTGATCGCCCTGCACACCGGCCGGGCCCAGGACTTCTTCCTGCTGCAGCTGATGTCCAATGTGGCCAGCGCCCTGCTGTGGGCGGCGAGCATCGTGATCCGCTGGCCGCTGCTCGGCGTCGTCGTCGGCTTGGTGCTCGGCCAGAAGACGCGCTGGCGCCGCGACCCGGTGCTGCTCAAGGCCTACTCGCGGGCCAGCTGGGTGTGGGTGCTGGGCCAGTACACGCTGCGCGTGGTCGTCTACGGCCTGCTGTGGTGGTCCGGCCAGGTGATCGCGCTCGGCGTGGCCCGCACGCTGCTGTCGTGGCCGCTGGTCGCGCTGACCGTCGCGGTGAGTGGCTGGGTGCTCTACCGGGCGTTGCCGCCGGAGCATCCCGGGCTGCGATTGGCCCCCGAAACCGGCTCGGACGACGTACCCAGGGCATAAGGCGGCCCCCGGCGAGGGGGGAGGGTCCGGGGGCCACTGCCTACGTTACCTGGAATACCCGCGTTCAGTCGATGTTTTGGTGCCTTCGCGCCACTTTTTGCTCAATCTCGGGGAAATACTGGTCTGACCACCCGGTCGCCGAAAGCGTCCACGGCGGCGAGCCAGGCCGCCCCGAGCACCCCATCGGAGCTGGTCAGCACCTCGCAACCGGACAATCCACGGCGGACGAGCGCCCCGACCGGGCTCTCGCCGGTCAACACCGAGCCGACGAGCACGACCGGGGTCGACTCGCCGGGCTCGCGCGCGGCGAGGGCGTTCGCGACCAGAAGTTCGGCCGCGCGGGCGACGATCGCGCGTGCCGCGGGCTCGCCCGCGTCGTGCGCCGCGCTCACCAACGGGGCGAACCGGGCGAGCCGGACCGGTGCCTCGGCGTTGGCCGTGGTGATCAGCGCCCGTGCCGCGGCGAGCCGGCCGGCGTCCGTGCGGACGTCCAAACCGGACGGTCCGAGCGCCGCGGCGAGCACCGCCGACGGCAGCCCGTCGAGGGGCAGGCCGCGCCCGAGAGCCTCCAAAGTGGAACGGACGGCTTCGCGGCCGAGCCAGAACGCGGATCCTTCGTCGCCGAGCAGCCAGCCATAACCGCCGGTGGTGCCGGCCAGGCGCCGCTTCCGGATCCGGCCCGCGATCGACCCGGTGCCCGCGACGAGCACGGTCCCGTCCGGCGCCGGCGTCGCGGACGCGTACGCCACTTCGGCGTCGGTGACCATCCGGACGACGCCGGTGAGCCCGATCCGTGCCCACGCCGCGTCGAACACCGCCGCCACCGCCGGGTCGCTCAGCTTGCTCACCCCGGCCATGCCGACGACGCACGCCCGCACGGCGCCGGGGTCGTGCGCGCCGAGCGCCGCGGTGATCGCGTCGGCGATCCGGCCCGCGGCGACCTCGGGTGGGTGCGCGTTCGGGTTGGCGCCTTCACCGCGCCCGGTGCCCAGTACCGCGCCGGCGGCGTCGACCAGGGCGGCCCTGGTCGACGTGCCGCCGGCGTCGACGCCCACCGCGAGGTTCACCGGGTCTTGGTCACCTTCAGCAGGCCGCGCGGGCTGTCCGGGTCGCCGCCGCGGGCGAGCGACAGGCCGAGCGCGATCCGCTGGATCGGCAGGATCTCCAGGATCGGTGCCAGCTCCTCGACCGTCGGGGCGACGTCGATGCGCAGCGCCGCGGGCATTTCGGCGGCGGCCGAACCGACGGCGAGGACGTCCGCGCCGCGCTTGCCGACGGCCTCGAGGACCTCGTGCATCGCCCGGCCGCCGTGCCCGGCGCTGGTCACCGCGAGCACGGCGGTCTCGCCGTCCACCGCCGCGACCGGGCCGTGCAGCAGGTCCGCGCCGCTGTACGCGCGGGCGGCGAGGTAGCTGGTCTCGGCGAGCTTGAGCGAACCTTCGAGCGCGGTGGCGTAGGAGTAGCCGCGGCCGGTGGTGAGGACCCGGTCCACGAAGCGGTACCGGTCGACCGCGCGCTGCACGCCTTCGGCCGCGCCGTCGAGCGTCTGCTGCGCCAGTTCGCCGATCTTCTCGGCGTCCGCCGCCTTGCCGCCGCGCACCGCGTCGATCAGCAGGTACAGCGCCATCAGCGTCGCGGAGTACGTCTTGGTCGCGGCGACGGCCTTCTCGACGCCCGCGCCGATGTCGACGCCGAGCTCGGACGCGGCCCGCAGCGGCGAGTCCGGCGTGTTGGTGACGGACACCGTCAGCGCGCCCTGGCGCCGCGCTGTTTCGGTGACCTCGATCAGGTCAGGCGAGCCACCGCTCTGGCTGACCGTGACGAACAGCACGTCGCGCAGATCGGGCCGCGCGCCGTACAGCGTCGCCGTGGAGGGCGAAACCAGACCCGCCGGAAGGCCGAGGAGTACCTCGATCAGGTACTTCGCGTACAACGCTGCGTGGTCGCTCGATCCACGTGCGGCGAGCAACGCGAAGCGCGGGGGCCGGTGTGAGATCTTTTCCGCCACGCCGGCGATTTCCGCCTGACGCTCGACCAGTCCCGCCAGGACGTCCGGCTGCTGGGCGATCTCCGCGGCCATGTGCGCGCCGGGCCGTTGTTCGGTCATCATTTTCCTCTCCACCTCCGGCATTATGTACCGGACTCAGGCGGCGTCGGTCAGGTCTAGACCAATCTTAGTGGGGCGGCGCGTTTGGGGAAAAGGGTACGTTTCTTACGGGGGACGTGGCGTGCGATGAGGGAAGACATAGGGAGCCGGGCATGTTGGAGACCACCACCACGGGCGAGGCGGGCGCCGTCGCCGGGATGCGCGGGCAGCGCGAGCCCAAGTACTGGGCACTGAAGCAGCACCTCCTCGACCTCTTGGACGTGCTGCCGCCGGGGTCGCCGATCCCGACCGAACGCGCGCTCGCCGGGGAGTTCACGGTCTCCCGCACCACCGTGCGCCAGGCGCTGGCCGACCTGACCGCCGAAGGGCGCCTGCACCGTGTGCAGGGAAAAGGCACGTTCGCGGCCGAGCCGAAGCTCGCCCAGCGGCTGCAGTTGTCGTCCTACACCGAGGACATGCGCAAGCAGGGCCTCAAGCCGTCGTCGAAGCTCCTCGAAGTCGAGGAGCTTCCGGTGGAGGGCGATCTCGCGAAGCTGCTCGGAATCCGGACGGGTGCGAAAATTCTTCGCCTTCGACGTCTTCGACTGGCGGACTCCCAGCCGATGGCCTTGGAGACGACGCACCTCCCCCTGGGCCGTTTTCGCGGACTGCGCAAGCACGTCTCGGCCGGCGGCTCGTTGTACGCCGTTCTACGCGAGCACTACGGAGTCGAACTGGAGCGTGCGGAGGAGACGATCGAGACGTCGCTCGCCGGGCCACAGGAAGCGGAGATGCTCGGCGCGGACGTCGGGATGCCGGTGCTGATGCTGACCCGCCACTCGTTCGCGACGGACGGCAAGCCGGTCGAGTTCGCCCGGGCGATCTACCGGGGGGACCGGTACAAGTTCGTGACGACGCTGCTTCCGTGAGTTGACGGGGTCCCCTGTGCGCGGTGGAGTGGGTGGGTGACTGCCACCGAAGACACCGGGATCCGGTGGGGGACCCATGCCGGGCGGGGGGTGCTCGCGACCACGATCCTCGGTTCGGGCATGGCGATGCTCGACGGCACCATCGTCAACGTCGCCCTGCCCCGCATCGGCGTCGAACTGGACGCCTCCGTCGCCGGGCTCCAATGGATCCTCGACGGCTACCTGCTGGCGCTCGCCGCGCTGATCCTCGTCGCCGGTTCGCTCGGCGACCGGTACGGCAGGCGCCGCGTGTACCTCGTCGGCGTCGTCTGGTTCGGGGTCGCCTCCGGGCTGTGCGCCGCCGCGGTGTCCACCGAGATGCTCGTCGCGATGCGGATCCTGCAGGGGATCGGCGGCGCCCTCCTGACGCCCGGCTCGCTCGCGATCCTCCAGTCTTCCTTCGCGCACGACGCCCGCGCCCGCGCGATCGGCGCGTGGTCCGGCCTCGGCGGCATCGCGGCCGCCGCCGGGCCGCTGGTCGGCGGTCTGCTCGTCCAGGTCTGGTCGTGGCGGCTGGCGTTCCTCATCAACGTCCCGATCGCGGTCGTCGTCGTGCTGATGGCGCGGCGGTTCGTCCCCGAGTCCCGCGACCCGGACGCCACCGGACACCCGGACTTCGGCGCCGCCGCGCTCGGCGCGCTCGGCCTCGCCGGGGTCACCGGCGCGCTCGTCGAGGCGCCGGGACGCGGCATCGGCGACCCGATCGTGCTGGTCGCGGGCCTGCTGGGGATCGCGGGACTGGCCGCGTTCGTCCTCGTCCAGCACCGGTCGCGGGAACCGCTCGTGCCACCGTCGCTGTTCCGGGACCGCACCTTCACGCTGTCGAACGCGCTGACGTTCGTCGTCTACGCCGCACTGGGCGGTGTCATGATGCTGCTGGTCATGCAGCTGCAGGTCTCGCTCGGCTACTCGCCGACCGTGTCCGGCCTGGCCGGGCTGCCGCTGACGGTGATCATGCTCCTGCTCTCCGGCCGCTCCGGCGCGCTCGCCCAGCGGATCGGCCCGCGCACGCAGCTGGTGGTCGGCCCGATCATCGTCGGCGCCGGCATGCTGCTGATGCTGCGCATCGCGCCCGGCGCGTCCTACCTCGGCGCGGTGCTGCCCGCGGTCGCGGTGTTCGGGCTCGGCCTGGCGACGGTCGTGGCCCCGGTGACCGCGACGGTGCTCGCCGCGGCCCCGGACCGCTACGCCGGCGTCGCCTCGGGGGTCAACAACGCGATCGCCCGCTCGGGCGGCCTCCTCGCGGTGGCGGTGCTGCCCGCCGCGGCCGGGCTGACCGGCGAGTCCTACGCCGACCCGGTGGCGCTCACCGCGGGCTGGCGGGTGGCGCTGGTCATCTGCGCGGTACTGGCGATCGCCGGCGGGCTGATCGCGCTGGGCATCCACAACGGCGTCCTCGAACCGCCGTCGCAGTCTGCTTCGGACGCGGAGGAGTGCCCCCACCTGGGCAAGTGCTACCACTGCGGCGTCGAGGGCCCGCCGACGCACGTCCGCGGCGGCGGGACCCCGGTCGCCGGTTCCTAGCCGCCCAAGCGCCCCAATGTGGCGTTGGGTGCGTTGGGCGCACCGAACGCCGCGTTGGGTGCGTTGGACGCAACCAACGCCACTTTGGGGCGCTTGCGGGGCCCCTGATCAGGCGAGGATCTCGGCGAACTGCGCCGGGTCGACGTTGCCGCCCGACACGATCGCGACCGTGCGGCCGGCGGGTAGCTCGCCGGCGTGGAACAGGTACGCCGCCGTCGTCACCGCGCCGCTGGGTTCGGCGACCAGCCGCGCCTGCCGGGCCAGCGTGCGGACGGCGTCCCGGATCTCGTCCTCGGTGACCGTGACCATCTGGTCGACGACCTCCAGCAGGTGGGCGAAGGTCAGCTCGGACGGCTGAGAGCGCAGTCCGTCGGCGATCGTGCGGGCGCGGTCGGCCTGCGGCCACCGGACCAGTTCGCCCCGTCGGAGGCTCTCGGCGGCGTCCGCGGCCAGCGCGGGCTCGACGCCGATGACCTTCGCCCGCGGGCAGCGGGCCTTAATCGCGGTGCCGACGCCGGCCGCCAGCCCGCCGCCGCTGATCGGGACCAGCACGACCTCGACGTCCGGGAGGTCCTCGGCGATCTCGAGGCCCGCCGTGCCCTGGCCGGCGATGATCGCCGCGTCGTCGAAGGGCGGCACGAGGGTCAGCCCGCGTTCGGCGGCCAGTTCGTGCGCTTTCGCCTCATGTTCGCCGATCGGCACCTCGACCACTTCGGCGCCGTACGAGCGAGTGGCCTCGACCTTGATCCGCGGCGCGACGTCCGGCACGACGATCACCGCGGGCACCCCGTATCGCTGCGCCGCGTACGCGACCGCTTGCGCGTGGTTGCCGCTCGAGTACGCGATGACGCCGCGTGCGCGGGCCGCGTCGTCGAGCGTGCCGATCGCGTTGAACGCGCCGCGCACCTTGAACGCGCCGATCGGTTGCAGGCTTTCAGGTTTGAGCCACAGGGTGTTGCGGGGATCCCACGTCTGGAGCAGCAGGGGCGTCCGCACGGCAACACCTTCGACGCGCTTCGCGGCGGCCTCGATGTCAGAGATCGTCACCAGTTCCATCGGCCGAGTATGTCAAGAAAATCTTCGATCGGCACTGTCTATTGTAGACAGTCCGAGTGGTGCTTCTCACGTTGGGACAACGGGGGGAGTTCCTCGCGCGCCTTAGACGTTGGACAGGGGAGAAGTCTTACTACCGGATCGGGATCATGAGCAAGGAGAACGCAGCGGCTTCCGAAGTGAAGGCAGAAAAGTCGGGTCTGCGCATCGCGCAGGTAATGGCGGCGGCGCTCGCGGCGGTGACGGCGGCGCTGCTGGGGTCGACGCTGGGCGTGGCCGGCACGGTCGTCGGCGCCGGCGTCGCGAGCGTGGTGTCGACAGTCGGCAGCGAGGTGTACCTGCGCTCGCTGCAGCGCACCCGCGAAGCGGCGCTCAAGGCGCGGGTGCTGGCGACGTCGGGCATCCGGCGGCGGGGGCCCGCCGAGCCGGCGGTGCCGATCGCCGACCAGCCGACGGTCCAGCTGGCGAAGCCCCCGGAGGAAGGGGCGAGCCGCCTGCGGAAACTGCGCTGGCCGTTGATCATCGGCACGAGCGTGGCGGCGTTCGCGGTGGCGATCCTGTCGATCGTCGGCTTCGAGTCGGCGACGGGCACCCAGATCGGCGGCGGAACGGGCTCGAGCATCGGCAAGGTCCTCGGCGGCGGCTCCGGCCGGCCGGACAAGGCCCCGTCGTCGACCCCGCCGACCAGCACCGACACCCAGGTGTCACCGACCGAGACGACGACGAGCCCGCCGGACACGTCGACGGCCCCGACGACGTCGACCACCCCCAGCACCTCATCGACCCCGACGAGCCCGAGCACGTCGGCCCAGCAGCCGACGACTTCGGCCCCCGCGTCCTCCAGCCAGGGCGCCGCTCCGACCCCCACTCCGTAGGGCCGTGAATGTCGCATTGAGGGACTTCAAGTCCCTCAATGCGGGCACGTGCAGCAGCTTGCGCCAAAAGTTGGCGTGGTAGGTGTTCGAG
>NZ_JBFBBN010000017.1:0-13376 GCF_040682715.1 Amycolatopsis sp. NPDC051128 | reverse complement strand
CCGGCTGCGGGCGCTGTGGGACGAAGGAGCGGCATGACCGACGACGTGATGGTGGCGATCGACGCCGGTCTGCGGCAGCACATCGGCGGCTCAATGCGACATTCACGGAACTTGGCGTCAGCCCAGCCGGGAGCGCAGTTCGCGGGCCGCGGCAGCCGGGTCCTCGGCCTCGGTGATCGCCCGGACCACGACGATCCGCGAAGCCCCGGCGTCGAGCACCTCCGGCAGCCGGGGGACGTCGATGCCGCCGATCGCGAACCACGGGCGTGACACCGAAGCCGCCGCCGTCGAACGCACCAGGTCCAGACCCGGCGCCGACCGCCCCGGCTTCGTCGGCGTCGGCCAGCACGGGCCGGTGCAGAAGTAGTCCACTCCCGGCTCCGAAGCCGCCGCGAGAGCCTGGTCGAGAGAGTGCGTCGACCGGCCGATCACGACGTCGTCGCCGAGGATCCGGCGGGCCAGCGGCACCGGGATGTCGTCCTGGCCCAGGTGGAGCACGTCCGCTCCGACCGCCAGCGCCACGTCCGCGCGGTCGTTCACCGACAGCAGCGCGCCGTGCCGTGCGCACGCCTCGGCCAGCACCTCCAGCGCCGCGATCTCTCCCGCGGCTTCCAAGGCGCCGGTCTTGTCGCGCAGCTGGATGATGTCGACACCGCCGGCCAACGCCGCGTCCGCGAACGAAGCCAGGTCGCCACGGGCCGTGCGGGCGTCCGTGCACAGGTACAGGCGCGCGGCGTCGAGCCGGGCGCGGATCTTGTCACCGGAAAGGGCGGGCATAGCGGCGACCGTACCCCGCGCGTTGACAATCCGACCCAAAGCAGGCCGGCCGTCGAGCGGCACGTGCCGTTGCCGCGAAAGCCAACAGCGGTTGGATTATCGACGAACGGCACAGTAGGGTGGAAGTGTCCGCACGGGAGCCCGAGGCACGGGCTGAGAGGGAGCTGCCGCTCCGACCGTGGAACCTGATCCGGGTCATGCCGGCGCAGGGAGCGTGATCCCATGACGAACCTGGCAGTGGTGGGCGGCGGCGTGATCGGCCTGTCCGCGGCGTGGCGGGCCGCCAAAGCCGGCCACGCGGTCACCGTCTACGACCCCGAACCGGTCCGCGGCGGCGCGTCCTGGCTGGCCGGGGGCATGCTCGCCCCGGTCACCGAGGCCTGGCCGGGCGAGGAGGACGTGCTCCGCCTCGGTGAGGCGTCGCTGAAACGCTGGCCCGGCTTCGCGAGTGACCTCGCGCGGGAAGGCGTCGACCCCGGCCTGGCCGGACACGGAACGCTCGTCGTCGCGTTCGACAGCGCCGACGCCGGGCACCTCGACATCCTCGCCGGTTACCTGCGCTCGATCGGGCGCGCCGCGGACCGCCTCACCGGCCGGGAGGCGAAGCGGCTCGAACCCGGCGTCGGGTCCGTCCGAAGTGGACTCCACGTGCCTGGCGACTTGGCCGTGGACAACCGGAAACTGCTCAACGCGCTGTACGCGGGCTGCGTCAACCACGACGTCCGGTTCGTCCGCGAACGCGTCGGGTCCCTGCCGGACGCCGAGGCCGTCGTGCTCGCCGCGGGCGCCTGGACCGGGCGGCTGCACCCGCGGCTCGCCGACGCCGTCCGCCCACTCAAAGGGGAAATCCTCCGGCTCAAGCCCCGCCGCGGCTGCCTGCCGCCGCCCACGCGCACCGTCCGTGCCGTCGTCGAGGGCCGCCCGATCTACCTCGTCCCGCGCGGCGACCAGGAGCTCGTCCTCGGCGCCACCCAGTACGAGGCGGGCTTCGACCAGGCCGTCACGGCGCGCGGCGTGCGCGAGCTGATCGAGGGCGCCGAACGCGTCTTCCCCGCGATCACCGAGTACGAGCTGGTCGAGACCGCCGCGGGCCTGCGGGCCGGCAGCCGGGACGCGCTGCCGTATCTCGGCGTCCTGGACGACGGCGTCTTCGCCGCGACCGGGCACCACCGCAACGGCCTGCTGATGGCCCCCGTGACCGCGGACGCCGTGGTCGCCTGGCTCGAGGGGGAGAAACCGCCCGAAGGCACCGAAGCGGCGTCCCCCGCCCGCCTGCACCAGAAGGAGCACGTGTGATGGAGATCAAGCTCAACGGCACGTGGACGGAGTTCCCGGACGGCGCCACCGTCGCGGACGTCCTCGACGCCGCCGGCGGGCAGCGGCCCGGGATCGCCGTCGCGGTCGACGGCGTCGTCGTGCGCCGCGCCGACTGGTCGGCCACCACCGTGCCCAAGGGTGCCGGCGTCGACGTGCTCACCGCGGTCCAGGGAGGCTGAAATGGACGAAGAACCGCTCGTCATCGGCCCTTGCAAGCTGACGTCCCGGCTGATCATCGGCACCGGCGGCGCGGCCAACCTCGCCGTGCTCGAACGCGCGCTGGTCGCGTCCGGCACCGAGCTGACCACCGTCGCCATGCGCCGGGCCGACGCCGAAGGCGGCTCCGGCGTCCTGGAACTACTCCGGCGCCTCGGCATCGAGCTGCTGCCGAACACCGCCGGGTGCCGCACGGCCGCCGAAGCGGTGCTCACCGCCCAGCTCGCGCGTGAGGCGCTCGAGACCGACCTGATCAAGCTCGAAGTGCACGCCGACGACCGGACGCTGCTGCCGGACCCGATCGAAACCCTCGACGCCGCCGAACGGCTGGCCGCCGACGGGTTCACCGTGTTCGCCTACACGAACGACGACCCGGTGCTCGCGCTGCGCCTGGAGGAGGCCGGCTGCGCCGCGGTGATGCCGCTGGGCGCGCCGATCGGCACCGGTCTCGGCATCCGGAATCCGCACAACATCGAGCTGATCGTGTCGCGGGCGGGCGTGCCGGTGATCCTGGACGCCGGAATCGGCACGGCGTCGGACGCGACGCTGGCGATGGAACTCGGCTGCGACGCCGTCCTGCTTTCCACCGCGGTCACCCGGGCGGCCGACCCCGAACGGATGGCCGCGGCGATGCGAGCGGGCGTCGTCGCCGGGCGGCTGGCCCGCGGGGCCGGCCGGGTGCCGCAGCGCTTCTGGGCGCAGGCGTCGAGCCCACCCCGGTGAACCGGGCCGCCTTCACACCGACCGGCACCACGAGCCCGTAAGGTGGACGGCACTTTCCGGCGCATCCGCGGCGGGGGCAGGGAGAAGGAGCCAGCCGTGACCAGCACCTCGGTCCAGGACGTCTCGGGCAGGCTGTACCTCGCCGTGGGCAGGCTGTCCCGGTCATTGCGGCAGGCCGGTGTGCCGGGGCCGGGCCACGGCGCCATTTCGGCGCTCGCGACGCTCGTGAACTCCGGCCAGCTCCGGCTCGGCGACCTCGCGGCCAAGGAGGGCGTCGCCGCGGCGACCATGTCGCGGATCATCGCGTCGCTGGTCGAGGCGGGCTACGTCAGCCGCGAGTCCGACCCGGTCGACCGGCGGGCATGGCTGGCGAAGGCCACCGAGGAGGGTGAGCGGCTCGTCTCCGGCGTCCGCTCGACGCGGGTCCAGGAGCTGAACCGCCGTCTGGACCGGCTCGCGCCCGAGCACCGCGAAGCGCTGCTGGCGGCGCTGCCGGCGCTCGAAGCGCTGATCTCCGACGAAGACCGTTAAGCGGCCTGCTTCCGCAGCTCGGCGAGCTCCGCGCGCAGGGCGCGGAGCTCGTTGAGGGTTTCGTGGTTGGCGGCGGCCTGGGTAACCGGGTGGCCGCTCAGCGCTCCTCCGGCGCCAGCCGCCAGAAGGCGGAGACCGGGCCGACCTTGGCGCCCATCGGGTAGGCGTGCTCGACGGCGTGCGCGACGAACCACTTGCCGTACCGCGCGGCCTCGACCACGGACATCCCCTTGGCCAGGCCCGCGGTCAGCGCCGACGCCATCGTGTCGCCCGCGCCGTGGGTGTGCGGGGTCGCGTAGCGCCGGCCCGGCAGCTCCACGAACGTCGAGCCGTCGAAGAGGAGGTCGACGCACTCGGGGTCGGCCTGCAGGTGCCCGCTCTTGACCAGGACGTACCGCGGGCCCATCCGGTGCAGCACCACGGCCGCGGTGTGCATGCCCTCGCGGTCGGTCACGGTCATCCCGGTGAGCAGCCGGACCTCGTCGAGGTTCGGGGTCAGCACGGTCGCGCGCGGCAGCAGCTCGTCGCGCAGCGCCACGAGCCCGGCGTGGTCGAACAGCGGGTGGCCGTGCATCGACGCGGCCACCGGGTCGACGACGAACGGGATCTTCGCGTCGCGCCCGATCTCCGCGCGGTCGCACGCGGCGGCGACGGCGTGGATGATCTCCGCGGACGCCAGCATGCCGGTCTTCGCCGCGCCGACGCCCATGTCCGCCGCGACGGCCTCGATCTGCCCGGCCACGATGTGCGGCGGCAGGTCGGCGCGGTCGTGCACGCCCAGGGTGTTCTGGACGGTGACGGCGGTGACCGCGACCAGGCCGTGCACCCCGCACGTCAGGAACGTGCGCAGGTCCGCCTGCAGCCCGGCGGCGCCGCCGGAGTCCGATCCGGCGATGGTCAACGCCGACGGAGGGCTCTCGTTCATGATTCTACCGACTTCTGGTCTAGGCCAATCGGCCGCTTTTCCTTCATCAACAGTCCACCACGGTGGCACATTGTGTGGGCTACTCACCAGTTCACGGGCGAAGGAGCCTGGATGAAGCTCTTCTCGGCGGTATTCCTCACGGCCGCTCTCACGCTCTCCGGAGCGACCGCCGCCGGCGCGGACAGCGCGAAGCTCTCCCACGTCACGACCGTCGGCGTGCACAACACGTACGAGACGGCGGCCTACGACTACCTGGCCAGGGCACTCGACGCGGGGTCGTCGCTGATCGAGCTCGACGTCTGGCCGGACTTCTTCACCCACGAGTGGAAGGTCAGTCACTCGAACCCGCTGGGGAACAACAACAACTGCGTCGCGGCCACCTCGGCGTCGCAGCTGTATTCCGGTGGCAAGAACAAGAACCTCGAGTACTGCCTCGACGACATCCGGATCTGGCTGGCCGCGCACCCCGGGCACACGCCGATCACGCTGAAGCTGGAGATGAAGACCGGCTTCTCGGACAACACCGGCATGGGCCCGGACGAGCTGGACGCCACGTTCCGGGCGCACCTCGGCAGCGTCGCGTTCCGCCCGGCCGAGCTGCTCGGGAGCTACGGCACGCTCGACGCCGCGGCCAAAGCGGACAACTGGCCGTCCGTGGACGCGTTGCGGGGGCGGGTGATCACCGAGATCATCCCGGGCACCGTGGAGGAGGGCAATCCGACCGACACGTTGAAGACGGACGTCGAGTACGCGCGCTACCTCGTCGGGCTCAAGAACGCGGGCCGGCTCGGGGACGCGAACATCTTCCCGACCGTGCACGGCGCCGTCGGCGGTGACCCGCGGGACAAGTACAGCGCCGACCTCAAGCCGTGGTTCGTGGTGTTCGACGGCGACGCGAAGGCGTGGGTCACCCAGACCGGGCCGGCGTGGTACGACGCCAACCACTACTACGTCGTGATGACGGACGGCCAGAACGTCGCGCCGGCGATCGACGCGCACAATCCGACGGTCGACCAGGCGAACCAGCGCGTCGCCGAACTGGCGAAGCAGCACGCGTCGGTGATCACCGCGGACTGGACCGGGCTGACGACGGTGCTCCCTCAGGTGCTGGCCAGGGGTTAGCGCGGTTCATCGACGGCGACTGAGCCGCTCCTCCAGACGGCGCGTCAGGGGCTCGCAGTCATGCTTGGGGAAAAGGTCGGGGAAGGTTTTCAGCATGGACCGCAGACCGTCGACGACCCAGTCGAATTCGTCTCCCCGCAACGAGACGTCAGCGAAGAGGAGCTGCCAGCCGCTCGTGCCCTTGGTCACCCGGAGCGCCGCGAGATAGCCGGCACAGTCGAGGTCAACCGCAGCTCCTCCGGCGAGGGGTCGTACCAGAGAGGAGGCGGCGTGGCGTCGATGAGCGCACGGTGGATGTTCTCGATGAAGAACTCGCCGCTGAACAGCTCGTCCGGCGTCCCCCATGTACTCCTCAGCTCCTCGAACCGGAAGAAGCACTCTTGGAAGGACGGGGCGAGCGTGATGCCCTCGCGGGTTTCGACCTCGGGGCAGTCCCGCAGCTCCGCCATCACCTCGACCAATGCGCGCTCGTAAGCCGTCAGCTCCGCCATGTGGCGGAGCCTGACGTGATCACGAGTTCGAGTCCGCGTTCAGGATCCAGAATGGCGAGACCGGACCCACTCCCGCACCCAGCGGGTAGGCCTCGGCCACGCAGCGCTCGATGAACTTCTTCCCCGCGGCGACGGCGTCCGGCACCGAAGCGCCTTTCGCCAGCGACGCCGTGATCGCCGACGCCAAGGTGTCGCCGCCGCCGTGGGTGTTCTCCGTGACGTACCTCGGGCCGCTCAGTTCGATGACCTCACGCCCGTCCGACAGCAGGTCCACGCAATCGGACGTCCCGGTCATGTGCCCGCCCTTGACCAGGACCCAACGCGAGCCGAAGCGCAGCAACGCCTCCGCCGCCGCGCGCTGGGAAACCGTGTCCGTCACTTCGATGCCGGTCAACAGCCGGACCTCGTCCAGGTTCGGCGTGATCAGCGTGGCACGCGGGAACAGCTCGGTGCGGATCGCTTCGAGGGCGTCCTCGCGCAGCAGCGCGTGGCCCGTCATCGACGCCGCCACCGGGTCGACCACCAGCGGGAAGTCCGCGCCGACCTCGTCGAGCGTCTTCGCCACCGCGCGGATGATCTCCGCCGTCGCGAGCATGCCCGTCTTCGCCGCGTCGACGCCCATGTCGGCGGCCACCGCCGTGATCTGCGCGGCGACCACGTCGGCCGGGACCTCGGTGAAACCCCGCACACCCAAGGAGTTCTGCACGGTGACGGCGGTCAGCGCGACCAGCCCGTGCACGCCGTTGGCGAAGAACGTGCGCAGGTCGGCCTGGATGCCCGCACCACCGCCGGAATCGGATCCGGCGATGGTGAGGGCGGTCCTGGGGGTGCGGGTCACTGCCCCACCACGGGCAGGTAGACCTTGTTGCCGGATTCGGAGAACTCGGCCGACTTCTCCGCCATGCCGGCCTCGATGGCCTCCACAGTGGACAGACCGTGCTCGTCGGCGTACTTGCGGATGTCCTGGGTGATCCGCATCGAGCAGAACTTCGGGCCGCACATCGAGCAGAAGTGCGCCGTCTTGGCCGGCTCCGCGGGCAGCGTCTCGTCATGGAACGACCGCGCCGTGTCCGGATCGAGCGAGAGGTTGAACTGGTCGTTCCAACGGAACTCGAAGCGTGCCTTGGACAGCTCGTCGTCCCACTCCTGCGCGTACTGGTGCCCCTTGGCCAGGTCCGCGGCGTGCGCCGCGATCTTGTAGGTGATCACACCCGTCTTCACGTCGTCGCGGTTCGGCAGGCCGAGGTGCTCCTTCGGCGTGACGTAGCACAGCATCGCCGTGCCGTACCAGCCGATCTGCGCCGCGCCGATGGCCGACGTGATGTGGTCGTACGCGGGCGCGATGTCCGTCGCGAGTGGACCGAGGGTGTAGAACGGCGCCTCGCCGCAGAGCTTTTCCTCGAGCTCGACGTTCTCCTTGATCTTGTGCATCGGCACGTGGCCGGGACCCTCGATCATCACCTGGACGTCGTGCGAACGCGCGATGTGCGTCAGCTCGCCGAGGGTCTCCAGCTCGGCGAACTGGGCGCGGTCGTTGGCGTCGGCGATCGAGCCGGGGCGCAGGCCGTCGCCGAGGGAGAACGTGACGTCGTACTGCCGCAGGAGCTCGCAGAGTTCCTCGAAGTGCGTGTACAGGAAGGATTCCTTGTGGTGCGCCAGGCACCACGCGGCCATGATCGACCCGCCGCGGCTGACGATGCCGGTGACGCGCCGCGCGGTCAACGGGATGTAGCGCAGCAGCACGCCGGCGTGCACGGTGACGTAGTCGACGCCCTGCTCGCACTGCTCGACGATGGTGTCGCGGTAGACCTCCCACGACAGCTTTTCCGGTTCCCCGTTGACCTTTTCGAGGGCCTGGTAGATCGGCACGGTGCCGACCGGCACCGGCGAGTTGCGGACGATCCACTCGCGCGTCTCGTGGATCCGCTTGCCGGTGGAGAGGTCCATGATCGTGTCGGCGCCCCAGCGGGTCGCCCAGACCATCTTGTCTACCTCTTCCTCGACCGACGACCAGACGGCCGAGTTGCCCATGTTGGCGTTGATCTTCACGAGGAAGTTCTTGCCGATGATCATCGGCTCGGACTCGGGGTGGCGGCGGTTGACCGGGATCACCGCGCGGCCGCGGGCGACCTCGTCGCGCACGAACTCGGGCGAAACCCGTTCCCGGGCGGCGACGTACTCCATTTCCCGGGTGATGACACCCTGTTTCGCCCAGCCGAGCTGGGTGTTGTGCTCACGCCCGTCGGCCCAGCCGGCCCGCAGCCGGTGCAGTCCACTGTGGACGTCGATCTCGGCTTCCGGGTCGGTGTATGGGCCGGAAGTATCGTAGACGTCGAAATGTTCGCCGTTGGACAGGTCGATCCGCCGCGCGGGAACGCGGAGCCCCGATTCGGTCCGGTGGTACACCTTGTGCGAGCCGGTGATCGGCCCGGTCGTCACGGAGACGTCACGCTCTTCTTGGGCAGCAGAGTTTTCCAGCGTTGTCAACGACTTTCACTCCCTACGCCGGCATTACCCGGTCAGGTTCATGCGGTCGGTGACACCTGGGAAAGAACCCCAGCCACCCTCTCAGCCCGCCATGGCGCGAGCTCCCGCGTTGGTGTTGTGCCCCGACCATGCCACGCCGGAGGCGCATACTCAAGTCGCGTCACCTCACCCGACCAGTTCGGCGGGGGTGGCGTAGACGTCGACCATGGCTCCGTTGCGCAGCACGGTGATCGGCAGCGCGGTGCCGATCACCTCCGCGAACAGCCGGCGCTGGATGCCTTGGGCGTCCGAGACGCGGGTGCGCCCGACGGTCAGCACGAGGTCCCCGGCACGCAGCCCGGCCCGGTCGGCGGGCCCGCCCGCGACCACTTCCCGCACCCGCAGCCCGGCGGCCTGGCCGGTGCGCTCGGCGACGTCGTCCGGCAGCGGTGCCGGCACGCCGACGAGGCCGAGGTACGCCCGCCGCACCCGGCCCTCGACGACGAGCGTGTCGATGATCCGGCGGGTGGTCGCGTTGATCGGCACGGCGAGGCCGAGCCCCACCCCGGCGACCGCGGTGTTGATGCCGACGACGTGGCCGGCGGAGTCGGCGAGCGCGCCGCCGGAGTTGCCGGGGTTGAGCGCGGCGTCGGTCTGGATGACGTCCTCGATGACGCGCCCGGCGCGGCCGTGGCGCACCGGGAGGGCCCGGCCGAGCGCGCTGACGACGCCGGCGGTGACAGTGCCGGAGAAGCCGAGCGGGCTGCCGACGGCGACGACGAGCTGCCCGACGACGAGCTGGTCGGCGTCCCCGAGCACAGCGGCCGACGGCGTCTCGCCGCGGGCCCGCAGCACGGCGAGATCGGACAGCGGATCGGCGCCGACGACGTCGAAGGGCACTTCGCTGCCGTCCGCGAAGGTGGCGACGCCCCGGCGGTGATCGTCGACGACGTGGGCGTTGGTGAGCAGGTGGCCGTCTTCGGCGAAGACGACCGCCGAGCCACTGCCGCGGGCGAGCTGAACCCCGGCCACGTGCGGGGTGACGGTCCGGGCGACCGTGCTCACCGTGCGCGAGTAAGCGTCCATCGCCTCGTCCATGGGCACCTCGATTACACCGTTGCAGGTACTTCGATTGTGCGCCCGAACCGGCGGGAACGGCGTTCGCCGGTCGTGAACTAGCTGTCCACGATGTGTGACACCAATAGCCCGGATCGGTGACTGGTGGTGGTTCACCGGATCGGACCATGCACCCGGCAGAATTTGGCGGCAGACTCCCAAGTCGCTTCTGTAACGGTGCAGAGGCGATCTTTCTGTGGGGTTGATATGCGCAAACTCATGTTCGGCGCCCTCGCCGGACTGCTGGTCACCGGCCTGATCCCGGCGACCGCGGCGGCACAGGGCGGCGGTGAGGCACCCGGCGCGCCCGGTGCCCATCCCAGCTGGCTACCCGCGAACAAGACCGGTTTCGGCACGGCGCACGAGCAGTCGAGCAACGTCTGGTTCACCCTCCAGGGTGGCCAGCTGTCCGAGGTCTACTACCCGGACCTGTCGACGCCGAGCGTCCGTTCGATGAACTTCGTCGTCACGGACGGTCGCAGCTTCGCCGTCGCCGACCACACCGCCAAAGCGCAGCAGGTCCGCCGGACCGACGACGACAGCCTGACCTACGAGCAGACCATCACCGACGACCAGCACCGCTGGCGCCTCCGCAAGACCTACGTCACCGACCCGGCCGCCACGACGGTGCTGGTGGACGTCGACTTCCAGTCGCTCACCGGGCGGCCCTACCAGCTCTACGCGGTCGCCGATCCGGACCTGACCAACGAAGGCTCGGACGACTCGGCCGCGCGGACGGGCGACGCCGTCACCGCGCAGGACGCCGCGAACGCCGCCGCGCTCACCGCGAAGCCCGCCTTCGTGAAAACCAGCGTCGGCTACGCCGGTTCCTCCGACGGCAACACCCAGCTCGCGAAGACGTTCAAGCTGAACGCCTACGACAGTGCCGCGAAGGGCAACGTCGTGCTGACCGGGCAGACCGCGGCCGACGGCGTCCGCGGCCGGCACGTCACCCTCGCGCTCGGCATGGGCGCGAAGGCCGGCGACGCGCTCCGTGCCGCACAGGCGTCGCAGCGACGCGGCGTCCGCGACATCACCCGCGCCTACGACCGCGGCTGGCAGCAGTACCTGCGCGAGATCAGCAAGCCGCCGTCGTCACTGAAGACCGGCGCCGAGCGGGACCTCTACAAGGCGTCGATGCTGACCCTCGCCGCGAGCGAGGACAAGCACCACCCCGGCGCCTTCATCGCGTCGCCGAGCATGCCGTGGCGGTTCGGGAACAACGACCCGGAGTGGTCGCCGTCCGGCACCTACCACCTGGTCTGGCCGCGTGACCTCTACCAGATCGCGACCGGCCTGGCCGCCGGCGGCGACCGGGCCGCCGCGAACCGCGCCGTCAGCTACATGTTCGGGACGCAGCAGCAGCCGGACGGGCACCTGCCGCAGAACAGCCGCGTCGACGGCGTGCCGTACTGGACGTCGATACAGCTCGACGAGACCGCCTTCCCGATCGTGCTGGCCCAGCAGCTCGGCCGGAACGACCTGTGGCCCGGCGTCCGGAAGGCCGCCGACTTCATCCTGGGTTACCGCGGCCCGAACGGACAGGCGTCGCCGTACACCCAGCAGGAGCGCTGGGAGGAGCAGGACGGCTGGTCCCCGTCGACCATCGCCTCGGTGATCGCCGGGCTCGTCTGCGCCGCGGACCTCGCCACGCGCAACGGTGCTCCGGCGGACGCGGCCCGGTACCTCGCCGCGGCCGACAAGATGAAGGCCGACCTGCCCAAGCAGACGATCACCACGAACGGGCCGCTGTCGAAGGACCCGTACTTCGTCCGGCTCACCAAGGACGCGAACGCCGACGCCGGCACGACGTACAACCTCGGCAACTCGAGCGTGACGATGGACCAGCGCGCGGTCACCGACGCGGGCTTCCTCGACCTCGTCCGGCTCGGCGTCTACCGCGCCGACGACCCGGTGATCCTCAACAGCGTGCGCGTCACGGACAAGGACATCGCGTTCACCACGCCGACCGGCCAGTTCTGGCACCGCTACACGAAGGACGGCTACGGCGAGCAGGCCGACGGTTCGCCGTGGGACTACACGTTCCCGGCGGAGAGCCGCACGACGTTCGGCAGGCTGTGGCCGCTGCTGGCCGGCGAGCGCGGCGAGTACGAGCTGGCGCTCGGCGATCCGTCGTCGGCCGCGCGGCGGCTGCGTGACCTCGGCCGGGTGAGCAGCTCGGCGGGGACCATGCCGGAGCAGGTGTGGGACGAGAACCCGCCGTCGGGCCAGACCGGCTTCCCGGCCGGCACGCCCACCACGTCGGCGACCCCGCTGGCCTGGACGCACGCGCAGTACGTCCGCCTGGCCTGGGACGTCAAGGCGGGCTCGGTGCTGGAGACGCCTCGCGTCGTCCGGTGCCACTTCCTCGGCTGCTGACCGTCCGCCGAAAGCCGTGAATGTCGCATTGAGGGACTTGAAGTCCCTCAATGCGACATTCACGGACTTGCGGGCCTCTCAGCGCCAGCCGAGTTCCGGTGCCACGTGCGTGAGGATGCTCTCCAGCACGTGGGCGTTGTAGTCGACCCCGAGCTGGTTCGGGATGGTCAGCAGCAGGGTGTCCGCGGCCTGGATCGCCTCGTCCTCCTTGAGCTCCCGCACCAGCTCGTCCGGCTCGGCCGCGTATGAGCGTCCGAAGATCGCCCTGGTGTTTTCGTCGATCATGCCGACCTGGTCACGCGAGTCGCGGTCACGTCCGAAGTAGGCGCGGTCCAGGTCGTTGGTGAGCGCGAAGATGCTGCGGCTGACCGACACCCGCGGCTCTCGCGGGTGGCCGGCCTCCTTCCACGCCTCGCGGTAGGCCTCGATCTGCTTGCGTTGCTGGACGTGCAGCGGCTCGCCCGTCTCGTCGTCCTTGAGCGTCGAGCTCTGCAGGTTCATGCCCAGGTTCGCGGCCCAGACGCCGGTCGCGTTCGAGCCGGAACCCCACCAGATGCGCTCGCGCAGTCCCTCGGAGTGCGGTTCGAGCCGCAGCAGGCCCGGCGGGTTGGCGAACATCGGCCGCGGGTTCGGCTGGGCGAAGCCGTCACCCTCCAGCAGCTTGAGGTAGACCTCGGTGCGCTCCCGGGCCATGTCGGCGTCGGTCTCGCCGTCGGCGGGGGCGTAACCGAAGTAACGCCAGCCGTCGATCACCTGCTCGGGGGATCCCCGGCTGATGCCGAGCTGGAGCCGGCCACCGGAGATGAGGTCGGCGGCACCGGACTCCTCGGCCATGTACAGCGGGTTCTCGTAGCGCATGTCGATCACGCCGGTGCCGATCTCGATCTTCGACGTGCGCGCGCCGATCGCCGAGAGCAGCGGGAACGGACTGGCCGCCTGCCGCGCGAAGTGGTGCACGCGGAAGTACGCGCCGTCCACCCCGAGCTCCTCGGCCGCGACCGCCAGGTCGATCGACTGGTGCAGGAAGTCGGCGGCGGACCGGGTCTCGGAGTGCGCGCTCGCCGACCAGTGGCCGAACGAGAGAAAGCCAATCTTCTTCACGCAGGCTGGAAGGCTCCGAAGGCCCGTTTCATTCCGCACGCGTGCCGGTCGCCGGCAAGGTCGGCGCCGATCCCGACCCCGACAGCCCCAATGTGGCGTTGGTTGCGTCCAACGCACCCAATGTGGCGTTCGGTGCATCCAACGCACCGAACGCCACAATTGGGCGCTAGCCCGGCCCCCGGACAGATAGGGAGAGGGGCGGGTGGGGAGAG
>NZ_JBFBBN010000016.1:0-154857 GCF_040682715.1 Amycolatopsis sp. NPDC051128 | reverse complement strand
GGAGACCCTCGGCTGGCGGACACCAGCCGAGGCCCTCACCGCGCTACTGTTGGATCAACAAACAACAGGTGTTGCAACCACCGCGTGAATCCGCCTCGCATTGAGGGACTTGAAGTCCCTCAATGCGACATTCACGGACTTGAGCGGACGGCTAGAGCGAGACCACCGAAACCGGGAGGGCCGGGTTCGCGCTGAAGTCCAGCGGCGCCGTCGGGCGCTTCGCCGCCACCACGTGCGCGCCCAGCGCCGCGATCATCGCGCCGTTGTCCGTGCACAGCCGCGGACGCGGCACCCGCAGCTCGATCCCCGCCGCCGCGCAGCGCTCGGCCGCCAACGACGACAGCCGCGAGTTCGCCGCCACCCCACCGGAAATCACGATGGTGCCGATCTCCTGCTCCTTCGCCGCGCGGATCGCCTTCGCGGTCAGCACGTCGGCGACGGCTTCCTGGAACGACGCCGCGACGTCGTCGACCGGGATTTCCTCACCACGGCGTGACGCGCCTTCGACCCACCGCGCCACCGACGTCTTCAGGCCGGAGAAGGAGAAGTCGAACTTCGCGTCGCGCGGGCCGGTCATGCCGCGCGGGAACGCGATCGCCGCCGGGTCGCCGTTCTTCGCCGCCTTGTCGATCGGCGGGCCGCCCGGGTACGGCAGGCCCAGCACGCGGGCGACCTTGTCGTAGGCCTCGCCCGCCGCGTCGTCCACAGTGGACCCCAGCTCGGTGATGCTCGACGCGATGTCGTCGACGCGCAGCAGCTGCGTGTGCCCACCGGAAACCAGCAGCGCCAGGCACGGCGCCGGCAGCGGCCCGTGCTGCAACGTGTCCACCGCGATGTGCCCGGCGAGGTGGTTGACCCCGTACAACGGCACGCCCAGCGCCGTCGCGTACGCCTTCGCCGCGGAGACGCCGACGAGCAGCGCGCCCGCCAGGCCCGGCCCCGCCGTCACCGCGATGGCGTCCACATCGGACAGGGACAGCCCGGCTTTCTCGAAGGCGCGCGAAGTCGTCGGGACCATCGCCTCGAGGTGGGCGCGGCTGGCGACCTCGGGCACGACGCCGCCGAAGCGCGCGTGCTGCTCGACGCTGGAGGCGACCTCGTCGGCGAGCAGTTCGACCGTGCCGTCGTCGTGCAGCCGGACCAGGCCGACGCCGGTCTCGTCGCACGAGCTCTCGATGCCCATGATGATGCGTGCCATCAGCCCGCCACCCCGTCTCGCGTCCGCGCCGGGCGGACCATCGTGTACGCGTCGGCGCCGGAGGGCTGGTAGTAGCGCTTCCGGATGCCGAGCCGTTCGAAGCCGTGGCGCTCGTACAGGCCGAGCGCGGCGGTGTTGTCCGTGCGGACCTCGAGGAAGACCGGCGCCTCGAACTCGTCAGCGCGGACGAGCAACGCCTGCAGCAGCGCCTTGCCGATGCCCTGGCCCTGGTGTTCCGGCGCGACGCCGATGGTGTGCACGGTCGCCTCGTACTCGCCGCGGCGGCGGCCGACGACGGCCAGCCCGGCGTAGCCGAGGAGCTCGTCACCCTCGTCCGGGCGGGCGGCGAGGTAGAAGTTGCCGGCGTCCAGTTCGGAGTGGAAGGCGCGGGCGCTCCACGGGTCGTCGCCGGGGAAAAGGATCTTCTCGATCTCGACGCAGCGGGCGATGTCCATCCGGCGCAGCGGCTCGAGTCTCACGGCGCGGTCACCCGTTTCGGCGCGGCGGGCTCGACGGCGTCGGGACGGCGCAAGTACAACGGCGTCAGTGGCGCGGGCGGTTCCTTCGCGAGCAGCGCGGCCTTCGCGACCTTCACGAGTCCGGCGGGCGACGGGAAGCGCGGCTCGATCGGCTGGAGGTCGAGCACCGCGGCGTACAACAGCGCGCCGTCGCCGGCCGCCACCTTGACGCCGGTCCCGAGGTCGGCGGGACGCTGGACGTCCGGGCCGCCAGTGCGTTCGCCGTCGGCGTCGTACGCCGCCCAGTAGACCTCGCGGCGGCGCGCGTCGGTCAGGACGAGGAAGGCGTTGCCGCCCGGCTCGACGTCGGCCGCGATCGCGTCGAGGCTGCAGACGGGGTACACCGGGATGCCGAGGGCGTGCCCGAGCGCGGCGGCGGTGGCCATTCCGGCGCGCAGGCCGGTGAAGGGGCCGGGGCCGACACCGACGACGATCGCGTCGAGGTCCTTGAGCGTGACACCGGCGTCTTCGGCGGCGGCCAGCGCGTGCGGGGTGATCAGCTCGCCGTGGGCGCGGGGGTCGATCGTGACCCGCGCACCGCGCGTCTCGACGCCGTCGCCGTCCACCGTGACGACGCCCGCGGTCACCGCCGGGGTCGAGGTATCGATCGCCAGTACCAACACGGTGGCCCAGCCTACGACCAGGCCCGGAACTGCTCGCTGCAGGGGACGGATCAGCACGGTAACGTGCGAAGCGAGTTTGATACTGGGAGGTCCCCGCGGTGCCCGACCCGTTGTTCCCCGCCCTCACGTCAGCTTCGGGCAAGGAAGCCCTCCGATTCGGCGATCAGGCCCTGACCTACGACGAGCTCGCCGCCGTCGCGGGCGGCCTGGCCGCCGAGCTCCCCCGCGGCCGCGTCGCCGTCTGGGCGACCCCGACCCTCCACACCAGCGTCGCGGTCGTCGCGGCGCTCCTCGCCGGCGTCCCGGCCGTGCCGATCAACCCCAAGATCGGCGAACGCGAACTGGCGCACATCCTCGCCGACAGCGAGCCCCGGCTGGTCCTCGCCGAACCAGGCGCGGAGCTGCCGCCGGGGCTGGCCGGCCTGCCGCGGCGCGACATCCCGCTCACCGGCGAGGCCGCGCCGCTCGCGAAAGAGCCGGACCCCGAGACGCCCGCGCTGGTCGTCTACACCTCGGGCACCACCGGCCCGCCGAAGGGCGTCGTCCTCCCCCGCCGCGCGATCGCCACCACGCTCGACGCGCTCGAAGACGCCTGGGCCTGGACTGAAGCGGACACATTGGCGCACGCGCTCCCGCTGTTCCACGTGCACGGCCTCATCCTCGGCATCCTGGGCCCGCTGCGCCGCGGCGGCTCGGTGCGTCACCTCGGCCGGTTCTCGACCGACGGCGTCGCGCGCGCCCTGTCGGACGGCGCGACCATGCTGTTCGGCGTGCCGACGATGTACCACCGGATCGCCGGCGAGGTCGGCGCCGATCCCGCGCTGGCGGACGCGCTGCGAGGCGCGCGCCTGCTCGTCTCCGGGTCGGCGGCGCTGCCGGTGCGCGACCACCAGCGGATCACCGAGGCGACCGGCCGGCAGGTGGTCGAGCGCTACGGCATGACCGAGACGCTGATGAACACGAGCGTCCGCGCGGACGGCGAGCACAAGCCCGGCACCGTCGGCGTCCCGTTGCGCGGGGTGGAGCTCAGGCTGGTCGGCGACGCCGGGGAGGTGCTCGACGACGTCGAGGCCGTCGGCGAGATCCAGGTGCGGGGCCCCAACCTGTTCACCGAGTACCTCAACCGGCCGGACGCGACCGCGGCCGCGTTCGACGACGGCTGGTTCCGCACCGGCGACATGGCGACGCGCGACGCCGACGGGTACGTCAAGATCGTCGGCCGCCGGGCGACCGACCTGATCAAGAGCGGCGGCTACAAGATCGGCGCGGGCGAGATCGAAAACGCGCTGCTCGAACACCCCGGGGTCGCGGAGGCGGCCGTCACCGGCGAGCCGGACGACGACCTCGGCGAGCGGATCGTCGCGTGGATCGTGCCCAGCGGCGACCGGCCGCCGTCGGCCGAAGAGCTCGCCGACCACGTCGCCCGGCTGCTCTCGCCGCACAAGCGCCCGCGGGTCGTCCGGTACCTGGACGCGTTGCCGCGCAACGACATGGGCAAGGTCATGAAGCGGGCGCTCGGTGGTTAGGCAGCCGGCGCGCGAGGTCGTCGACGCGATCACGACCGGGTTCGAGGAGTTCGCCACCCCGCTGCGCGACGAGCCGGCCGACGGCCCGATCGACTGGCCTGGATACCGCGAAGCCCGCGAAGCCGCTTCGGCGCGCACGGGCGAGAAGGAGTCGGTCGTCTGCGGGACGGCGAAGATCGGCGACGTCGGAGCCGTGCTGATCGCGTTCGAGTTCGGGTTCCTCGGCGGTTCGCTCGGGCAGCGCACCGGCGACCGGATCGAGGCGGCGTTCGCGCACGCCCGCGACACGCGGCTGCCGGTGGTTTCGCTGATCTCGACCGGCGGCAGCCGCATGCAGCAGGGCATGCGCGCGCTGATGCAGTTGCAGCGGGTGGCGCGGGCGTCGGCGCTGACGCGCGCGGCGAGCGTCCCGCGGATCTCGGTGCTGCGCGACCCGACGACCGGTGGCGGCTGGGCCACGCTCGGCGCGGGCGCCGACGTCATCCTCGCGCTGCCGGAGGCGCAGGTCGGGTTCGCGGGCTCGCGGGTGCGGCCGCCAGGTTCGCCGGAGGCCTACACCGGGGAGGCGAAGTTCGAGTGGGGTCAGGTCGACGCCGTCGTGCCGTCGGCCGGACTCGGCCCGACGCTGGAACGGTGGCTCCGGCTGCTGACTTCGCACTCGTCCGCGGCGGCTCCGCCGCCGAAGGCGTTGCGGCCGGCCTCGCTGCCCGAGACGGGCTGGGAAGCGGTCCAAGCGGCGCGGGCGCCCGAGCGGGCCCGCGCCGGCGAGTACCTCGACGCGTACTTCGACTGGCGGGAAGCCATCAGCGGGGATCGCTGCGGCGGCGTCGATTCCGGGGTGGCGTGCGGCTTCGGCTGGCGCGACGGGCGGACGATCGCGTACGCGGCACAGTGCGGCACTCCGACGTCGCCGTCGGGCTTCCGGACGGCCACGCGGCTGGTCAAGCTGGCCTCACGGCTGGGGATCCCGGTGCTGACGCTGGTCGACACGCCGGGCGCGGCGAACGACGCGGCGGCGGAACAGGCGGGCGCGGGCGGCGCGATCGCGGACCTGTTCGAGGCGGTCGCGACGGCGTCGGTGCCGGTGACGACGCTGGTGATCGGCGAGGGCGGGTCGGGCGGCGCACTCGCGTTCGCCGCCGCGGAGTCGACCTGGGTGGCGCCGGACGCGTACTTCTCGGTGACGTCACCGGAGGCCGCCGCGGCGATCCTGAAGCGCCCGGCTTCGGAGGTCCCGGCACTGGCGAACCAGCTACGGCTGCGACCCCAGGATCTGGTGGACCTGGGCGTCGCCCGCGCGGTGGTCAGCCCGGCCGAATGATCGACGTCCGATCAGGACCGACCACTTTGGAGAGACACGGCATCCCTGGCGAGTGAACGCGGGCGCCGCGGATCGAAGCCGCCGAGCTATGTGATCTTCATCCATTCGTGGTTGGATCTTGCGATGGGGTATCGACTCAACAGGCGAGCGGCGTTCGGTTTGGGGACCGCCGTCGCCGCTGGAAGCATTCTGGCCGGCTCTCCCGCGTTCGCGCAGGAAGCAGACATCGAGGCCAGCCCGGCCACACCGGACCGGGCCAGGCAGAAAGTGAAGCGCGTCTACGACAACGCGGCCGCTGAGGCAGGCGGCATCTGGAACTCCTACATCAGCGTGGCCGACCAGGTGGCCGTCGACGTGGCGTCCGACGAGATCGTCGAGGCGTACAGCGTCAACAAGGTGGCCGTCGCGGTCACCTTGATGGACAAGGTCGACCGCGGCCTGCTCACGCTGGACCAGCAGGTCCAGGTGCCGGCGAGCATCGTCGTGCCGGGTGGCGACGGCATCATCATCCTGGACAAGGCGTACCCGAGCGCGTTCACGCTGGGTCACGTCCTGTCGCTGTTCCTCACCGTTTCGGATGACACGTGTGTCCGGCTGGTGGGGCTCGTGGTTCCGGCGGCCGAGATCAACCAGATCCTGGTGACCAAGGGCTTCCCCAAGACCCAGGTCACGCCGGTGGCCAACCCGAACCGCTACTTCCTCGGCAAGACCACTCCGCGCGAGACTCACGACCTGCTGAAGGCGCTGATCGCGGGCACATTGCTGAGCCCGGCGTCGACGGACTACCTGCTGTCCATCCTGCGGTCGCAGGTGGCGTTCACCGACGGTATCCGCCGTGAGATGTCGTCCGTCGATCGGGCGAGGATCGCCACGAAGGCGGGCTGGCTGAACGACGGCCGCAACGAGGCGGGAATCATGTTCGACGCCGCGGGCAAGCCGGTGTTGATCTACTCGATGTTCGCGCACGGCCAGGCGAACCCGGAGGACTTCGGGGCCACGCACCCGGTCCGGCAGGCCACCGCGAAGATGGGGCCGAAGTTCCTGTGCGCGGTCGACAAGATCGCGGGCGTCGGCGCCAAGGCATTCCGGGCACCGGCCTACCAGCAGTACAACGGCGGCTGAGAGCGGCTGCTCGGAGGGCAGCGACCACTGTGGACACATGGCGGTCGCTGCCCTCCGGCAGTTCTGCCGCCGTGATCCGAGGACGTCTTCCCCGAGTGGTTCCCGGGCTATGACTACGAACCTCTGGTCTCGCGGTTGAACGAGCGGCTGTGAAGCCCGGTCGACCGACGGGAGACCCGGTGCGGACCTACGCCCGCACCAGCTCCGGAACCCGGTCGGCCCAAGCGCCGTGCGGCTCCAAAACCACCTCGCGGACGTCGTCTTCGCGGCGGTCCAGCCGGACCACCAGGTAGTCCGACGACAGCCGCTCCGCCGAGCCCTCGCCCCACTCGACCACGATCGCCGAGCGCTCCAGGTCCGTGTCGAGGTCGAGGTCGTCCAGCTGGGACAGGTCACCGCCGAGGCGGTACGCGTCGACGTGCACCAGCGGGACTCCGGACGAACCCGCCGGGTGGACGCGGGCCAGCACGAACGTCGGCGAGCTGACCCGCCCGCCGACGCCGAGACCGTCCGCGATGCCGCGCGTCAGCGTCGTCTTGCCCGCGCCGAGCGGCCCGGCCAGGAGCACCAGGTCACCGGCGCGCAGCACGCGACCGAGCGCGCGCCCGAAAGCCATCGTCTCTTCGGGCGTGGGAAACACCATCATCAACGCTGCCACCACCAGTTTCGCCGAGCCGAAGTCACGCCGTCCACACCGGAACAGCGTTGCAGGAGATCGATCAGATGGCTGTTCACCAGCTCGGGCTGTTCGAGCTGCACCATGTGCCCGGCGCCGCGGACGCGCACCAGCTCCGTGTCGGGCAGCTCGGCGGCGATCCGCTCGGCGTGGGCGAACGGCGTGAACCGATCCGAATCGCCGCCGATGACCAGCACTTCCGCGTGCTTCAACCCCGCCAGCGCGGCGTAGCGGTTGTGGCTGCCGAGCGTGTCGACGAAGTTCACCAGCCCGCGCACCGGCGTCACTTCGAGCATCTCGAGCATGAAGTCGACGAGCCGGGGCGCGACGTCGCGGCTGCCGAACGCCAGCCGCCGCACCGCCTGCCGCGTCAGCTGCCCGCCCGCCGCGCGCACGAACTCCACCAGCCCCGGCTGCCAGCCGGCGAGACCGCCGGCGGCGCGCGTCAGCGGGTTGTACTTGGAGAGCAGCGAACGCGGCAACCCGCGTGCGCCCACTTCGCCCGCCGCCGTCGCGATGAAGGCCACCCCAGACACGCGGTCTTCGAAGATCTCGGGGAACTCGGCGGCCAGTTCCATGATCACCATGCCGCCCATCGAGTGCCCCATCAGCACGACGGGTCCCTCCGGCACCACGGACCGCAGCACGCAGTCGAGGTCCCGCGCCAGCTGCTCGATGGTCGACGCCGCCGCCGACGCCGCGCCGGAAAGCCCGTGGCCGCGGTGGTCGTAGTACACCTGACGCACGCGGGGCAGCCGAAGCGACGCGAGGTCGCGGCGCTGGAAATGCCAGCACCGCCGCGAAAGCGCGAAGCCGTGTACCCCCACGACAGTCAGTTCGGGTTCGCCGCCGTCCCGCGGGTCGATCTCCTCGACCGAAAGCGGCGTGCCGTCCTCGGCCGCGACCGTGGAGACACGGTCCGGCTTCAGCTCCCCCAGCGGCTCGTCCACGTACGGATCCTCACTGTACCGCCGCTGCTGCGCGGCGACGGCGATGACGGCGGCGGTCCCGGTGGCCACGGCCCCGAGCCCGCCGGCGATGGCCAGCAGTCGACGTGAAGGTGTCAAGAGCGCTCCCCCAGATACCGGCGCCGCACCCGCGGCCGGTACATCGAGGTGACGATCTCGTAGTCGATGGTGCCCACCTTGTCGGCCCATTCCCGGGCCGTCGGCTCGCCTCGTGCGCCGTCGCCGAAGAGGACGACCTCGTCCCCGACGGCCGGTTCGTGGTCCCCGCAGTCGACGACCAGCTGGTCCATGCAGACCCGCCCGGCGACCGGACGCCGCTGCCCGCCGAGCCAGACGTCCATCCGGCCGGACAGCGACCTCGGCACGCCGTCGGCGTACCCGGCAGGCACCAGCGCGAGGTTCGTGTCACGCGAAGCGGTCCAGGTGTGCCCGTAGGACACCGATTCGCCCGCGTCGACGCGCTTGACGAGCGCGACCGCCGACCGGAACGTCATGGCCGGGCGCAGGTCTTCGGCCTGCGGGACGGGGTTGAGCCCGTACATCGCGATGCCGGGACGCACGAGGTCGAAGTGCAGGTCCGGCCGCGTCAGCAGGGCGGCCGAATTCGCGAGGTGCCGCATCGGGTCGAGCCCGGCGGCGCGGGCGACGTCGTACGCCTCGGCGAAGCGCTTCGCCTGCGCGTCGATCGAGGGGTGCTCCGGCTCGTCTGCGCACGCGAGGTGGGACCAGATCGCGACGACTTCGACCCGCGGTTCGGCGGCCGCCGCGGCCACCAGCTCGGCCCACCCGGCGGGCGGGCAGCCGTTGCGCGACAGCCCGGTGTCGATTTTGAGATGCACACGAGCCCGGGTACCCGCGGACGTCGCGGCGGCGATGCGAGCTAGCTCACCCAACGAGCTGACCCCGAGGTCGACGCCGGCTTCGACGCCCGGCGCGAAGTCGACGTCCGGCGTGTCCAGCCAGCTGAGCAGCCGGGTCGTGATCCCGGCGCGGCGCAGGTCCAGCGCCTCGCCGAGCGAGCACGTGCCGAGCCAGCTCGCCCCGGCCTCGACCGCGGCGCGCGCCACCGGCAGCGCGCCGTGGCCGTAGGCGTCGGCCTTCACCACGGCCATCACCTCGGCGCCGGGCGCGCGGGCGCCCAGCAGGGTGAGGTTGTGGCGGATCGCGTCGAGGTCGATGTCGACCCGCGCGCGAGAGAAACTGGAGGGCGTCATGACGCTCTCCAGTTTCCCATGACCCGAGGTCAGGACAGGCGCGCCCCGGACGTGGCGGAGAACACGTGCAGTTCGTCGGAACGGATCCGCAGGTGGAGGGTGTCGCCCATGGCGGGCGGCGTGCGCGGGTCGACCCGGACGACGACGTTGGACTTGGTGCCCTCGGCGTCGGTCTCGGCGAGCTTGCCGTAGACGAACGCGTCCGAGCCGAGCTCCTCCACCAGGTCCACCTTGACCGGCACCGCGCTGCTGTCGGCCTCGCCGACCACTTCGAGCGACTCGGGCCGGAAGCCAAGAGTCACCGTGTCGCCGTCGGCGGCCTGGATGACCTCGCGGGTCAGGGCCACGCTGCCGCCACCCAGCTCGGCGCCGTCGGCGGTGAGCTTCGCGGTGACGAGGTTCATCGCGGGCGAGCCGATGAAGCCGGCGACGAAAGCGTTCGCGGGCTTGTCGTAGAGGGCGCGCGGGGTGTCGCACTGCTGCAGCAGGCCGTCCGACAGCACGGCGACGCGGTCACCCATCGTCATGGCCTCGACCTGGTCGTGCGTGACGTACACGGTCGTGACGCCGAGGCGGCGCTGAAGCGCGGCGATCTGCGTACGCGTCGACACACGCAGCTTCGCGTCGAGGTTCGACAGCGGCTCGTCCATCAGGAAGACCTGCGGCTCCCGCACGATGGCGCGGCCCATCGCGACGCGCTGGCGCTGACCACCGGAGAGCGCCTTCGGCTTGCGGTCCAGGTACTGCTCGATGTCCAGCAGCTTCGCCGCGTCGAGCACCTTCTGCTTGATCTCGGACGCGGGGCGGCCGGCGATCTTCAGCGCGAAGCCCATGTTCTGCCCGACCGTCATGTGCGGGTAGAGCGCGTAGTTCTGGAACACCATGGCGATGTCCCGCGAGCGCGGCGGCAGCTGGGTGACGTCGCGGTCGCCGATCCAGACGGCGCCTTCGTCGATGTCCTCGAGGCCGGCGAGCATGCGCAGGCTGGTCGACTTGCCGCAGCCGGACGGGCCGACCAGCACCAGGAATTCGCCGTCGGCGATCTCCAGGTCCAGCGCGTCGACCGCCGGGCGCTCGCTACCGGCGTAGCGGCGGGTCGCCTTGTCGTAGGTGATGGATGCCATCGGGTCAGTCCTCTCGGTTCTCTCGCCGGACCCCATAAGCCGCTTCGCGGGCTTCGAGGTGGCGCTGCTGGATCCGGTGGCCCTCGGCGCGCTGCGCCTCGGTCGGCTCGTCCAGCTCGAGCCAGGCTTTGTGATTTTCTTGCCAGGACGGGGGTTCCGCGCTGGAAGTCAGCGCCCACGCCGCCTGCCGCGCCGCGCCGATCGCGACGTACTCGGCGACCTCGGGCAGCTGCACGGGCACGCCGAAGACCAGCGGCGCGATCTTGCGGACGGCGGCCGACTGCGCGCCACCGCCGATCAGCAGCACGCGGTGGACGTCGAGGCCGTGCGCGCGCACCGCGTCGAGGCCGGCGGCCAAGCCGCACAGCATGCCTTCGACGGCGGTGCGCGCGAGGTTCTCCGGCGTCATGTTCGCCCTGGTCAGGCCGGCCAGCGAGCCGGTGGCACCGGGCAGGTTCGGCGTGCGCTCGCCGTCGAGGTAGGGCAGGAACGTCAGGCCGCCGGCGCCGGGCTCGGCGGAGAGGGCGAGCCGGTCGAACTCCGACAGCGTCGCGCCGAGCATCGCCGCCGTCGCGGTGAGGACGCGGGCGGCGTTGAGGGTGCAGGCCAGCGGGAGGAACCGGCCGGTCGCGTCGGCGAACCCGGCGACCTCGCCGGTGGCGTCGGCCGCGCCGGTTTCGGCGACCCCGAACACGGTGCCGCTGGTGCCGAGCGAAACGACGACGTCGCCGGGCTGGAGTTCGAGCGCCAGCGCGGCGGCCATGTTGTCCCCGGTGCCGGCGGAGACGAGCACGCCGTCCGGGGTGTGGCCGGCGGCTTCGGCCGGGCCGAGCACGGTCGGCAGCTCCGGCGTCCGGCCGCCGAAGGCGTGGGCCAGGACGTCGAGGCGGTAGGCGTTGTCGGACGGCGAGAAGTAGCCGGTGCCGGACGCGTCGCCGCGGTCGGTGACCGGGTTGCCGCCGGTGAGCTTCCAGGTCAGCCAGTCGTGCGGGAGCAGCACGCGCGCGACGCGGTCGGCGAGCGCCGGCTCGTGGTCGGCGAGCCAGCGCAGCTTCGTCACGGTGAAGCTGGCGACGGGCACCGAGCCGACCGACTTCGCCCAGACCGACGGCCCGCCGAGCTCGTCGATCAGGTCGAGCGCCGACTGCGCGGAGCGGGTGTCGTTCCAGAGCAGCGCGGGGCGGACGACGTCGCCGGTTTCGTCCAGCGTCACCATGCCATGCTGCTGGCCGCCGACGCCGACGGCCTTGACGTCGTCGAGCAGGCCGCTCGACGCCTCCTGGAAGGCCGCCCACCAGGCACCGGGGTCGACCTCGGTGCCGTCGGGGTGCGGCGCGCGGCCGGTGCGGACGATCTCACCGGTTTCGGCGTCGCACACGACGACCTTGGTCGACTGGGTGGACGAGTCGATGCCGGCGACCAGTTCAGCTGTCATAGGGCTGCCCCTCTGCGACGTGTTCGACGATCTCGATCGCGGTGCCCGCGTTCAGCGCGGCCTCGATCTCCTCGGTGGGCGTGGTTTCGCCGGTGATCAGCAGGTCGTAGTCGCCGACGTCGCCGTGCGCGTAGGTCGCGGTCCGGCCGAACTTCGAGTGGTCGACGACCAGGACGGTGTGGTTCGCGACCTTCAGCGCGGCCTTCTTGAGTTCGGCGTAGTCGCGGTCGGGGTGGTAGAGCCGCCCGACGGCGACGGCGGTGACCGAGACGAACGAGACGTCGGCGCGGATGCTGTCCAGCAGGTTCAGCACCTCGGGCCCGGCGCAGGAGTCGTACTCGTGGCTGTAGCGGCCGCCGGCGAGGACGACGTCCACCTTCGGCCCGAGCAGCCGGGCGGCGTGCAGCGAGTTGGTGACGACGGTGAGGGCGTCGACCTCGGCGAGCCGCTTCACCAGCGGCAGGAGGGTGGTCGAGTCGTCGACGAAGACGGTCTGCCCGGGCTGCACGTGCCGCGCGGCGGCGGCGCCGAGAGCATCCTTCTCGCCGTGGTGGAGGGTGTCGCGGAAGCGGGCGGCGGTCTCGATGGTGAGCGCGGGATAGGCCTCGACCTTGCCGCGGAGCTTCCGGAGCAGCCGCCGCTCGGCGAGGTCGTCCAGGTCGCGGTGCATGGTCATGAGGCTGACTTTGAACCGCGCGGTCAGGTCGTCGATGCGGGCTTCGCCGTGCTCGATGACGTGGTCGAGGATGTCCTGCCGCCGCTGCTCGACGACGGCGTCGGACGGCCGGGTCTTCCGGTCTCCGGGTGCCGCTGTGCCGCCGCTCACACGGCATTCTTACCAGATCTAATCCGGGAAGTTAACAGCAAACTCGATATCTCTTCTCACGCCGCCAGCCCGCCACTTTCCCTATGAAAGTGATCCGGAGGGGCGGGCTCCGGATCACTTTCATAGGGAAAGTGGCGCTTAGGTCATGAGGGAGCGGATGGAGCGGATCGCTTCGGGGATCGCGTGGACCAGACCGGATGCCGAGGTTGGGGCGTTCTGGGCCGCGATCGCGCCCGCGAGCGAGTGGACGTGGGCGGCGGCCGCCGCGGCCAGCCAGGGGTCCAGGCCCGCCGCCAGCAGGGAGCCGACCAGGCCCGACAGGACGTCGCCGGAGCCCGCCGTGGCCAGCCAGGCGCCGCGCGGCGTGTTGACCGCGACCCGGCCGTCCGGTGCCGCGACCACCGTGACGTGCCCCTTCAGCAGCACCACCGCGTTGTACCTCTTCGCCGCTTCGCGGGCCGCGGCCACGCGGTCCGCGCCGGGTGCCCGGCCCATCAGCCGCTCGTACTCGCCCGCGTGCGGGGTCAGCACCAGGGGCGTCTCCGGGTCGCGCGCGTCGAGGACCTCCGGCGACTTCGCGATTATCGTCGTCGCGTCGGCGTCCGCGCACACCGGCACGCCCTGGCCGAGCACGTGCCGCAGCACGTCACGGCCGTCGGAGCCGGTGCCGATGCCCGGCCCGACCGCCCACGCCTGGACGCGCCCGGCGTCCGCGACCGTGCCGGTCGCGATGATCTCCGGCCACTGCGCCCGGACGACGTCGGCCGCGTGCCCGGCGTACCGCACCATGCCCGCCGTCGCGCGCACCGCCGAACCCGCCGCGAGCACCGCCGCGCCCGGGTACGTCGCCGAACCCGCCGCGATGCCGACGACGCCCTGGCTGTACTTGTCGTCCTCCGGCCCGGGCACCGGCCAAGCCGCGGCGACGTCCACGATGTCGAGCCGCGTGAGCGAGGGCTCCCCCAGCTCGGGCCCCAGCCCGATGTCGACCAGCACGACCTCGCCGCACCACGACGGCGCCAGCGCGTGCACCGGCTTGAGGCCGCCGAACGTCACCGTCCGAGCCGCCTTGACCGCGGGCCCGTCGACCGCGCCCGTGTCCGGGTCGACGCCGCTGGGCAGGTCGACCGCGACGATCGGCGCCTCGACGAGCTCGACGAGCCGCGCGGCGTCCGGCCGCAGCGAGCCGCTGGCGGAGATGCCGACGATCCCGTCGACCACGACGTCGGCCCGGGCGATCCACTGTGGACCGTCCTCGGCGGACACGGCGCGACCCCCGGCCCGCTTCAGCGCCTTGAGCCCGGCGGGGTGCGCTTTCTCGGGTTTGAGCAAGATCGCCGTGACGGCGACACCGCGCCGACGCAGGAACGCCCCGGCCCAGAGGGCGTCACCGCCGTTGTCGCCGGAGCCGACGAGCAGCACGACCCGGCGGCCGGAAACACCGCCGGTGTGGTCTTCGAGGAAGTCCGCGAGCTGAACCGAGAGCCCGAACGACGCCCGTCGCATCAGCTCGCCGTCGGGCGTGACGGCGAACAGCCGCCCCTCCGCCTCGCGAATCCGTTCCGTGGTCCAGATTCCCTGCACGGCGAAGGCCTCCCGGCTACTCGACGGTCACCGACTTCGCCAGGTTACGCGGCTTGTCGACGTCGTACCCGCGGGCGCGGGCGATCTCCGCGGCCAGCACCTGCAGCGGCACCGTGGACACCAGCGGCTGCAGCAGCGTCGGCACCGCGGGGACCTCGATGAGCTCGTCGGCGAACGGCCGGACCGTCTCGTCGCCCTCTTCGGCGATCACGATCGTGCGGGCGCCGCGCGCCTGGATCTCGCTGATGTTCGACACCAGCTTCGAGTGCAGCACCGCGCGGCCCTTGGGCGACGGCATCACGACGACGACCGGCAGGCCCTCTTCGATCAGCGCGATCGGGCCGTGCTTGAGCTCGCCGGCGGCGAAGCCCTCGGCGTGCATGTACGCGAGTTCCTTCAGCTTCAGCGCGCCTTCGAGGGCGACCGGGAAGCCGACGTGGCGGCCGAGGAACAGGATCGCCTTCGAGTCGGCGATCCGGCGGCCGAGGTCCCGCACCTGGTCCACAGTGGACAGCACTTTCCGCACGGCCGCGGGCATGGCCTCGAGCTCGGCGAACTCACGCGCGACCTCGTCCGGGTACTTCGTGCCGCGGGCCTGCGCCAGCGCCAGGCCGACCAGGTAGTTGGCCGCGATCTGGGCGAGGAACGCCTTGGTCGACGCGACGCCGATCTCCGGCCCGGCGTGCGTGTAGAGCACCGCGTCCGACTCGCGCGGGATCTGCGCGCCGTTGGTGTTGCAGACGGCCAGGACGCGCGCCTTCTGCTCGCGGGCGTGCCGGACGGCTTCGAGCGTGTCCGCCGTCTCGCCGGACTGCGACACCGCGACGACCAGCGTGTCGCGGTCGAGGACCGGGTCGCGGTAGCGGAACTCGGACGCCAGCTCGACCTCGACCGGCAGGCGCGTCCAGTGCTCGATGGCGTACTTCGCGACCAGGCCGGAGTGGTAGGCCGACCCGCAGGCGACGACGAAGACCTTGTCGACGTCACGGAGGTCCTGGTCGGAGATGCGCTGCTCGTCGAGGATGATCCGGCCGGACTCGAAGTGCCCGCGCAGCGTGTTGGCCAGCGCCTCGGGCTGCTCCTCGATCTCCTTGAGCATGAAGTACTCGTGGCCGCCCTTCTCGGCGGCCGACAGGTCCCAGTCCACGGTGAACGGCTTCGCCTGGGCGGCGTCGCCGTGGAAGTCGGTGACCTCGTAGGCCCCGCGGGTGATGACGACGAGCTGGTCCTGGCCGAGCTCGACGGCCTCGCGGGTGTGCTCGATGAACGCGGCGACGTCGGAGGCGACGAAGTGCTCACCGTCGCCGACACCGACGACCAGCGGCGACGACCGGCGTGCGGCCACGATGGTGTCCGGGTGGTCGGCGTGCGTCACGACCAGGGTGAACGCGCCTTCGAGACGGCGGCAGACGCCGGCGACGCTCGCCACGAAGTCACCCTTGGTGTCGCCCTCGGTGTACGCCCGGGCGATGAGGTGCGCGGCGGTCTCGCTGTCGGTGTCGCTGGCCATCTCGACGCCGTCGGCCTCGAGCTCGGCCCGGAGGGTGGCGAAGTTTTCGATAATGCCGTTGTGCACGACGGCGACCCGCTGGGTGGCGTCCCGGTGCGGGTGCGAGTTGCGGTCGATCGGCGCGCCGTGGGTGGCCCAGCGGGTGTGCCCCATGCCGGCGGTGCCGCCGAAGGCGTCCCGGCCGACCCGGTCGAGCTCGGCTTCCAGGTTGGCCAGCCGGCCGGCCTTGCGCTCGACGGTCAGCGTGCCGGCGCCGTCGAGAACCGCGACACCTGCCGAGTCGTAACCGCGGTACTCCATGCGCCGGAGCCCGCCGAGAACGACGTCCAGAGCCGGGCGGTGCCCGACGTATCCCACGATTCCACACACGCGCACCAGCCTAACGACGGACATTCAGCCGGTTGACAGGGCACGCGAACCGGCGTTGACCTGCACAGACGTCCGGTTCTGTGGTCCGGACCAATACTGGAAACCCGGACAGCCGCCTCGCCGTACGGCCATGCGCCCCAATGTGGCGTTGGTTGCGTCCAACGCACCGAACGCCACATTGGGTGCGTCAGACGCACCGAACGCCACATTGGGGCGTATGGGGCCGCGCCGGGGCGGCGGCGAGCCCGGGAGGAGCGCACACAGTAGGGTTCCGGCCATGGCCAGCAAGCCCAAGCAGCTGCTCGCGGAGTTGACGCACCCGGGTCCGCACGAGGTCCTTCGGGGCAACCTCGCCCTGGTCGGGCTGCCCGGCGTGGTGTTCACGCCGCGCGCCGGCCTCGGCCTGCCGGCCGTCGCCTTCGGGCACGGCTGGCTGCAGCCGCCCGACCGGTACCGGCAGCTGCTGCACCACCTCGCCAGCTGGGGCATCGTCGCCGCGGCGCCGGCGACCCAGCGCGGCCCCCTGCCCTCGCACCGGTTGCTCGCCGCCGACCTGATGACCACCCTCGACGTCGTCACGACGGTCCGGCTCGGCCCGGACGGCATCAGCGTCGACCCGGCCAAGCTCGGCCTCGCCGGGCACTCGACCGGCGGCGGCTCCGCCGTCCTCGCCGCGGCGCAGGACGCGCAGGCCGAAAAGCCCCGGATCCGCGCGGTCGCGACCATCACCGCCGCGCAGACGCTCCCGCCGGCCACCGAGTCCGCCAAAGCCATCACCGTCCCCGGCCTGCACCTGGCCGCCGAAGAAGACCTGGTCGCCCCGGCCGTCGCGCACGCCGAAGCGATCGCCGACGCCTGGGGTGGCGACGACGTCCAGCTGCGCACCCTCGGCAAGGCGACCCACCTGGGCGTCACCGAGGGCAGGCACTGGTCCCAGCTGATCATGCACGGCAAGCCGCACCGCGGCACCCAGCAGCTGACGCGCGCGCTGTTCACGGCGTTCTTCCTCACCCACCTGACCGGCACCGACAAGTACCGGCCCCTGCTCGACGCGGACGTCAAGCGCGCCCCCATCGAGCGCGAGGAAGAACCCGCCCACTGACGCGGAAAGGCCCGGCCGAAGCCGGGCCTTCCTCCAACTCAGACCAGCCAGCTCGTGCTGGAGAAGTCGTCCTCGTCCTCGAGCGGACGCGCGTGCCGTCCCCGGCGCGGCGGCTCGGGCGCCGGAGCCGGCGGTTCGGGCACCGGTTCCGGGCGAGGCGGCGCCACCGCCGCCGGTGCCGGGGTCCCGTAGCTCGGCGTCGGGTAGTTCGTGTAGCCGGTGTCCGCTTCCTCGTCCTCGGCCCCGAACTGCATCAGCGACTCGCGGCCCTTGTCGGCCAGGGTCTTCTCCGTGGCCCAGCCGCCCGCGCTCTGCTTGCGCTTGTTGAGCTCGTCCATGTGCTCGGCGTACTTCTGCGCGGCACCCAGTTCCTGCCGCAGTCCTTCGCGGGCCTGGGTCTCGGCCTCCGCGACCCGGCGTTCGCGCAGTCCCCGCTGCTCGTCCTGCTCCCGCGCCGCGGCGTCCATCGTCGAGATCGCCGCGCGATACCGGTCTTCGGCGCTGCTCATCGCCCCTCCTCAGCCCTCGTCACCGGTCGTACCGGATCGAACGGTCACCCTCGTCGTCCAGCGAGCCGCTGATCCGCCCCTTCGCGCCGCTCGTTTCGAAGACGCCGCCCTCGATGCGGTACTGGCTGGGCCCGCGCTGCTGGTCACCGCCGCCACCACCCGGCGAGCCGCCCATGCCGCCGCCCATCATGCCCATGCCCCCCATGCCGCTCATGCCCGACGAGCCGCCCGCGGCGGCGGCCTGGTGCACGCCGGCGTCGACCGGGGTCGCGCCGAGCCCGCCGCCGTCGGACGCCGGCAGCGACGCGTCGCTGCCCGTCTCCGCGCCCGCGTCCAGCGACACGGCGCCGGCGAAGTCCGCCGCCCCGCCGCCGCCGACCGCGGAGCCGAAGTCGCTCACCCCGGCCGTCGCCGTCGCGTCGCCGCCACCCCCGACGCCGACGCCGACCCCGGCGTCGGCCGTCGCCACGGCTGGCGTCGCCGCGGCGCCCCCGAAGTCACCTTCGAGGTCGAGGCCGCCCGGCGTGCTGAACCCGCCCCCGCCGACGGAAGCCGCCGCAGGCGGCGTCATGCCCGGGTCCGGGTTGGCGGGCGCCGGGTCCTTCGTCAGCGGCGACTCGGCGTTCGGGTCGTGCTGGATCGCGCCGCCGGCGCCATCGGCCGCGCCGGACGAGCCGGTGCCACTGCCGGCCGGGGAGCCCGCCGCGGCGTCCGCCTTCAGGTCGGTGGCCGCGCTCGCCTTGAGGTCGCCCGCCTTGGGGTCGTCCTTCTCGTCCAGGGTGTAGGTGGTCGGCTCGCCCTTGCCGTCGTCGACCGTCACGATCGTCGGGCCGTCCGGGCCCTCCGGCCGCTCGGCCGTGATCTTGAGGTTGCCGTCCTGGATGTGGATCTTCCCGTCCGGCCCCGGCTTGTAGCTGCCGTCGGCGGCGGGCTGCCCCTCCTTGACCACCGGCTGGCCGCCCTGCGGGCCGAACCCGGCCTTGTCCGCCGCGGCGCCGTCCTTGCCGTCCGCGGCCTTGGCCTTGTCGTCGTCACCCCAGTCGAGGTGGTAGTCCTTCTTGTGGCCCTGGCCGTCGTCCACGGAGATGTCCTGCTTGCCCTGCTTGTCGGGCTCGGACATCTCGATCGTGTTGTCGCCCTTCTTGACCGACACCGTGTCGGTGTCGTCCGCGTCCTTGATGGCTTCGCCGGTCTTCGGGTCGATCGGGTACGGCTCGCCGGTCGCCGGGTCGATTTCCAGCGGCTTGCCGGTGATCGGGTTCTTGCCCTCCTCGGGCTTCGCCGGGTCCTCGGCCTTGGGCGGCTCGGTCGCCGACGGCGTCGTGCCGCCCCCGCCACCCGTGCTGCCGCCGCCGGTCGACCCGCCACCGGTGCTGCCGGAACCGTTCCCGTTGCCGTTCCCGTTCCCGTTCCCGTTCCCGTTGCCGTTGCCGGTCTTGTCGCCGCCGCCCTCGTTCTTGGCCTCGGTCAGCTGGTTGCGGTAGCCGTCCATGAACCGCGCGAGGGCGCCGAACTGCTGGTCGATCGTGTCCTTGGCGGTCTTGCAGGAACCGTTGAACGCGGTGATCAGGCCCTGGTATTCGGTCGTGAACGCGCCGTCGCGCCAGTAGCGGCAGACGTTCCGGCCGTATTCCTTGTTCTCGTCGTTGAAGCCGCAGTCGTCGTTCTGCAGTCGCTCGGCGAGGTTCGACTGGTTGCCGTTCTTCGCGTTGACCGCGTCGATCCAGCCGGCGACCTTCATGAAGTCGTCGAACTCCTCCGTCTCGCCGTTGGCGATCTTGAGGACGTCCCTGGCCATGTTGATGTCGGCCTGGGCGATCGTGGTGCGGTGCAGCTGCAGGACCTCGTCGACCTTCTTCTTGACGGCGTCGTAGACGTGCGTCACGGTCTGCGGGATCAGCTTCGCCGCGCCGTCGATCTGCTGCGACAGCTCCTTGGCGTGCGGCTTGACCGTCTCGTCGTACTTGATCTCCGCCGCGTTGGCGCCCTTGCCCTTCCACTCCCCGAAGAGGGTCTGGAGCTCGGTGTCGCTCTTGGTGAGCGCGTCCTCGACGACCTTGTGCGCCTTGGTCAGGTCGTCGGCCTCGGTGAGGAACTTCTGGAACTGGATCCCGCGGTTCTCGTGGAACTTGTCCTTGAGGTCCTTCTGGGAGTCGATGTGCCCGGAGCCGCCCTTGATCTTGTTCCAGATCTCGTCGGTCCACTTCACGAGGAAGTCGACCGTGACGTTGCCCTGGTCGAGCAGCTCGTCGGAGGTCTTCGCGCCGGCACCCAGCGTCGGCGTCGTGATTCCGTCGAGGTTCTTCTTCGCCGTGTTCTTGCGGTCGGTCTCGGCCTGGTGTTCCTTGCCCTTGGCCGCCGATTCCTGCTTCGCTTGGGCGACGATGTCGTCGGTGTCGTTGGAATCGAGCGGGTCGTAACCGTCGTTGAGGCCGTCGGAGTAGTTCTCGATGTACTTCGCCGCATACGCTTCTTCTTCGTCGTCGAAGTTGAAGGTATTGCGGTCGTACTCCTCCATGAGCTTCGTCTTCGTCTCCATGGAGACGTTCGGGTCATCGAGGATCTTCTTGATTTCCGGCCAGTCAGCCATTACTTGCTCCCCGCGGCGTTCGCCTGCGCACCGGCGTTCGATTCCTGCGCGGTGTACTTGGAGCCGGCGGCGCCGATCCCGCTGCCGAGGTTCATGAGGGCGTTGGACAGCCCGGTCATGCCAGCGCCGATCTCGTCGATCCCCGTCTTGTACTTGCCGAAGCTCTCCCCGTGCACGCGCCCGAAGTCCGCTTGGGCGATCTCGGTCGGCGCGATCTTCTTGGCTTCGGCCGCCGGATCGTCGGCGGCGTCGTTGAGGCGGATCTGCGCCCGCGTCATCGCCTCCGAACTCGCTTCATAGCCGTTTGGCATGGTCGCTGCCCCCTTCGATCCCACAGTCCCAGGCTCGGGTTTCAAGACTGTGACGCGCCCGGACGCCGTTCGGTGCCGTCGCAGACGCACGCAGAGTCTAGCGTTCGGCCGGACGGCCGACCTGGGCTTCGCCGAAGTGCGCTCACCCCGCGGGGCGTTGCGCCGCGACCGCTTCGGCGATGACTTCGGCGACGCCGCGGACGTCCACCAGCCGATCGAGTTCGTCCAGGTCGACGGAGACGCCGTAGGTGACTTCGGCCCGCGAAAGCAGCTGGATCCGCTGACGGGACGTCATGCCGATGTCGTCGAACGGCGTGGAGTCGGCGAGCCGCTCCGGCGGGAGTTCCAGCGCGAAGCAGACGATCCGCCGGATCTCGTCGACGTAGGCGGCGGCCGGGTCAGTCATGGCGCCCATTCTCACCCCACCAGCGGTCGCGGGCCGCGGCGCGGGACACCTTGCCGCTGGAGGTGCGCGGCACCGCGCCCGGCCGCACCAGCCACAGGGCGCGCAGCGGCAGGTCGTGCCCCGCCGAGACGGCCCGCCGCACGGCCGTCTCGACCGAGCCGTCGTCCGGCGCCGTGCAGCCGGCGACGACCGCGACGCCCTCGCCGCGGTCGTCCCGTACGGCGAAGGCTGCGACGCGCCGGATGCTCGGGTGCGCGGCCTCCACGGTGGCCTCGATGTCCTGCGGGTAGTGGTTGCGGCCGTCGACGATGATCAGGTCCTTGAGCCGCCCGGTGACGTACAGTTCGCCGTCGTGGACGAACCCGAGGTCGCCGGTGCGCAGCCAGCCGTCCGGGGCGATCACCTCGTCCCGGCCCCAGTAGCCGTCGGCGACGTTGGGACCGGACACCCAGATCTCTTTGTCGACAATGCGGATCCGCTGGCCGTACGGCCGCCCCACCGACACCCGCGGCTCGCCGCCGTCGAACGCCGTGACCGTCGGGCCCTCGTCGCCCGCGCTCGTGACGAACACCGTCGCCTCGGCCAGCCCGTAACACGGCTTGTGCGCGGCCCGCGGCAACCCGAATGGAGCGAAGGCCCGTTCGAAGGCCTCGACGGTGGCCGCGCGGACCGGCTCGCTGCCGTTCAGCACCGAGTTCACGTGCGAGAGGTCGACGGCTTCGAGGCCTCCTGCCGCCTCGGCGGCCAGGTCGAAGGCGAAGTTGGGCGCCGCGGTGATCGCGCCGGGGTGGTCGGCGAGCAGCCGGATCCAGCGCAGTGGGTCGCGCACGAACTCCATCGGCGTGAAGAAGACCGACCGCGAGCCGAGGAAGACGGGCGTGCCGATCAGCAGGACCAGGCCCATGTCGTGGAAGAACGGCACCCAGCCGGCCAGCGGGGTCGACGCGTCGGCGCGGTAGCACCGCGTGGTTTGCCAGCAGCTGGCCACCAGCGCGCGGTGCGAGATCACGGCGCCGGCCGGGCGACGCGTCGAGCCCGACGTGTACTGCAGGTACGCCGGGTCGGTCATCGCCACCTCGGCGGGCGGCTCGGTGTCGTCGGGCCCGATGTCCTCGACGGCGAGCACGACGGCCGGCGGGACCTTGTCCACGAGGTCCTTCGAGGTCAGGCACACCGCCGGCGCGGCGTCCGCGAAGGCCGACTCGATCCGGGCGCGGTGCGTGCGGCCGGTCGGGACGGACAGCGGCATCGCGACGAGCCCCGCGTAGAGCGTGCCGAGGAAAGCGACGACGTAGTCGAGGTCCTGGCGGGCGACGATCGCCACCCGATCACCCGGCCGCGTGAAGCGTCGCAGCTCGCGGGCGACGCCGCGGACGCGCGCGAGCACCTGGGGCCACGTCAGCGTGTGGTCGGCGGGCCCCGGAAAGGTGCGGCAGGTGAACGCGGGGCGGTCTTCACTCGCGTTGCGGAGCAGGAAGTCCGTGAACGGCGTGGTCAGGACCTCATCCGGGACTTCTGCGGGCGGCACTGCCTCATCCTGCCCTACCGTGTGGGGACGATGGACGAGTTCGAGCGGCGCGGGATCGGCGTGGTCTCCGGCCGCGACGCGTGCGGGCGGGCCCTGCGTTCCCCCGGCCTGACGTCGGATCCCGGTGGCGGCTCACCCAGCGTCCTGCTGCGCGACGGCGACGGCCACACGCGGGTGCGCGGGGTGCTGCGGGAGGTCATCGCCGGGCTGGAGCCGCTCCCGGTGTCGGTGCGCGCCGGCATCGAGGCCGTGGTGGGCGGGCTGCCTTCGTCGTTCGACCTGGTGCGCGACTTCGCCCGGCCGGTCGCGGGCTCGGTGACGGCGGCGGCGCTGGGGGTGGACCTCGACGACGTCTTCCTGGACCACCTGGAGGTGACGACGGCGAACCTCGACGTCTTCGGCGGCACCGACCGGGCGGGGCAGGCGTCCGCGTTCCGGCTGGCGGTGCAGCTCAGCCGGGCCCCGGCGGGCCCGGGTGGCCTGACGGCGCTGCGGACGGCCCACGCGGACGGACGTCTCGACGATGACGAGCTGGTGCTGAACTCGGTGGTGCTGGCGCACGCGGCGTACGAGAACTCGCTGAACTTCCTGGCCTGCGCCGGGCTGGAGCTGGCTGCTTCGCCGGCGACGTGGAGCGTGCGCGAACTGGTGACGTCGATCTGCCCGGCCCGGTACGTGCTCCGGCACGGTCCGGCCGGCCCGCTGGCGATCTCGCTGGCCGACGGCCTCCCGTTCGGCCTGGGACGGCACGCGTGCCCCGGCTCGGGGGTGGCGCTGGCCGAGGGCGAAATCGCGCTCACGGCGCTGGCGAAGCGCCTCGCGGGCGGCTGCCGGGTGACCGACGTCCGGTGGAAACGGCACCCGGTGTTCCACGGGCTCAGTCGCGCTGTGGTCACCTTGTCGTGAGTGAGAAACCCTGTTTCTCACTCACAAGGGGGTCAGGAGACGGCGGAGACGACGCCGGCCAGGCGGTCCGCCGCCGCTTGGGCGGTGGACTGCGCCGGGGCCTCGACCATCACGCGGACCAGCTGCTCGGTGCCGGACGGCCGCAGCAGCACCCGGCCTTCCTCGCCCAGCTCGGCTTCGACCGCGCCGACGGCGTCGCGGACCTCGGCCGAGCCGGCGACCGCCGCCTTGTCCGCGACCCGGACGTTCACCAGCACCTGCGGCAGCCGGTTCATCACCGCCGCCAGGTCGGCCAGTGACTTGCCGGTCTCGGCCATGCGGCTCATCAGGCGCAGCGCGGTGAGCAGGCCGTCGCCCGTGGTGGCGTGGGCCGGCAGGACGACGTGGCCGGACTGCTCGCCGCCGAGGGCGAATCCGCCGGCGCGGAGCTCCTCGAGGACGTACCGGTCGCCGACCGAGGTCGTGACGACGTTGATGCTGTGGGCCTTCATGGCCAGGTGCAGGCCGAGGTTGCTCATCACGGTCGCGACCAGCGTGTCCTTCGTCAGCTCGCCGGACTCGGCCAGCGCGAGCGCCAGGACCGCCATGATCTGGTCACCGTCGACCAGCTCGCCGGCGGAGTCGACGGCCACGCAGCGGTCGGCGTCGCCGTCGTGCGCGATGCCGAGGTCGGCGCCGTGCGCGACGACCGCCTCGCGCAGCTTCTCGGGGTGGTTCGAGCCGCAGTGCTCGTTGATGTTGACGCCGTCCGGGTCGGCGTACAGCGCGACGACCTCGGCTCCGGCGCGGCGGTAGATCTCCGGCGCGGCGGCGGAGGATGCGCCGTTGGCGCAGTCGACGACGACCTTGAGACCGGCGAGCGGGTGCGGCGTGGCGGCGAGCAGGTGGGTGGCGTAGCGGTCGAGCGCGTCGTCGACGTCGGTGACGCGGCCGACGCCGGCGCCGGTCGGGCGGAGCGCGGCGGCGGCGAGGCCGGCTTCGATCTCGTCCTCGATGCCGTCGGGGAGCTTGTGCCCGCCCGCGGCGAAGAGCTTGATGCCGTTGTCGGGCATCGGGTTGTGCGAGGCCGAGATCATCACCCCGAGGTCGGCCTCGAGCGAGCCGACCAGGTACGCGACGGCCGGCGTGGGCAGGACGCCGACGCGGAGCACGTCGGCCCCGGCGGACGTCAGGCCCGCCACGACCGCGGCTTCGAGCATCTCACCGCTGGCGCGCGGGTCCCGGCCGACGACCGCGACCGGCCGGTGCGAGCGGTCGTGCGCGGCGAGCACGCGGGCGGCGCTGGCCGCCAGCGACAGCGCGAGCTCGGGCGTCAGCTCGGCGTTGGCCAGGCCACGAACCCCGTCGGTACCGAACAGGCGTGCCATCAGTCGACCTCCTTGTGAACCACCACGACAACCTAGCGACCCACCCGAGCCGCCGTCTCCCACCCCCGGATGTCGCTCGGGGTGCCGGAAACGACACACCCCTATTCGCACCGTGCCCAGAAAAGGCCGGAGCGCCCATCCGATGGACGGATGGGCGCTCCGGTCGGTTGCGCCAGGGGCGCGATCAGCGCTTGCTGTACTGCGGGGCCTTACGGGCCTTCTTGAGGCCGTACTTCTTCCGCTCCGTGGCGCGCGCGTCACGGGTCAGGAAGCCGGCCTTCTTGAGGGCCGGGCGGTCGTCGGCGTCGACCTCGATGAGCGCACGGGCGATCGCCAGGCGCAGCGCGCCGGCCTGACCCGAGACGCCGCCACCGTGCAGGTTGGCGAAGATGTCGAACGAGTCCGGCTTCTCGACCAGGACCAGCGGGTCCTTGATGAGCTGCTGGTGCACCTTGTTCGGGAAGTACTCCTCGAGGGTGCGGCCGTTGAGCTTGAACTGGCCGGTGCCCGGGACGACCCGCACGCGGACGACGGCTTCCTTGCGGCGGCCGACCGTCTGGGCGTTGCCGCCGGCGGCGCGCGAGGGGCGCGGCGCGGCGGGGGACTCGCTGGTGGCGACGGCGCCGGTCTCGGTCACCTCGGCGGCGGGCGCCTCGGCAACGGGGGCTTCGGCGACGGGAGCCTCGGCCGCCGGCGCCTCAGCCGCTTCGACGACCTCGGGGGTCTCGGTCTCGGTGCTGGTCACAGACTGTTCCTCACTCACTGCGCGACCTGCGCGATCTTGGTGATCTCGCGCGCCTGCGGCTGCTGCGCGGCGTGCGGGTGCTGCGGGCCGGCGTACACCTTCAGCTTCTTCGCCTGAGCGCGGCCGAGCTTGTTCTTCGGCAGCATGCCCTTGACGACCTTCTCGACAAGGTGCTCGGGCTTGGTGTCGAGCAGTTCGCCGAACGAGCGCTTCCGCAGACCGCCCGGGTAACCGCTGTGTCGGTACGCGAACTTCTGCTCGCGCTTGTTTCCGGTGAGCGCGACCTTCTCGGCGTTGACGATGATGACGAAGTCACCGGTGTCCACGTGCGGGGCGTAGGTCGGCTTGTGCTTGCCGCGCAGCAGCGTGGCGACCTCGGTCGCGAGCCGGCCGAGCACGACATCCTCGGCGTCGATCACGTGCCAGGCACGAGTGACGTCGCCGGGCTTGGGGCTGTACGTGGGCAAGGGTCTACCTCGTCGTCAACATTGCGTGTGGGTTCTGTGCGGGCCTAGCGCGCTGATGCGCCGCAACGCACAACGACATATGAAGATACCCGCACGCCCACCGCACCCGTGCATCGGGGGTGGGTGGAGACGCCCATACTAGGCTCCGGGCGGCCCGGGCGCAGCCGGACTCTACCCGGTTTTCCCGCCGAAGTGCCTGCACGCGTCGCCACGACACGCGAGGATGAGACGATCCGGGCGCGCGCTCCGGCCACCGCCGAGGGCACAGTCGATCGGGGGACGGCGATGACGAAACGACCGACGGCGATCTTCGTGCTGGCCGCCGTCCTGGCCCTGACCGGCGCCTGCGGCCAGGCGAAGGCGGGCACCGCGCTGCCGAAGGGCGACGACGCGGCCGAGTACGTCGGCGCCAAGTTCGAGCAGGTCATCGGCAAGCTCGGGAAGTCGATCACCGACACCCGCGACGTCACCAACTCGCTGGACGCCTACTTCAAGTTCGACGACAAGTGGATCCACAGCGTCGTCACGTCGGCCCGGACCGGCAGCCCGGAGAACCGCGTGGTGCGGCACCGGTCGCTGAAGAACCCCGACGAGATCATCGACACCTACACCCCGGCCGACGGCGCGGTCGAGTACACCTACCTCGGCCCGGTCTACGTGCAGAAGGGCGTCTCGCCGACGGCGTGGGTGTCGATGCCGAAGACCGAGTCCGGCCTGATCCTGCCGTGCGCCTGGGGCGGGGTGCTGACCCCGTGCCGGATGGCGGACTCGACCGTGGACGCCTACCAGGCCGACAAGCACGCCGTCCGCGGGGCGAAGAGCCTCGGCGACGGCAAGACCGCGCTCACGGTCGACGTGCCGTTCGAGATCTTCGTCAAGAACAAGGTCGAGATCCTGCCGCAGAGCATCGTCGACCAGGTCGGCCCGGAGCTCAAGAAGGCCGCGGTCCCCGCCACGATCACGCTGAACCCGGACGGCAGCCTGGTCTCGTTCGTCATGGAGGCGAAGTTCGCCGGCGACGGCCACCAGCTCGAGCTCAAGTACGAGTTTCGGTTCACCGGCAAGGCGAGCCTGCAGGACATGCCGAAACTGCCCGACGCGGCGCAGATCACCGTGGTGCCCGACCGGGCGGCGATGGACGACTTCTACCGCCGTCTCGGCGAAGCGCAGGGCAGCTGAGGCGTGGCCACGACCCGAGGTGAGCTCCGATGACGCAACCGACCCAACCGCCGCAACAGCCCGACCCGCAGCAGCCGCAGTGGTGGCAGCCTCCGGCGGACCCGCAGGGCGCTCCGCAGCAGTCCGGCGCGTGGCAGCCGGAACAGCAGGCGACCGGCCCGCACGGCGGGCAGTGGCAGCCGAACGCGGACCCGGGCGCCGTCTCGGGCTCGTACACGGGCCAGTGGGCGCCGGGGCAGCCCGGCACATCGGGGTCGTTCTCCGGGCCGTGGCAGGGGCAGCAGACCCCCGCCGCCCCGTGGCAGCAGCAGCCGCCGCCGTCCCAGCCGGTCCCGCACCAGCAGCCGGGCACCCCCGGCGGCGGGTGGCCCGCGCAGCCGGCCGGGCAGCAGTTCGGCGGCGGGTTCCAGCCGGCGCAGTACGGCGGCCTCGGCGCGTTCGCGGCGGAACCGGGGAAGAAGCCGAAGTCGAAGAAGCCGTTGCTGATCGCCGGAGCCGCGGTCCTGGTGCTCGCGCTCGGCGGTGGCGCCGCGTGGCTGCTCGGCGCGTTCCGCGGCGACGTCCTGGACCGGCCGTCCCTTGAGGACGGTGTGGTGAAGGTCCTCAACGAGCACTACGGCGAGCCGGACGTGAAGAACGCGCAGTGCCCGGCGGACGAAGCCGCCGAGAACGGGACGACCTTCGACTGCACCGTGCGGATCTCCGGCCAGGAGAAGAAAGTCACCGTGCGGGTGCTCAACGACCGGCCGGAGTACGAGGTCGGCGCACCGCACTGAGTTTCCCTTGCCGCACAAAGGCTCTGTCGCTACGAAAAGAAACGGCGGGCCCCGCACCGAAGTGCGGGCCCGCCGTGGTTTCCGGGATCACCGGCTCAGAACAGTCCCTCGACAGCCTTGTCCGTGGACTGGTAGCCATCGGCGATCGACGGCAGGGCGGCGGCGATCTGCGCCAGAACCTGCTTGAGGTCCTCGAACTTCTGGTCCCAGGTGCGCTGGGCCTGGTCGTACTGCTCCTTCGCGGAACCGGTCCAGGTGGTGACCAGCGGCTTGAGGTCGTCCTTCAGGCGGTCGAAAGCCTGCTGCAGCTCGCCACCGGTGCTGGTGCAGTCCGCGGCGGCCTCGTGGATGGTGGCGTAATTGACGACAATGCCGGCGCCATCAGGCATGATGTGCTCCTTCTGTGCAGAGAAGTTTTGGTTGGAGGAAAGAAAAGTTCAGGGGTGAAGCTCAGCCGAGCGCTTCGAAGCCCTTGTTGAGGGCCGCGATCGTCTCCTGCTGCTCCTGCTCGGAACGCTCGTACTTCGAACCGGCCTCGCGGAGCAGGTCGGCGATGCGCTGCAGGGCCTGGTTCATCTGGCGGGCGTCGTCGTCGAAGCGCATCATGACGTTGTCGAACGCCTTCTGCGCCTGACCCTGCCAGCCGGCGCGGGTGGCCTCGATGCGGTCGCGCAGCGTCGCGAGGTTCTGGTCCATGCCGGTGCGGACCTCGGTCACGCGGCTCTCGGCGTCAGTGAACTGCTGCGGTGTTCCCTGGAATCCAGCCATGCTGGAACCCCCTTCTTAAGTGTGGGTGGCCGTACCAAGCTTGTTCGTTTGTACGGCCCTACGACGCAGACACTGCCACGTCCGGTTCCCTCATGTGGTGGTTTGCCCGCAAGTAGTTGCTTGCGTGAACGCCGGCATCGGGAACCGGTTGCCGCAGGTATTCGGCAAACGCCACGACCCGACGGCGCGTCACCCGGAAAAATGTTCCCCACCAGCGGTCTTAGCACACGCACAGCGAACGCCGTCGCGGCTTCACTGATCGCGCTTCATGATTCGCATCTGGGAAAAGTCCTCCTCTTCGTCATCCGATCGGGGGGTGCGCGCGGGAGATTGCGAACGCGAAGGAACCGAATCGGCGGGATCGGGAACCACGGGGACCGACAGGCCGCGGGCACGGCGGAACCGTTCGGCGGCCGCGCGCAGCGTGCCGGGCGTCGGATCACCGGGCTTCGCGCCGCGCCCGCCGCGCTTCAGGAGCTCGGCGTTTTCGCTGTGGTGGCGACGGCTGCGCGCCACCGCGTTGCCGGCGACGCGCCGCGCGTGCGTCACCGCGTCCTGCCCGACCCGCTTGAAGGACGCCGCGGCGCTTTCGAACTCTTCGGACGGCACCGGGTGCCCCCTCTCAGTTGACGATGTCGACCGTGCGCACGGCCTGGACGCACGCGGCGGCGACCCGATCCCGCAACTCGGCCTTCGCGTACTGGCAGCCGACGTGGACCCGGATCCGGCCCTTCGCCACGACGTACCAATCGACCTGGATATCGGGGCGGTCCGGCTTGACCTGGTGGTAGAAGATCACCGTCCGGCCGGCGTACGAGGCGCTCGGGTTGTACGCACTGTACTGCTGCTCTGCGTCGTTCTCCGCCTTCTTCCGGAGCTCGTCCGCGAGCTTCTGCGGGTCCGCCGTCGCGTCGTAGTCCATGACGTACTCCTGCGCGACCAGGAGGTCGTTGCCGTCGCGGGACTCCTGCGGGTGGATGACGACCTGCCGCTCGGCGACCCGGTCGTCGGTCTGGACCCAGTCTTCCGGCGCGACGAACTTGAAGTCGTACTGCGAGAGCGTACGGCCGCTCTCGGCTTGGCCACCGGGGTTGCCGAACAGGAGCACCCCGCCGATGACGAGCGCGGCCACGACGACCACGGCGCCGGCGACAACTCCCCAGAGCTTCCTCCGGCTCTTCCCGGCTGCCTCGGCAGGCGCGTTCGTCCCGCCGGGCCGGGGCGGGACGGGCTGCCCGGCGGGCGGAGTCCACGGACGGCCCGCCGGCTGGCCGTGAGGCGGAGAAGGCGGTGGCGCCGTGCGGTTCGCGTGCGGCGGGAACCCGCTCGGGGCGGGCTGGCCGCGCGGCGGAGCCGGGCGCGGGGCGACGTCGCCAGGGCGGACGACCTCGGTGCGCCGCGCCGCCGGGTTGAGGGCGCCCGGCACCGCGCCCAGCCGCGCCATCGCTTCGCCGGGGAGCGCGCCGGTGCGGTCCGGGTCCACCAGCACCGCGCGCAACGCGCCGCGCGCGACGACCGTCTCGGGCTGGTCGAGGCTCGTCGGCACGACGCCGGTGCGCTCGTGCACCAGCCGCGAGATCATCGGGATCCGGCTCGACCCGCCGACCAGGAAGATCGCCGTGAGCTGCTTCGGCCGCAGGCCGGCGTCGCCGATCGCCGCGACCGTCAGTTCCACCGCGCGGCCCAGCGGCGCCGCGATCAGCCGTTCCAGGTCCTCGCGCGTGACGTGTGCGTCGGCGAACGGCGGCGGCATCGGCACGTCGGTGTAGGCGTGCCGCGACAGCGTTTCCTTCGCGCCGCGGACGTCCTGACGCAGCACCCGGCGCCGGCGCCGGTCGACCAGCTCGCGCCCTTCGACGAGCTGGCGCCACGCGTCCGGGTCCACCGCGGACACCAGGGAGCCGACGTGTTCCAGCAGCGCCTGGTCGATGTCCGCGCCGCCGAACCCCGGGTCGCCCCGGGTGGCGAGCACCTGGAACCCGCCGCGCTGCGGGCGGCCGGCGCGGTCCCGCGCGGTGTCCGGCGGCAGCCGCCGCACCACGCTGACGTCGACCGTGCCGCCACCGAGGTCCAGCACCGCCAGCGCTTCGCCGGGGCGTCCGCTGAACTCGACGGTGCGATCGCCTGCCACGTCCGCCGGGGCGAACGTCGCCGCGTGGTACACCGCCGCCGCGACCGGCTCCGGCACCAGGGCGACCTCGCGCGCCAGCCCGCCGGCGGCCTGCCGCAGCAGCCGGGTGCGGATCGCGCCCCAGTCCGCCGGGTGGGTCAGCACCAGCAGGTCGATTTCGGCCTCACCCGCCAGGCGGCGGGCCTCGGCGACCGCGCGGCCGAGCACGGCGTGCACGACGTCGGTCACCCGCAGGACGTTCTCGCCGAGCAGCAGCTCGCCCTCGTCGATCCGCCGCTTCGGGTTCGGCTCGTACCGGGACGGGTCGACCGCCGCCTGCCGCTCGGCCTCCTGGCCGACGAACAGCGTGCCGTCCGCCGCCGCGTACACCGCCGAGGACATCAGGGGCTGGCCGTCGATCACCACGACCTGTGGATCGCGGCCGTTCACCGAGGCGACGACACAGGTGCTCGACGTCCCGAAGTCCACCGCAACCCGGACCGTCACCAGCAGCTCCCGCAGTTTTCGTCGCGTTCCCCCGCGCCCGGCGAACGGGGCGCGCCCTCGGGGAGGAACCTACCCTCCGCCCGCTCGCACCCCACTGCCTGTTCCCGATCCGGCCCAGGGCAGACCGCCCCGCCGAGGGACGTAACCGTTGCCACGAAACCATTCGGCCGTGACTGTGGCCGGATCGGGAACCTGCGGCACAACTAGTCCGGCTGGATCCACGACACCTGGATGAGCTGCTTGCCGTTCTTCCGGGTGAGCAGGTTGCCCCGGCCCGGCGGCATCGCGCTCGCCTTGATGTTGCCGACCAGCGCGCCCTCGTCGCGGGAGCCGTTCATGACCATGCCCGGCGCCGCGATCTCCTTGAGCTTGCCGATGATCGGGTCGTACATCGCCTTGCTCGCGCCACCGGTGCGCCGCACGACCACCAGGTGCAGGCCGACGTCCTTGGCCTGGGCCAGGAAGTCGGAGATCTTCCGCAGCGGGTTGTTCGTCGAGGTGGCCACCAGGTCGTAGTCGTCGACCAGGATGAACAGCTCCGGCCCCTTCCACCACGAGCGGGTCTTCAGCTGCTCCTGCGTGACGTCCGGGCCCGGCAGGCGCCGCGTCATCGAGTTGAAGACGTCGCTGATCATGCTCTCCAGTTGCGCCGCCGACACGGCGTAGCCCAGCAGCGAGTCGCCCTGGATGAAGCCGAGCATCGTGCGCCGGTAATCGACCAGCAGGATGAGCGCTTCCTTGGCGGTGTAGCGCTCGGAGATGCCCCGGGCGATCTGCCGCAGCAGGTTCGTCTTGCCCGACTCGCCGTCGGCGAAGGCGTAGAAGTGCGGCTCCGCGTTGAAGTCCAGGTAGATCGGCTGCAGGTCCTCCTCGTTGACCCCGATCGGGACCAGCTTGGAGTCGCGGGCCTGGTCGAGCTTGAGCACGTCCTCGTAGGTGATCATCTCCGGCAGCAGGCGGACCTGCGGCGCGATCCGGCCGCGCCACGCGCCCTTGATCTTCGCCACCGCGTCGGCGACGCCGGAGGCGATCGTCTCCGGGTCGCTGGAGCCGTCGATCCGGGGCAGGCCGCCGAGCATGTGCAGCTTCTCGCGGGTCAGGCCGCGGCCCGGCCGCCCGGCCGGGATGTTGACCGCGACACGGCGGTCGATGTCCGACTCGGTCGGGTCACCGAGGCGCAGCTCGAACCGGGTGCCGATCATGTCCTTGATGGCCGGGCGGATGTCCGCCCATCGGTTGGCGGCGATGACGACGTGCACGCCGTAGGACAGACCCTGGGTGGCGAGCCGGGTGATCGTGGTTTCCAGCTCTTCGAAGTCGTCACGCAGGGCGCGCCAGTTGTCGACGATCAGGAACGCGTCGCCGAACGGGTCCTGGTCCGGCCGGATCTCACCGCGGCGCTTCCGGTTCCGGAATTCGGTCATCGAGTCGATGCCCATCGCGCCGAACCGGCCTTCCCGCTCGGTGAGCAGGGTGGTCAGCTCGGCCACGATCCGGCGGGCCTTGTCCGGCTCGCGCCGCGCGACCGCGACCCCGCCGACGTGCGGCAGGTCCGCGAGCCCCGCCAGCGCGCCACCACCGAGGTCGAGGCAGTAGAACTGCGCCTCCTCCGGGGTGTGCGTCAGCGCCATCGACATGATCAGCGTCCGCAGCATCGTCGACTTGCCCGACTGCGGGCCGCCGACGATCACGCCGTGCCCGGCCGCGCCGGAGAAGTCCGCCCACAGCGGATCACGCCGCTGCTCGTACGGCCGGTCGATGATGCCCAGCGGCACCTGCAGCCGCCCGTTGCCGAAGAAGCCGACCGGGGACAGGCCGCGGTCGTCGGTCGGGTTCAGGTTCGGCAGCAGGGTGTCGAGCGAGTTGGGGTCCTTCAGCGGCGGCAGCCACACCTCGTGCGCGGGCGGGCCCTGGCCGATCAGCCGCGAGACGATCACGTCCAGCTCGCTGGGCTCGACCGCCTCTTCGGACTGCCGCTGCTCCTGCTGCGGCGCCGCCTCGATCAGCTGCGGCTCCGGCTCCTTCGGCAGTTCGACGAAGTCCGGGACGAACAGCTGCGGCCGCTTGTCCGCGCGGACCACGGTCGCCGCCGGGCCCGCCGCCTTGATGCCGGCCGGCCGGTACGGGCCCGAGACGTAGGACGCCTTGAACCGCACCAGCGTCGAGGTGTCGAACTTCAGGTAGCCGCCACCGGGGACCGACGGCAGCTCGAACGCGTCCGGCACGCCGATCGCGGCGCGCGACTCCGCCGCCGAGAACGTCTTGAGGCCGATCCGGTACGACAGGTGCGAGTCGAGCCCGCGCAGCTTGCCTTCTTCCAGTCGCTGCGACGCGAGCAGCATGTGCATCTGCAGCGACCGGCCCAGCCGGCCGATGGCGACGAACAGGTCGATGAAGTCCGGCTTCGCCGCCAGCAGCTCGGAAAACTCGTCACAGACGATGAACAGCGCCGGCAGCGGGTCGAGATCGGCGCCGTTCTCGCGGGCCTTCTCGTACTCCCAGACGTTCTTGAAGTTGCCGCCGTTCTTCAGCGCTTCCTGCCGGCGGTTCATCTCGCCGGCGAGCGCGTCCTTCATGCGGTCGACCAGCGTGACCTCGTCCGCGAGGTTCGTGATGACCGCGGAGACGTGCGGCGCCTTGTCCAGGCCGAGGAACGTCGCGCCACCCTTGAAGTCGACGAGGACGAAGTTGAGCGTGCTCGACGAGTGCGTCGCCAGCATGCCCAGCACCAGGGTGCGGAGGAACTCCGACTTGCCGGAACCGGTCGCGCCGATGCACAGACCGTGCGGGCCCATGCCCTCGGCGGCGGCTTCCTTGATGTCCAGCTCGACCGGCTGGCCGTACTCGCCGACCCCGAACGGCACGCGGTAGCGGTCGCGGATCGGGCGCGGCCGCCACGCCTGCTGGACGTCGAAGGTCATCGGGTCGCCCGGGATGCCGAGCAGCTCCAGCAGGGAAGGGTTGGACAGCAGCGGCTCTTCGTCGCTGGTGTCCTGGCCGCCGCCACCGCCGACGCGGTACGGCGAGATGAGCCGGGCCAGCGACTCGGTCTCGACCAGGCTGAGGGTGTCCGGACGGCCGAACCACTCGACGCCGCCGGCACTGCGCGCGCCGAGCCGGTCGGCCTCCACGACCAGGCGGAGGCCGCGGCGGGCGGCGAGGTTGCCGAGGGAGTCGGACAGGTCGATCAGCGTGACGCCGACCAGGCCCTCCTCCAGGACGATCTGCTCTTCCCGGGTGACCTCGGCGTCGTCGATGATGATCACGACGTGCGGCTGGTCCGGCGCCGGGGTGGCGTTGCGGGAGAAGCGCTGGCGGTCACGCAGCTCTTCGTCGAGCCAGTCTTCGATCTGGGCCAGCGAACCGGCCATCATGCGCAGCTGGCCGATGCCGTCCGACAGCGTCGGGTGCTGGGCGTGCGGCAGCCACTTCGCCCACTCCCACTCCTCCTTCGCGCGCCCCGCGGTGGCGACCGCGATCAGCACGTCGTCCGGGCTGTGGAAGGAAACGAGCTGCGCGAGCATCGCGCGGGTGAGGCCGCGGGTCAGCGTGCGGTCGCCCTGCATGCTCACCGCGGCGAACCCGCGCAGCGTGATCTGGGTCGGCAGGTCCGGCACGATCGAGTGCGCGCGCACGAACCGGCGCAGCGCGAGGGTGGCGATCGGCTCCAGCTCGTCGACGGGCCCGGTCTGGGGCGGGACCAGCCGCGTCGCGAGGCGGTGGGAGCTGCGCCCGACGCGCAGGTGCAGGAAGTCCTGGTCGTTCTGGCGGCGCTCCCACATGCGGCGGCTGGCGGCCAGCGACCACAGGGACTGGGGGTCGGGGTGCACCCACTCGAGCGCGGCGCGCTGGTCGACCATCGCCTCGCGGGCGCGGTCGCGCATCTGGCCGAGGTAACGGAGGTAGTCCTTGCGGTCTTCGTCCATCTCGGCGCGCTTGGCGCCGCCGCCCTTGCCGCCGCCACCGGCCATCATCCCGAGCGTGCCGACGACCATCATGCCGCCCATGGCCATCATCATCGGGTTCCGGTTGCTGGCCTGGAACATGAAGACCATCATCCCGAGCGACGCGACGATCATGACGACCGGAAGCGCCTTCATCACGATGTTGCCGGGGATGACGCGGGGCACCTCCGGCGGCGGCTCGAGGTGCACCTCGCCGCCCGGCGGGCGCGGTGCCGCCAGCCGCGGCGACTTCTTGAACTGCAGCGTGCTCATCGAAGGACCCCTCTTCAAACTCGACGATGGCGGCCACCGTTTAGTGCGCAAGGTGCGCGGAACAACCTATCGAACGCCGCGGGGGAATTCCGGCGGACGCCGGAACCGCCTCGTGAGCCTGTTCTCCCTAGCCCGGCGAGTGTACGGCCCGGCACCGACAGTAATCCGCGGTTCGGGAACCTGACCTGCGGCGGCCGGTGAATTTCGGACGTTCGATGATGTCGGCACCGAGGTTCGGTATAAGTTCCCCGGGGAGCAGTCTCATCAGAGCGGGGAGCAGTGCGGTGGCTACGGGCACGACAGTTTTCAGCAGGGTGACGGTCGTCGCGCCCTCCACGCGGATCGACGTGGCGCTGCCCGCCGATGTCGCCGTGGCCGATCTTCTGCCGATGCTGCTGGACATGGCCAAGGAGACGGCACCGGACGGCGGCGCCCGCCACGGCGGCTGGGCGCTGGCGAAGCTCGGCGACGCCCCGCTCGACCCGAGCCGCACCCTGGCCTCGCTCGGCGTCGTCGACGGCGAGCTGCTGCAGTTGCGCAAGCGCAACGAGAACCCGCCGCCGCCGCTGTACGACGACGTCGTCGACGCGATCGCGGAGTCCTCCCCGGACAGCTTCCGCCCCTGGACCAAGGAGACGGCGAACCGCTTCGGGCACGTCGCGGGCGGGCTGGCGCTGGTCGCCGCCGCCATCGCGCTGTTCATGAGCGGCTCGTTCTACGGCGGCAGCGCGCTCGGCGCGGCCATCGCCGGCGGCATCGGCGCGATCGCGTGCGTCGCGGTCGGCGCGACGCTCGCGAAGGCCTACCAGGCCGAGGCGACCGGCGTGCTGATCGCCGCGGCCGGCGGCCTGCCACTGGCGTTCGTGAGCGGCTTCTACATCGTGCCCGGCCTGTCCCTGCGGGCGAACCTGCTGCTCGGCGCGGTCCTCGTGATCATCGTCGCCTCGGTCTGCATCATGGTGATCGGCGCCGGCATCACCACGTTCATCGCGGCCGCGACCGCGGGCACCTTCGGCGGGCTGGCCTTCCTGTTCGGCACGCTCGTCGCCCACCCCGCGGCCGGGATCGCGGCCGGCACCGTCGCGATCGCCCTGGCCTGCATCTCGATCCTGCCGCGCGCCACGATCTGGCTCGCGAAGCTGCCGCTGCCGCACGTCCCGGGCAGCGCGGAAGAACTCAAGGAAGACTCCGGCTTCCCCGACTACCGGGCGATCGAGCACCGCACGGCGGTCGCGCACAACTACATGACCGGCCTGATGGTCGGCTGCGGCAGCACGGTCGCGGTGTCCGCGATCATCGCCGCCTCCTCGCCCGGCGCGTTCGGGATCATCCTCGGCGTCGTCGCGACGCTGGTCCTGCTCCTGCGCGCCCGCGCCTACGCGAACGGCAGCCAGGCGATCGCCCTGCTCACCACGGGCCTGGTCTCGGCGACCGGGATCGCCATCGGCTGGCTGGTCTCGGCGAGCGCCCAGAACCGCCTGCTCTACGTGTTCGGCGTGCTGATCCTGCTCGCCGCCGGGGCGCTCGTGGTCGGCGTGATCTTCCCGAACCAGCGGTTCTCGCCGCCGCTGCGGCGCACCGTGGAGATCATCGAGGCGATCTGCATCGCCTCCGTGCTCCCGCTCGCCCTGGGTGTGATGGACCTGTACACCACCCTGCGGCACCTGAACTTCAAGTGACCGGAGCGGGTGAATCTCGGATGGCAGTAGCACGACGTCCCGGCGCCGCCCGGCGGACCACGACCGCCCTGCTGGCCGGCACCATCGGCGTCCTGTCGCCGCTGACCGGCGGCGCGCCGGCGTCGGCGCAGACCGCGCCGGCGAACGGCTACTTCGCGACCCCGCCGCCGGTCGACATGAGCAAGCTGATCCCGGACTCGCGCGGGCCGGACAAGACGTACCAGCAGTCGAAGGCGTGCGTGCAGCGCAGCCTCGGCGAGAACATCGAGATCAAGAACCGGCCGTGGGGCCAGGAGTACCTGCAGATCTCGAAGGCGCAGGAGATCGTCAAGGCCGCCACGGGAAGCGCCGGCGGTGGCGTCCGGGTCGCGGTGATCGACACCGGCGTCACGCAGCACCCGTGGTTCCAGAACCGGGTGCAGTCCGGCGGCGACTACGTCGCGACGCCGACGCACGGCCAGCGGCCGGGGCTCGAAGACTGCGACGGCCACGGGACCGAGGTCGCCGGGATCATCGCGGCCAAGCCGGACAAGCCGGAGGTCGGGTTCGTGGGCGTCGCCCCGGACGCGACGATCGTGTCCTACCGCCAGCTGAGCGAGAACTACCAGCCCGACACCAAGACCTCGTCGCCGTCGGGCAACTCGGGCACGCCGTCGTCGAGCACCAACCCGCCGACGGGGTCGAACACGGCGCTGCCGCCGAGCGGCGGCGGTGGGGGCAGCGAAGGCGACCAGACGTCGCCCGGGCAGTCCAACGGCGGGCGCCAGCTGGAGAAGGCCGGCACCGCGGGCACGCTGAAGACGCTGGCCGAGATCATCCGTGGCATCGCCGAGCGGCGGGAAGCCGACGTCATCAACATGTCGGTCGACAACTGCCGCACCGCCGACGGCAACATCACCGAAGGCGAGCAACAGGTCCAGGCCGCCGTGCACTTCGCGGCGCAGGCGGGCATCGTGATCATCGCCGCCGCGGGCAACGCGACGGACACGTGCCCGCAGAACGACCAGCCGGACGCGAAGAAGCCGAAGACGATCGTGACGCCCCCGTGGTTCGCCGACGACGTGCTGTCGGTCGGGGCGATCGACGAAACCGGCGGCGTGGCCCAGTTCAGCGTGCACGGCCCCTGGGTCGGCGTCGCGGCACCCGGCACGAAGATCATTTCGCTCGACCCCGCCGAAGGTTCGAAAAGCTTGGCCAACCTGACGTTCGAAAGCGGTGACAAGCCCAGCGAAATCCAGGGCACGAGCTTCGCCGCGCCGTACGTCGCGGGGCTGGCGGCGCTGGTCAAGGCGAAGTACCGGAACCTCGACGCGAAGGGCATCATCAACCGGATCAAGGAGACGGCCCAGCACCCGGCCGCTCCTGGCGGGCGCGACAACTTCGTCGGCTACGGCGTCATCGACCCGGTGGCGGCGCTGACGCAGAGCCTGCCGTCGGAGCTGGGGAACGCGGCGCCGAAGCCCGCCCCGCAACTGGCCCAGCTCCCGCCGGCGAACGACCACAGCTCGACGCCGGTGATCGTGGCGCTGGCCGGCACGGTGGGCGGCCTGGTGGCCCTGCTGATCACGCTGTTCGTGGTGCGCACGATCCGCCGCAACCGCCCGGCCGAGACCGGCGCCAACCGCCGCTGACCGGGTCCCGCCGGGGGCTCACTTCGCGGGCGGCTTCTTCGGCTGCGGCGCGTTCTCGTCCTCGCCGATCACCGGCGGAGCCACCAGACCCGGCTCCCCCAGCAGTTCCGACGTCTTCGTGACCGGCCGCGTCTTCGACGGACGCCGTCCCTGGCCACCCGTGCCGAAGGCGCCGAACCCCATCATCGGCATCATCGGGACGCCGGAAACGCCGTGGTTCGCGGAGTTCTCCGGCGCGGGCGCCTGCTGGGCGGCCCCTTCGGCGGACGGCCCGTTCTCCGGGGTGCCGGCGCCCGTGTGCCGCGGCTCCGCCGGGTCGCCCGAGGCGGAGGCCGAGGACGGCGTCATCACTTCGTCAGCGGAGGACGGCGTTGTGGCCGACGTCGTGGCCGGCGTTCCTTCTTCGTTCAGGGCCGCGTCGTGGAGCTTGAACCGCTCCTGCGGGTACCGGTGCTTGATATCGATGGTCCGCGTGGCACCGTCCGGGTCGTCGACGCCGTCGCAAAGCCGGTCGAAGGCCTCCATGACGTCGCGGGCGGTCTCGTAGAGGGCCTTCGCCGATTCCTGCGTTTCCTGCAGCTGAGCGCGCGCCCGCCGGGTGCCGCCGCTCGGCAGCGACAGGGTTTCGGACATCAGGTCCGCCGCGTCCACCAGTACTTCGACGAGGTCGACGGTGATGCCGCGCAGCGTCGTCACCATCTCGTCGAGCGCGCCGGCCAGGACGGTGAGTGCCTCCTGGAGGTCACCGCCCGCGGCGCCGATCTCCCGCACGTACGCGACGAACGCGTCCGCGTCGCGGCCCTCCCAGCCCGCGTCCAAGCGGCCCAGCCCGTCGTCGAGCCGCGCGGACACCTCGGCCGCCGCGGCGGCCGCCTGCCGCAGCCGGTCGGCTTCGGCGCCCAGGTCGCCCCAGCGGCCGACCAGCGGCCGGAAGTACGTCTCGACGGGGTCGATCAACCCGAGCTGCCGCGCGACGTCCGACAGGTAGGCCAGGTACGGCTCGGCCGCCGCGGCGATCTCGTCGCCTTCCGCGCCGGGACCGGCTGTGCGGGACTTGGTGGAGCTTTCCGCTTCGGCGGTCATCCCTCGAGCCTCCCAGCCCGCTTGATCAGCTCCGCGGCCTCGTCGTCCTGACCGCCGTGCCGCACCGTCACCCGCCGCAGCGCCTCGCCGGCCGAGCGCAGCGCCTCCGCGCCGTCGGTCAGCTGACGCCGCAACGCGCCCGCCGCGCGGCCGTACGACTCCCCGAGCCCGATCTGCGCCCCCAGCGCGCCGTAGGACTCGGCGGAAACGCCCTCACCGCCCACTTCGGCCGCCGCCGAGTCCAGTTCGGCCGCGGCCTCCTCGGCCGTCTTGGCGTATTCGACGACGACGGCGCCGTCCATCCTCAAGCCGGCCACGGCACCTCCGCTCACCAAGGACTCTTCGGGCGTGTGACGCCCACGGCGGCCCGGCGGTTCCGGTCAGTTCCCCGCCGGCCGGCTCGGCGCCGCGAACGTGCCGGCGTTCGGGTCGATCGGCACGGAGTCGAACTGCCGCAGCACGTCCTGCGTGTTCAGCGAGGCCCCGGTCGGCAGCAGCCCGATGATCGACTCGGGCGCGGGCTGCCGGTTGCTCAGTCCGATCGCGTCCGCGGTCGCGGCGTCCGGCACGCTGTAGCGGATGCCCCGGTCGGAGATCAGCTGGATCGCGCCCTTGCCGAAGCTGGCCTTGCCGGTGGCGGACTGGACGACCGCGGCGAACCCCGGCTTCAGGTAGAAGCCGTTGACCGGCACGTTGTTCGGGCCGAGCGTGGTCACCGTCATCGGGGTGAACTTGTCCCCGGTGCCCTTCTGCCCGGGCAGCAGGTTGTCGACGTACACCGAGGTGTGCGCGTCACGGTCCGCGCCGTCCCCGACCAGCGACCAGCCCAGGCACGCGACCGACGAGTTCTTCGTCGCGTCGAGGACCGTCGGGACCGACCGCGGGAAGTCGTCGACCGGGATGTAGTCGGGATCGCCTGCCTGCAGGACGCGCACCCCGGCGAGCTTGTCGAGCCCCAGCGTCTTGATCTGGCTGGAGCTGCCGTTCTTCGCGACGCGGATGATGTCGGCGACCGCGTTGGAAACCCGCTGGATGCCGGTCGTCGTGATCGCCCAGTAGTTCGGCTGCTCACCGGCGGGCTGCGTGGCGAAGACGTCGCCCGCGGTCAGCCGGTCGAAGTCCGCCGGAGCCGAGCCGCTCGCGATCGGCGGCGGCGTCAGGCGCGCGACCTCGGGGATCGCGTTCAGCAGGCCCTGGGTGATCTTCCGCGGCTTCGTCTGCAGCTGCAGGGCCGTCCGGACGGCGTGGTTGGCGTCGCTGTCGTCGATCTCGGCGCGCACGGTGTTGGCGTTCGGCCGGTTCCGCGAGCTCGGCAGCCGGTAGATGAGGTAGGTCTTGCCGTTGTCGGCGGACGCCAGCAACGCCTCGTTGTCGCCCAGCTCGGCGCCGAGGCCGCTCGGCGCGACGCCGCCGAAGACGTAGGTGTTGGTCCTGCCCAGATCGGGGTTCGGCTGCGTCAGGTCGAGCTGGACCTGGTCGCAGACCGCCCAATTGGGGGAAATGCGCTGCGAATCCGACGGAATCAGCTGGGGACCGTCCGGAATTCCGGTGAGTTTGTCGCGCGGAATGGACTCGAGCTGGGCGTCGGAAACGACCGTGGGATTCTTCACACTCGCCGCGCTCGCCGCCGCGGCCGGGGCAGCCGGCGCGCCGCCCGCACCTCCCGAGCTCGACTGCTTCTGCTGGGCCAGCAGGAGAAGCCGCGCCGACGCGAGGTTGAACGTCGGGATCAGTTTCTTCGGGTTCCCCGTCACGACGTAGACCGTGCCGGACTGCTCGCCGATCACGATGTTCCCGGCGTCCGGCACCGACGGCGCCGGGCTGAGCAGCCCCCAGACGACGAACACGATCATGCCGAGCGCCCCGAGCACGACCCCGACGATGGTGGCCCGCGTGTGGGTGCGCATCGGGTCGTGCAGCATCACGGCGTCCCGCCGGACCAGCGCCGACTGCATCCGCCGTAGGACGAACTGATACGCCTGGACCTGAGACTTAGTCGTGGGTGTTGATGGCATTCTCGACCTACAGCTCTCCCCGTCGCGGTACGGTTCCGCAGGATAGCCGTACGGGGACCGTCTGGTGTGGGGTTTCTACCAACTCAAGCTAGTGTCGGGCATCCCGGGACCCGGCTTCCGGGTACGCAGCAAGCACGAGGGGAAGAGAAAGCGCGGATGTCCGTCACCACTCCTCCACGTCCGCCTGGCCCGCCCGGGCCCCCGCCGCCCGGTGGTCGCCCGCCGGGCCCGCCGCCGCGGCCGGGCAGACCCGGTGGTCCGGGAGGACCCGGTGGCGTTCCCGGTGGCCCTGGTGGCGTCCCCGGTGGACCTGGCGGACCCGGTGGCCCCGGTGGAGTTCCCGGAGGGCCTGGCGGGCCCGGTGGCGGTCCGGCGGGTCCCGGTAAACCCGGTGGTGGCCCTGGCGGTCCGGTGGGCGTCCCCGCCCGGCCAGGCGTCCCCCCGCGCGGCCCGGGCGGGCCCGGTGGGCCGGGTGGCCCCGGCGGACCTGGTGGCCCCAGCGGTCCCGGCGGACCGGGTGGCCCTGGCGGTCCCAAGGGGCCCGACAGCGGTGGCTCCGGCGGCGCGGCCACTCCCCCGCCCCCGGCCCGGACGGCGCCCCCGGCGCGGCGCCGTTCCACAGGCGTGACCCTCGGCCCGCTCCCCGTGGCGAACCTCGTCGTGCTCGAGGTGGGCCTCGCGGCCGGGCTCGTGCTGCTCGCGATCGACATGTCGCTGAAGTACGTCGGGATCGGCATCCTCGCCTTCGCCCTCATCGTCGCGTTGCTGCGCTGGCGCGGCCGCTGGTTCACCCAGTGGGTCGGGCTCACGCTGCGCTACTCCTTCCGGTCCCACGACCGGGTCGCGAACCCGCTGCCGCCGAGCACCGTCGAGGCGATGGCCGCCGAGGAGACGACGGTGACCGGCGCGGACGACGCCCGCGTGAACCTGCTCCGCATCGCCGTGCCGGACCTCGTCGTCGCGCACGGCGTCGACCACGAGCGCCAGCAGGTCGGGCTCGCCTGGAACGACGGCACGTGGACGGCGGTGCTGCTCGTCGAGCCGACGCCGGCGCTGATCACCCAGGCCGACGGCGCGCCGAGCCTGCCGCTGTCGGCGCTCGCCCCGTGCCTCGAAGACCGCGGCGTGGTCCTCGACTCGATCCAGATGATCTGGCACTGCTACCCAGGCAGCGCGGCGCTGCCGTCGGACTCGCCGGCGCTGAGCTCCTACATGGAGGTGCTGGGGCCGCTGCCCGCGGCGGCGCGGCGGACGACGTGGGTCGCGATCCGGCTGGACCCGAAGCGGTGCCCGGCGGCGATCCGGGAGCGCGGCGGCGGCGTCGTCGGCGCCCACCGCGCGCTGATCGGCGCGCTTTCGCGGGTCCGCAACGCCCTGGAGTCGCAGGGCGTGCCGACGCGCCCGCTCGACCCGGACGAGCTGCTGCGGGCGAGCATTTCGGCCGCGGAGCTGACTTCCGTCGCCGGGTCGCCTGCCAAGGTCACGATGCAGGAGCGCTGGTCCGGCGTCACCGCGGCCGGGATCGGGCACGCGAGCTACGCGATCACCGGCTGGCCGAAGGGCAAGATCACCGGCACCCTGAACGCCCTGACGAGCGTCCGCGCGCTGTCGGCGACGCTGGCGATGTCGATCTCCCCGGCGTCCGACGACGGCAAGATCGGGCTGCGGGGCGTGGTCCGGCTGAGCGCGCGGAACCCGCGTGAACTCGACGCCGCCGACCAGCGGCTGCACGGACTGTCCGAGCGGCTCGGGGTGGACCTGACGCCGCTGCGCGGGCTGCAGGTCTCCGCGTTCGCCGCGACGTTGCCGATCGGAGGTACGGCATGACTTCCCGCGTCCGCGACGCCGGGCACAACACCGGGGTGGCGCCGGAGTTCACGGTGGACCCCGCGATGCTCGACGCGATCAGCCCTTCGGGTGACCGCGGCGGCATCGTGCTCGGCTCGGGCCTGAAGGGCGAGCCGCTGACGATCTCGGCGCTCCGCTCGACGCCGACCCGCATCGTGCTGGTGGGCGGGCTGTACCTGGCCCGCCAAGTGGCCCTGCGCGCGATGGCGGTCGGCGCGTGGGTCGTGGTGGCGACGGGGCGGCCGGCGGCGTGGCAGGTGCTGTCCCAGGCGGCCGGCAACCGCGACGGACGGCCTTCGCCGCTGGTGCAGATCCGCCGGCTGTCGCCGGTCGAGCTGCCGCGGCCGTCGGAGGACGCGCCGCTGCTGGTGGTGACGGACGGCGGCCCGACCCCGCAGGACCTGTTCCCGCCCCGCTCGCCGTGGCAGACGACGATCTACGTCCTGCCGTACCTGCACCCGCAGGCGGGCGTGACGGCGAACGCGGCGGACCTGGTGCTGATGCAGCGTCTCCCGGCGGGCCAGGCCGAGCTGGCGGGCCGTATCTGGAACCTGCCGCCGCAGATGATGCGCCAGCTGACGATGCTGAAGGACGACCAGGTGGTGGCCTTGGGCCGCAACCTTTGGCGCCCGCTGAGGCTGGTCACGACGGGCAAGGAGCAGCAGATCCTGGGCCCGGTCCGCCGCGGCGACTGAGACTTTCCTTCGGGCCAAGTCCGTGAATGTCGCATTGAGGGACTTGAAGTCCCTCAATGCGACATTCACGGCTTTCGGGGTGGCGTCAGAGCGAGGTGCGGATGTTGCGGGTCTGCTCGGCGCGGGCGGCCAAGTCGGCGTCCGGGGGGTAGTCGACGGCGGTGAGGGTGAGGCCGTGGGCCGGGGCCACCGCGCTGTCGCGGACGCCGCTCGCCAGCACCTCCGCGGGCCACGAGCCGCCGCGGCGGCCGTCGCCGACCAGGAGCAGCGCTCCGACCAGGCTGCGGACCATCGAGTGGCAGAACGCGTCCGCCGAGACCTCGGCCTCCAGCAGGTGCTCGTCCACCCGGCGCCAGCTCAGCCGCTGCAACTCGCGGATGGTCGTGCCCGTGTCGCGCTGCTTGCAGTACGCCGCGAAGTCACGGAGTCCCAGCAGCGACGCGGCGGCCTCGTTCATCGCGTCCGTCGACAGTGGCCGTCCCCAGGCCAGGGTGTCGTTGCGCCGCAAGGGGTCCACGCCCCAGGGGGCGTCCGAGACCCGGTAACGATAATGCCGCCGGATCGCCGAAAACCGGGCGTCGAACCCGTCGGGGGCCACCCGGGCGCCCAGCACCCGGACGTCGCCCGGCAGGAGGCGGTTCCAGCGGCCCGCCATGCGGGTCAGGTCCGGGATACCCACCGCGGAGACCGGGACGCGGCCGGCCGCGCCAGGAACCAGCGGGACGACGTCGAGGTGCACGACCTGGCCGGTCGCGTGCACCCCCGCGTCCGTCCGGCCCGCGACGACCACGGACTTCGGCACCGCGGACCCCGGTGGCTGCCGCCGCAGGGCCTCCTCCAGGACGCCCTGCACCGTGCGGCGGCCCGGCTGACGGGCCCAGCCCGAGAAGTCCGTGCCGTCGTAGGAGACGTCCAGGCGCAGACGAACGAGCCCGCCCTCCCAAGCGGGAGTGGCGGGCTCGTCCGGTGTCGAATCGGCCGTCAGGACGTCAGTCCTTCTTGGCGTCCGCGTCGTCCGAAGCCGGGGCTTCGGTCTCGGCGGCGGTGGTGTCCTCGGCCTTGGCCTCCTCGGCAGCCGGAGCCTCCTCGGCGGCGGGCGCCTCGGTGGTCTCGGCAACCGGAGCGGCGGCCTTCTCGTCCTTGGCGAACTTGGTCTTGCGCGCGCGCTCGGCCTCGCTCGTCACGGTCTTCTCGGGCACCAGTTCGATGACGGCCATGGCGGCGTTGTCGCCCTTGCGCGCCATCGTCTTGGTGATCCGGGTGTAGCCACCCGGACGCTCCGCGAAGTGCGGACCGATCTCGGCGAACAGCTTGTGGACGACGTCCTTGTCACGGACGACACGCTGAACCTGACGGCGGTTGTGCAGGTCGCCCCGCTTCGCCTTCGTGATCAGCTTCTCGGCCAGCGGGCGGACCCGCTTCGCCTTCGCCTCGGTCGTGGTGATCTTGCCGTGCTCGAACAGCTGCGTGGCCAAGTTGGCCAGGATCAGCCGCTCGTGCGCGGACGACCCGCCGAGCCGGGCTCCCTTGGTAGGGGTGGGCATTGGTTCTCCTACTAGTTCAGCTCGCAGCGTCCAGGCACAGAGCCCTAGAGCTGCTCGGTCTCTGCGTAGTCCTGGCCATCGTCGTGGCCGTCCGAAATCCCGTCGGCGATCCCGCCGACACCCTCCGACCAGCCTTCACCGTCGTAGCTGGCGGCAGCCGCGGTCGGGTCGAACCCGGGCGGGCTGTCCTTCAGCGCGAGGCCGAGGCCGACGAGCTTGAGCTTGACCTCGTCGATCGACTTGGCGCCGAAGTTGCGGATGTCGAGCAGGTCCGCCTCGCTGCGCGAGACGAGCTCGCCCACCGTGTGGATGCCCTCGCGCTTGAGGCAGTTGTACGACCGGACGGTGAGGTCCAGGTCCTCGATCGGCATCGCGTAGGCGGCGATGGTGTCCGCCTCCTGCGGCGACGGGCCGATCTCGATGCCCTCGGCGTCGACGTTCAGCTCGCGAGCGAGACCGAACAGCTCCACCAGCGTCTTGCCGGCCGACGCGACCGCGTCGCGCGGTGTGATCGACGGCTTGGTCTCGACGTCCAGGATCAGCTTGTCGAAGTCGGTGCGCTGCTCGACACGGGTGGCCTCGACCTTGTACGTCACCTTCAGCACCGGCGAATAGATCGAGTCGACCGGGATCCGGCCGATCTCCGCGCCCGCCTGCTTGTTCTGCAGGGCCGGAACGTAACCGCGGCCGCGCTCGACGACGAGCTCGATCTCGAGCTTGCCCTTGCCGTTCAGCGACGCGATGTGCAGATCCGGGTTGTGCACGGTGACACCGGCCGGCGGCACGATGTCGGCCGCCGTGACCTCACCGGGGCCCTGCTTGCGCAGGTACATGGTGACCGGCTCGTCCTCCTCCGAGGACACCACGAGCTCCTTGAGGTTCAGGATGACGTCGGTGACGTCTTCCTTCACCCCGGGAACGGTGGTGAACTCGTGCAGCACGCCGTCGATGCGGATGCTCGTCACGGCCGCGCCCGGGATGGACGACAGCAGCGTGCGCCGCAGCGAGTTGCCGAGCGTGTAGCCGAAGCCGGGCTCCAGCGGTTCGATGGTGAACCGGGAGCGGGTCTCGTTGACCGTCTCTTCGCCGAGAGCCGGCCGCTGGGAAATCAGCATTCTTCCTAATTCCTTTCCAGACGACGCCCGCCATATGACGTCGAAGGGATGGCGCGGCGGCGGCGCCCGGAGGGCGCCGCCGTCGTGACTCGATTACTTCGAGTAGAGCTCGACGATCAGCTGTTCCTGAACCGGAACGTCGATCTGCGCACGCTCCGGCAGCTGGTGGACCAGCACGCGGAGGTTGGACTGGACGACCTGCAGCCACGCCGGGATCGGGCGGTCGCCGTAGGACTCCTTCGCCACGACGAAGGGCAGCATCGCGAACGACTTCGGCCGCACGTCGATGATGTCCCACTTCGAGACCTGGAACGACGGGACGTTGACCTTGGTGCCGTTGACCAGGAAGTGGCCGTGGCTCACCAGCTGACGCGCCTGACGGCGGGTGCGGGCGATGCCGGCACGGTAGATCACGTTGTCCAGGCGGGACTCGAGGATCTGCAGCAGGTTCTCACCGGTCTTGCCAGGACGCCGGACGGCTTCCTTGTAGTACCGGACGAACTGACGCTCGAGAACGCCGTAGGTGTAACGAGCCTTCTGCTTCTCCTGCGACTGCAGGAGGTACTCGGACTCCTTGATGCGCCCGCGGCCGTGCTGGCCCGGCGGGTAGGGGCGACGCTCGAAAGCCTGGTCGCCGCCGATGAGGTCAACCTTGAGGCGACGCGAAATACGCGTCGCGGGGCCGGTGTAACGAGCCATTTCTTCTTACTCCTCCCCGTTCCTCAGACCCGGCGCCGCTTGGGCGGGCGGCAGCCGTTGTGAGGCTGCGGGGTCACGTCCTGGATGGTGCCGACCTCGAGGCCGGCCGCCTGCAGCGAGCGGATCGCCGTCTCGCGGCCCGAACCCGGGCCCTTCACGAAGACGTCGACCTTCTTCATGCCGTGCTCGGCGGCCTTGCGGGCGGCGTTCTCGGCGGCCATCTGCGCGGCGAACGGGGTGGACTTACGCGAGCCCTTGAAGCCCACGTGACCACTCGACGCCCACGCGATCACGGCACCGGTCGGGTCCGTGATCGAGACGATGGTGTTGTTGAAGGTGCTCTTGATGTGCGCGTGACCGTGCGCGACATTCTTCTTTTCCTTGCGGCGGACCTTCTTGGTCCCCGCCGCGGTACGAGACTTCGGTGGCATGTTCTGAGGGTTCTCCTGTTAGCGCGCGTTCTCTTGGTGAGCGGCGACCGCTTCGGCCTGTCCGCGCCGGATGATCGAACCGGCGTCGGTGTACAGGTTGCGGAGCGCCATCGGGCGGGCGTAGAGCGCCTTGGGCGAGACACAAGCCGAGCCGCGGCGCTGGGCGCCACCCATCTGCACGACCTTCTTGCCCTGGACGCTCACTTCTTGCCAGCCTTCTTCTTGCCGGCGACCGTCTTCTTCGGACCCTTGCGGGTACGGGCGTTGGTCTTGGTGCGCTGACCGCGGACGGGAAGTCCGCGACGCCACCGAAGGCCCTCGTAGCACCCGATCTCGATCTTCCGACGGATGTCGGCGTTCACCTCGCGGCGAAGGTCACCCTCGACCTTGAAGTTCTCTTCGATGTACACACGCAGCTTCGCGAGGTCGTCATCGCTGAGGTCTTTGACGCGAGTGTCCGCGTTGAGCTCGGCAGCCTTGATGAGCTGCTTCGAGCGGGTACGGCCGATGCCGTAGATGTACGTAAGCGCGATCTCCAACCGCTTTTCGCGGGGGAGGTCTACGCCAGCGAGTCGTGCCATTGGCGTTGATGCTCCTTCATAGAATTCATCTTCAGGTCTGCTCCCCGTCCGGTTCCGGGACCGACTCGCCTGTCGTGCCCTCGGCTTGCGCTTCGGGTGTCCCGGCCCCGGCCTGAAGTCCGGGGGTGAACCGGCTCACTCGCGTGATCCGGCAGGTGCGGGGAGGGTGTGTAGCCGTCAATCCACTCTGGTTCGAGTGCGGGAGATCAGCCCTGCCGCTGCTTGTGCCGCAGGTTTTCGCAGATCACCATGATCCGGCCGTGGCGGCGGATCACCTTGCACTTGTCGCAGATCTTCTTGACGCTCGGCTGAACCTTCACGTCTTCTGCTCTCCTGCTTCTGAGCTGCTCTTCGTGATCACTTGTAGCGGTAGACGATGCGACCACGAGAGAGGTCGTAGGGCGACAGCTCCACGACAACCCTGTCCTCAGGCAGGATGCGGATGTAGTGCTGCCGCATCTTGCCGCTGATGTGTGCCAGGACCTTGTGACCGTTCTCCAACTCGACGCGGAACATCGCGTTGGGGAGCGGCTCGACTACGCGGCCTTCGACCTCGATGGCCCCGTCTTTCTTCGCCATGTCCTCCGCATTTCCTTCGTCAACACTGCCTGTCGCTACACTGAGTGATCAGATGAGCACGAGTGCCTGTCTGGGTGGAACGTCGACACACTGGTGCCCGAGTCCCAGTACCGTGAATTCACGAACGCGCAGGATCCGGGCGCGATAAGTGCGCCGACTTGACAGTGTACGCAACCCGTGTCGCGACCCCAACCTGGGGGTAACCGTGCTAGGTGAGCGCCCAGGTCACGGAGTCCATGCTTAACACCGACGGGTGAATGCGCAGGTCAGGAGTCTGTATCAACCCGGGCTCCGCCCGGGGCCGGGGGCTCCGCCACCCGGAACCCCCGGAATCAGTCTTCGGGAGCGGTGAGTACCCAGGGACCGTCGTCGGTGATCGCGACCGTGTGCTCCCAGTGGGCCGCTCGCGAGCCGTCGGCCGTGACCACCGTCCAGCCGTCGTCCAGCTCGCGGGTCTCCCCGTCGCCGCCGGTCAGCATCGGCTCGATCGCCAGCGCCATGCCGGCCTTCAGCCGCGGGCCCTTGCCCGGCTTGCCGATGTTCGGCAGGAACGGGTCCATGTGCATCTGGCGGCCGATGCCGTGACCGCCGTACTCGACGATCATCCCGTACTCGACGCCGTCGTCGCGGCCCGCGCGTTCGGCCGCCGACTGGACGGCGTAAGAGATGTCGGTGAGCCGGCCGCCGGCGACGACCGCCTCGATCCCGGCCCACATCGCTGCCTCGGTCGCCGCGGACAGCGCCAGGTCGACGTCCGCGACCTTGCCGATCGCCAGCGTCACCGCGGAGTCGCCGTGCCAGCCGTCGAGGATCGCGCCGCAGTCGACCGAGATGATGTCGCCGTCGGCGAGGACCTGGGTCTTCGCCGGGATGCCGTGGACGATCTGTTCGTTCACCGAAGCGCAGATCGACGCCGGGAAGCCGTGGTAGCCCTTGAACGACGGCACCGCGCCGGCGTCCCGGATCGTCTGCTCGGCCAGCTCGTCGAGCTCGGCGGTGCTGACCCCCGGCGCCGCGGCGGCGCGAACCGCCGCCAGCGTGCGGGCGACGACGAGCCCCGCGGCTCGCATCGCCTCCAGCTCACCGGGGGTCTTGACCTCGATCATGCGCCCACGGCGGAGCACTTGCAGAACACGCAATCCTCCGAGATTCACGTGCGGTCGCGCAGCGCTTTCAGCACGCGGCCGGAGATCTCTTCGACACTGCCGACGCCGTCGACCGTCACCAGGATGTCGGCGTAGTACTCGAGCAGCGGCGCGGTGTCCGACACGTAGATCTGCTGACGGCGGCGGATGACTTCTTCGGTGTCGTCCGCGCGGCCGCGCGACATGAGCCGCCCGACGACGACGTCCTCCGGGACCTGCAGCTGGATCACGGCGTCGAGCGCGACGTCCGCGTCACCCAGGATCTCGCCGAGGACCTCGGCCTGCTTGGTGTTGCGGGGAAAGCCGTCGAGCAGGAAGCCGACCTTCGCGTCCGGCTCGGCGAGCCGCTCCCGGACCATCTCGTTGGTCACCGAGTCGGGCACGAGCTCACCCGAGTCCAGGTAGCGCTTCGCCTCCTGGCCCAGCGGGGTCTCCTGACCGACGTGCGCGCGGAACAGGTCACCGGTGGAGATGTGCGGGACGCGCAACTGCTCGGACAGGGCCACCGCCTGGGTGCCCTTGCCCGCACCGGGCGGTCCGACGAGAACCAGGCGCGTCACTTCAAGAACCCTTCGTAGTTGCGCTGCATCAGCTGGCTTTCGATCTGCTTCACGGTGTCAAGGCCGACACCGACCATGATCAGCACAGCCGTGCCACCGAACGGGAAGTTCTGGTTGTTCCCGCTACCGGTCAGCGACAGGAAGAAGTTCGGAAGGATCGCGATGATGCCCAGGTACAGCGAACCGGGGAGGGTGATCCGGCCGAGCACGAAGCTCAGGTACTCCGCGGTCGGGCGGCCGGGACGGATACCCGGGATGAAGCCGCCGAACTTCTTCATCTCGTCCGCACGCTCGTCCACGTTGAACGTGATCGTGATGTAGAAGTACGTGAAGAAGATGATCAGGGCGAAGTACAGCGCGATGTGCACCCAGCTGGACTGGTTCACGATGTAGTTCTTGATGAAGACCTGCCAGCCGGAGTTGCTGTTCTGGTCGCCGACGAGGCGGCTGATCAGGTCCGGCAGGTACAGCAGGGACGACGCGAAGATGACCGGGATGACGCCGGCCTGGTTCACCTTGATCGGCAGGTAGGTCGACGTGCCGCCGTACATCCGGCGGCCGATCATGCGCTTGGCGTACTGCACCGGGATCCGGCGCTGCCCCTGCTCGACGAAGATGACGCTCGCGATGATCACCAGGCCGAAGACGCAGATCATCGTCAGCGCGACGCCACCGCCGTTGGACAGGATGTTGCCGCCCTCGACCGGGATGCGCGCGGCGATGTTCAGGAAGATCAGGACGGACATGCCGTTGCCGATACCGCGCTCGGTGATCAGCTCGCCCAGCCACATCATGACGGCGGTGCCCGCGGTCATGGTGATGACGATGATCGCCAGCGAGTAGACGCTGTTGTCCGGGATGATCGGCGAGTCGCAGTCGGGGAAGAGCTGCTTGCGGTCCGCGAGCGCGACCACGCCGGTGGCCTGCAGGATCGCCAGCGCGATCGTCAGGTACCGGGTGTACTGGGTCAGCTTGCCCTGGCCGGACTGCCCTTCCTTCTTCAGCTCCTCGAACCGCGGGATGACCACGGTGAGCAGCTGGATGATGATGCTCGCCGTGATGTACGGCATGATGCCGGTCGAGAACAGCGACAGCTGCAGCAGCGCACCACCGCTGAACAGGTTCAGCAGCTGGTAGACGCCCTCCTGCTGCGCCTGGGAACTACAAGCCTGTACGGCACCATACGAGATACCGGGGGCCGGAATGGTCGCACCGATTCGGTAAACCGCGACGATGGCTAGCGTGAACAGGATCTTCTTGCGTAGATCCGGCGTCGCGAGAGCCGAGCGGAAGGCGCTGAGCACGCGGGGGACCTCCTCGGCGTCGTCGGCTGTCCTAACCGACGATCGGCTTGGCCGGCACGGGGCCGGCGGGAACACAGCACTACTGGCACGCAAGCCAGGAACGCTTCGGGGCACACTCGTCCCGAAGCGTGTCGCCGACTCTAACAGCTTCACAGGGCGTGTCCGCAGTCCGTGTGGGTTTTCCGTACCAAGGTTGCTCCGGCGGGTTGATCCACATCCCCGTCTTGGTCGTATTCCTTGACACACCGGCCCGCGGTGCGGACGGTTTCCGGGCTGGGAACGTCACGCGTTCGAGGTCGCGAGGACCCCGGCCAAGCCGACCAGGACCACCCCGGTGCCGCGGTCGACGGTGCGGCGGGCGCGCCGCGACAGCTCGAACGCTTTCACCGCGGCCCCGACGCCGACGTAGGCCGAGCCGGCCAGGAACTCGGCCAGCAGGTACACCGCCCCCAGGAGTGCGATCTGCGCCGAAAAGGGGCCGTGACCTGCGTCGATGAACTGCGGGACGAAGGCCGTGAAGATCAGGATCGCCTTCGGGTTGGTGATCGCGACGCTGAACTCCTTGCGCGCGACGCGCCACGCGGACGTCGGTCCGGTGGCCGCTGGGGTGGCCCCGGCCGGCTCGTTCCCGCGGCGGAAGGTGGACCGGAGGAGCCGAAGGCCGAGCCAGAGCAGGTAGGCGACGCCGGCCCACTTGATGATCGTCAGCGCGGTCTCGGACGCGGCCAGGAGCTGCCCCAGTCCGGCCGCGACGGCGGCGATCAACAGGGTGAACGCGACCAGCCGGCCGCCGAGCCCGGCGAGGCCCCGGCGAACACCGTGCGTCATGCCGTGGTGGAGACCGAGCAGGTTGTTCGCCCCCGGCGTAAGGGCGATGAGCACCGACGCCCCGAAGAAGACCAGCAGCCACGACACGACGACCACCTCCGTCCCCACCGTAGCGGCGGTCGCCAACGGGTTAAGGACGCTGCTCGTCGTCCTCCGGGTCCGGGGGCAGCACGGTGATGGCGACGCCGGAGGGCGGCGTCGGGGTGTCGGTGTAGGCGATCGCGGGGTCGGCCCAGTCTTGGGTGGAGCCCTTCCAGGCGGGCAGGGAGGCGACCACCGCCGCCGCGGCGGCCAGGACGGTGGCCGAGATCAGCAGCCACATGCCGGGCGCGGTGGTGACCTCCAGGTCCTCGGCCCCGAGGAGGGCGGACCACTCGAACCGGCTCATCCCGACGGTGGTGACGACACCGGCCGTGAAGACCGCGCTCGCGGAGACCAGCCGCCGGGCGAAGCCGCGGCCGGGCCGCGAGAAGGCGGCGACCGCCGCGACGGCCAGCAAGGCGGCCACGATGACGAGCGGGATGCCCAGTGGCGCGCCCGGGCGGTCGGCGGCTTCCTGGCCGGGTATGTCGATCAGGGTGGCCCAGGCGGTCTTGGTGACGGTCAGCTGGGCTTCGAAGAACCGCTGGCCGACGTTGAGGTGCTGCTGGATCCGGAACAGCGGCAGGAAGCAGCCACCGACGACCATCAGTGCGGCGACGGAGGTGAGGGCCGGCGGGACGAAGCGGAGCAGCTCGGACGACGGCGGCGCCGGGAGCGGGACCGGCCCATGCCCGGCGGCGGGATCCGGCGGCGGTGCGGTCGCTGCGGCTGCGGCTGCGGCTGAGCCAGGCAGCTCGGCCACGGGGAACGGCAAGGGCGTCAGCTCGGCGAGCCTTGGGGACTCGGCCTGAAACGGCGACGCGGGTGGGATGCTCGGCGGCCCTGCCGAGGCCTCCGCCGGAAAAGCCAACGGGCCCCCGAGCGGCCTGGCCTCCGCGGGCAAGCCCAGCGGCGCCCCCGTCCCCGGTTCGACGCCCGCGAGCTTCGGCGCCTCGACAGGGAAGCTCAGCGGCGACTCGCCGGTGTCGGACGGCGGGCCGGAGTCCTGCGATGGTCTGTCCACCCTGTGATCCTCCGTCCGGATCCCCGTCCCGGCAAGGGAACTATCCGGTCAGTCCCCGCTCGGGCGGCAGAACGGTGATCGCCACGCCCGAGTCCGTGCCCGCCGGCTCGTCGATGCGGAACAGCGGCAGAACCGAGCCGCCAGCTGTCAGGAGACACGCGAGCGCGGCAAGCGCCGGGCCCTCGCCCACAGCCGTGAATGGCCCATTGAGGGACATAGAGTCCCTCAATGGGCCATTCACGGCCTTCCGTTGACCGCTTGCGCGGCAGAGGAATCCTTAACTACCCAGCCTTGCGCGAATGACTCATCGGGGACCTCGCAGGTCGCGAATGAGTCATTCGCGGCACCGCGCGAGGCCGGCGTCAGCGGCGCGGGAAGTAGTTTTCGATGACCGCCCAGCGGGCGAGGTTGTGCTTCGCGTCCGCGAGGGCGTCGTGCTGGTCGGTCGGGGCCGCCGGGAGCTTCGGCTTCCCGGCGTCCTCCCAGCGCTGGCGCAGGTCGCGGGTGAACCGTGGCAGCTGCCGCGGCAGGGCCGGCATCGGGCCCCACAGCTGGGCGAGCGCGACGTGGTCGTACGCGGCGAACCAGGCCCACAGCTCGATGCCGCCCGGTGGCTTGCCGAAGAACTCCAGCAGGTCGGTGCGGATCTTCTCGCGGCTGCGCCAGGCCGGGTCGGCGGGTGAGGGCAGCTTGTCCAGGACGTTGTCGCGGACCCACTGCCCGGCCTTCGCCGGGTCGAAGTCCGTGGAGACCGCGTAGAACTCGCGGCCACGCTCGTCAACGACACCGATCGACACCAGGTCGATCGTCACGCCGTCCTCGATGAACTCGGTGTCGTAGAAAAAACGCACCGGTGAACCCTAGTCGGCTAGCCGACCTTGCTGTCGGGCACCCGGGCCGCGTCGCGCGCGCCGGGCTGTGCAGGCACCTTCGGCTTGACGCCGGCGGCCTCGGCGGCCAGCAGTTCCTTCGCCTTCGCCGCGTAGATGTCGACGTACTCCTGGCCGGACAGCTCCATCAGGGCGTACATGATCTCGTCGGTGATGGACCGTTCGATGAAACGGTCGCCAGAGAGGCCCTCGTACCGCGAAAAGTCCAGGGGCTTGCCGAAGCGGACTTCGAGGCGGCGTGGCCACCACATCTTCGAGCCGATGGGGTTGACCTTGTCGGTGCCGATCATCGCCACCGGCACCACCACGCCGCCGGACTCCAGGGCGATCCGGGCGACGCCGGTCTTGCCCTTGTACAGCCGGCCGTCCGGGGAGCGGGTGCCCTCGGGGTAGATGCCGAGGAGGTGGCCGGCCTTGACCAGGCGGATCGCCGTGTCGAGCGCGGCCTGCGCGGCGTTGCCGCCGGAGCGGTCGATCGGGAACTGGCCGACGCCGGTGAAGAACCACTTCTTGAGCTTGCCCTTGAAGCCGGGCTCGGTGAAGTACTCGGACTTGGCCGGGAAGGTCACCTTGCGCTTGACCCGCAGCGGCATGAAGAACGAGTCCGCCACCGCCAGGTGGTTGCCGGCCAGGATCGCGCCGCCGCTCTCGGGGATGTTCTCCGCACCGACGACCTTGGTCGGCCACAGCGCCTTGAGCAGCGGACCGAGGAACACCCACTTCATGAGCCAGTACAGCACCGGTGTCTCAGTCCTCCATCGCAGCTGTAGCCCCTGTCGCCCGCCGGAACAGCCTACGAACCCCCGTGGCCGCCGCACAACGGAGACCACCCGGATACCACCGAAGCAGCGATCGATCTCACAGCGAATTCCGGGCCCGGGCGGACCCCCACAACGCCCGCCGGGCGTGAGAGCATGGATGGCCTACACCGCTCACACGGAAGGCGATCGCATGGGCGTGCTCGCCGGCGCGGAACCGTTCGGCCACACCGGTTCGGCCGAGACCGGGTTCCTGCTCTGCCACGGGTTCACCGGTACCCCGGCGAGCATGCGGGCCTGGGGTGATCACCTGGCCGGAGCCGGGTTCACCGTGCGCTGCCCGCTGCTGCCCGGGCACGGCACCCGCTGGCCGGACCTCAACCGGACGACGTGGGAGGACTGGTACGGCGCGGTCCGCGAAGCGTTGCTGGCGCTGCTGGCGACCTGCCGGACGGTGTTCGTCGGCGGCCTGTCGATGGGCGGGACGCTCACCCTGCGCCTGGCCGAGGAGTTCGGCGACCGGATCGCCGGGATCGTGCTGGTCAACCCGTCGGTGACGCGGCTGAAGTGGGACACGCGGCTGCTGCCGGTGCTGGCCCGGGTGGTGCCGTCAGTGCCGGCGATCGCGAACGACATCAAGAAGCCGGGCGAGACGGAGCTGGCCTACCCGAGGACCCCGGTCCGGGCGGCGGCGAGCCTGGCGCGGCTGTGGGCGATCGTGCGCGCCGACCTGGCGAAGGTGACCCAGCCGGTGCTCCTGCTGCACTCGACGGTCGACCACGTGGTCGAGCCGGTGAACTCGCAGCTGGTGCTGAAGGGCGTTTCGAGCACCGACGTCACCGAGGTCGTGCTCGAGAACAGCTACCACGTGGCGACGCAGGACAACGACGCCGAGGTGATCTTCACGCGGAGCGTCGAGTTCGCGAAGGCGCACGCCGCACAGCCTGAGGAGACCGCATGAGCCGCGGGAAGGACGGGCCGGAGGACGTCGACGCGACGTTCGCCGAGATCGTCGCCGACCTGCGGGCCGAGGGGTTCGGGTTCCCCGAAACCGCCGGCTCGGACTCCGACGCCGCCGCGGCCGGCGGCGCCGCGTCCGCGGCCGGCGCGGAGAGCGAGTCGCGGAAGACGCCGGACCGGCCGGCCGAGCCGCCCGCCGTGGACACCCCGGCGGACCCCGGCTGGCGGTCCGGGGGCACGTCGTGGGACACCACGATGTTCTCCGACGACCCGGCGGCCGACGACGAGCACTACGTCCCGCCGGAGCCGCCGCCGCTGCCGCGGCCGAAGATGGGCGCGTTCCTCATCCTGCTGCTGTTCCTGGCCGGGCTGTTCCTGCTCATCGTGCCCGGCGCGATCGGCGTGGGCCCGACGGTGGCGACGCCGCTGGGCATCCTCGCGCTCGCGACGGCGATCGCGCTGCTGTTGCTTCGCGTGCGCCAGGGTCCGCCGCCCGGCGCGGACCCGAGCAACGGCGCCCAGGTCTGACGCGGACGGCGATGCACATCGAGTTCAGTCCTTCGCGGCGATCGACCGTCGGCGCGGAGTGGGAGCTCGGCCTGGTGGACCGGCGCAGCGGCGAGCTGTCCTCGGTCGCCGAGCGGATCCTCGAGGCGGTCCGCCCGGACGGCGCCGCCGAGCACCCGAAGATCAAGCAGGAGCTGCTGCTCAACACCGTCGAGGTCATCACCGGCGTCTGCGACACGATCGCCGAGGTCAAGGCCGATCTGAACGACTCCCTCGACGTCGTCCACGGCGTCGCCGACCCGCTCGGCGTCGAGATGTTCTCGGCCGGGACGCACCCGTTCTCGAACTGGTACCAGCAGAAGGTCACCGACAAGGAGCGTTACGCCAAGCTGATCGACCGGACGCAGTGGTGGGGCCGGCAGATGCTGATCTACGGCGTCCACGTGCACGTCGGGATCGACCACCGCGAGAAGGTGCTGCCGATCCTCGACGCGCTGCTCAACTACGCGCCGCACCTGCAGGCGCTGTCGGCGTCGTCGCCGTACTGGGGAGCCGAGGACACCGGGTACGCGTCGAACCGGGCGCTGATGTTCCAGCAGCTGCCGACGGCCGGGCTGCCGTTCCAGTTCCGGAAGTGGACGGAGCTGGAGAGCTACGTCGAGGACATGTTCACCACCGGCGTGATCGACCACTTCTCGGAGATCCGCTGGGACATCCGGCCGGCCCCGCATCTCGGCACCATCGAGATGCGCGTCTGCGACGGGCTGCCGACCCTGATGGAGGTCGGCGCGATCGCGGCGCTGACGCAGTGCCTGGTCGACGACTTCTGCGAGCGCCTCGAGGACGGCGAGATCCTCCCCACCCTGCCGCCGTGGCACGTCCAGGAGAACAAGTGGCGCGCGGCCCGCTACGGCACCGATGCGATCGTCATCCTGGACGCGGCCGGGCGCGAACGGCTGGTCACCGACGACATCAGCGATCTGCTGGACCGGCTGGAGCCGGTGGCGCGGCGGCTGGACTGCGTGGCGGAGCTGCGCGACGTCGAGACGATCCTTCGCCACGGGCCGAGCTATCAGCGGCAGCGGGCGGTCGCGGACCGGCACAAGGGCAGCCTCAAGGCCGTCGTCGCGTCGCTGGTCGCCGAGATGCGGGACGGGATTTCGAAGGACTAGCTAGAGCCCGTCGAGCTGGGTGCGCAGCGTGCCGGGGCCGAGGATCGACGCGCCGAGGGCTTCGACCCGCCGGCGCAGTTCGCGGTCGGCGGTCGCGACGAGGATCCGGGCGCCGGCCTGCTTCGCGACGACCTCGACGATCTTCGAGTCGCCGTCGGTGTCCGCCGCGACGACCTCGACGCCGGGCACGGGCCCGACGTGCCTGGCCTTGCCTTCGACGACCAGGACGATCCGGGGCCACCAGGTGACGGCCGGGTCACCGGGGTCCGGCACGCCGGCTTCGGCGAGTTTCGCGAGCTGGTCGCGGACGCGCTCGGCGGCGCCGTGCCGGTCACGCCACCAGCCGTCCGGCCGCGAGCCGACGACGTTGGCCGCGTCGACGACCAGGACGAGCTCATGGCCGATGCGGTCGCGCAGGTCCGGCCAGGCGGCGGCGAAGTCGTGGTGCAGCCGGTACCCAGGGACGTCGTCGGGGTCCACCCAGCGCACCTCCGCACTCTCGGTGTTCGCGACCCGCGCTTCGGCCCCGTCGGCGACGGCGAGCACGGTGGTGTAGCTCCAGTCCCCATGGTCCACCACGGACGCCGAGACCGCCCGGAAGGCTCCGGCGGGCACGGAAGCCTCTTCGAAGGCTTCGCGAGCGGCGGCTTTGACCGCGGTTTCCCCCGCCTCGATGGCGCCGCCGGGCAGCGCCCAGGTCCGGCCGTGGTGCACCCACCAGGCCCGCCGTTGCAGCAGGACCCCGCGCGCCGGATCGACGAGCAGCAGGCCCGCAGCGCCGTAGCGGCCCCAGTGGAGGTGCCCGCAGGAACAGCGGACGAACACGCTCGCGGACGGGTCACTCACCGGTCCAGCGTGTCACAGGTCGGCCGGGGGTCGCCGGTCATCGCTTTCGGGCGCCTTCTTCGCGCGGCCGCCGATGACCGCGGTGAGGAGAATGCCGAGCGTGATCCCGCCCAGCAGGACGCCGGCCACGACCGGGGCCGGCAAGAGGGGCTGGATCCAGAAGTGCGCCACCAGGGTCCAGCCCAGGATCATGACGGCGCCGGCGACCACCGCCACCCGTTTCCGGCCGGTCTTGGCCGTGAATGGCACATTGAGGGACATAGAGTCCCTCAATGTGCCATTCACGGCCGTGGGTAACTGCCCGGCCTTGGTCATTCGCGACGTCGGGGACCGGGTCAGACCAGGGTCTTCGCCGCTTCCAGGGCCAGGGTCGCCGCGCCGACGATCGCCGTGTCGTCGCCCAGGTGGGCCGTGCGGATCCTCGCCAGCGGGCGGTGCCGGGCGCCCGTGATCGTGCCCGCGTAGTGCTCTCGCGCCTCGTCCAGGAACAGCGGCGCCGACTCCGACACCCCGCCGCCGATCACGATGATCTCCGGGTCGAACACGTCCGCCACCAGGGCCAGGCCCTCGCCGAGCCACTTGGCCAGCTCCGCCATCGCCAGCTGGGCGATCGGGTCGCCGTCGCGGGCGGCGCCCGCCACCCGGCGGCCCGTCACCGAGCCAGGGTCGCCCGCGACCTGGGGGGCCAGCACCGTCGAACGGCCCGGGTGCCGCGCCAGCAGCTCCACCGCCGTCGCCGCCAGTGCCGTTCCACTGCAGTAGCGCTCCCAGCAGCCGTACTTGCCGCACGGGCAGGGCCGCCCGCCCCGGACCACCGTCAGGTGCCCCAGCTCGGGCGCGACGCCGTACGCGCCCCGGTACAGCTTGCCGTCCAGCAGCAGCCCGGCGCCGATTCCGGTGCCCAGGGCGACCAGCGCCGCCACCTGCGCGCCGCGGGCCGCGCCGAAGCGGTGCTCGCCGACGATCGCCGAATTGACGTCGTGCTCCAGCAGGACCGGCAGGCCGACGCGCTTTTCGATCCGGTCGGCGACCGGCGCGCCGCGCCACGCCAGGTGCGGCGCGAACATCACCGACCGGCGGTCCCGCGCGACGAACCCCGCCACCGCCAGGCCGACCCCGGCCACCTCGTGCCGGTTGCGCAGGTCCTCGACCACGCCGGCGATGGCGTCCTCGAGCGCGCCTTCCTCGGTCGGCGTCGCGACGCGGGCCGTGTCGAGCAGGGAGCCGCGTTCGTCCACCACGCCGGCCCGGATGCTCGTCCCGCCGACGTCCACCCCTATCGTCCGCACTCAGCTCTCCCGATCCGGCCGCCACTCGTCCCGTCTGCGGACGGTGATGTGCTGTACCCGCGGCGTCGCCGCCATAGGGTCCGCCATGGGGTCCGCCGTGGGCCGCGGCGCGGGCCGGAACCCGGGCATGTGCACGCCCTCGTCCGGCTCCCAGCGGTCCGCGAGCACCGCGCGCAGCAGGGCGACCAGCTGCGCGAGCTGCTCGACCAGCCGGGCGGCCAGCTCAGGCCGTTCACCTCGCACAACGGCGACGATCGCACACAGCGGACACCAGCCGCACACCGAACCGTCCGCCCTCCCCTCGGCGGGGGTCGCGGTGCCGTGCCCGGCCGCGACCAGGCCGTCCAGCCACGGCGCCGCCTTCTCCACGACCATCTCGGCGAGCAGGCGGATCTCCTCCGCGAGCCGCGGCCCGTGTTCGTCTTCGCTCACCCGCGTCCCCGATTCCCGGCCAGGCTCACGAGCAGGCCGTCGGCGTCGGATTCCGCGCCGGTGATCCGGCACGGCCGCAGCGACTCCGGCAGGGCGATGAGCCTGCGGAAACCGTCCACGGTGATCGCCAGGTCGTCGTCGACGCGGGCGAGATCGACCTCGGCGTCCCGCCCGAGCGGGATCGCGATGCGCAGTGTGTACCCGTCCGGCGCCGGCCGCACGCGCAGCAGCGGGGTGACGGGCGTGCCGTCACCGTCCAGCGGGTCGGCGCCGCGGTAGAGCTCGGCGGCGATCTCCAACAGCGCGGGCAGCCCGACCGGTTCGACGGCGCGGTGCTCGACGCGGGACAGCGTCGACGGCCCGAACCCGGCGGCCGCCAGCTCCGCGAGCACGGCGTCCTGCTGCGTCCGCCGCGTGCGCAGCCACGACCCGGCGCCGCCGCGCCAGACGCCGGGCGCGGGCATCAGCCGGTTGGCGATCAGGCCGTCGACGGCGATGCCGCGCAGGGCCAGCGAACTGAGCGTGCGCCGCGCTTCGGCGACGACCACCCGCTCCGGCGTGAGCACGAGCCGGACCGTGGTCACCGACGGCTCGGTGAGCAGCGCGCGCAGGCCGTCCAGGTGTGCGCCGAGGCGGCGCACCGATTCGGTGACGCGGCCGCGGCGCCCGAACGCGCGGGTCAGGTAGCCGGAGACGGCTTCGGGCAGCGCGAGCAGCCGCAGCGTCTCGGCCGTCGGGCCGCAGTCGACGACGATGGTCTCCCATGGGCCGTCCTCGGCCAGCCGGCGGACCTCGGTGAGGGCGAGCAGCTCGTCGACGCCGGGCAGGACGGTCAGCTCTTCGGCGTCCAAGGTGTCGAGTCCCACGCCGGCCAGCACCGCCCGCAACTCGGCCCGCAGCCGGTGCCAGGTGGTGTCCACCAACGTCCGCGAGTCGATCTGGACGGCCGAGAGGAGAGCGTCCACTTCGGACGGTTCGGCGCCGAGGGCGTGGCCGAAGGCGTCGCCGAGGGAGTGCGCCGGGTCGGTGGACACGACGAGGGTCTTCCTGCCGCGGGCGGCCAGCGCGGCGCCGGTGGCCGCGGCCAGCGTGGTCTTCCCGACACCCCCCTTGCCGGTGAACAGCAGGATCCGCACGCTATCCCTCAGCTCGCTTCTTGAGCTCCTTCAACGCGGTGTCCATGACCATCTTCTCGGCCTTGCGGCGCAGCAGGCCGATCATCGGCAGCGCCAGCTCGACCGACAGCGTGTACGTCACGCGCGTGCGGCCGCCGAGGTCCTCCAGCGCGTACCGGCCGTTCTGCGCCTTCTGCATCTGTCCCTTGACCAGGTGCCAGCTGACGCCCAGGCCGTCGTCGTCCCAGTCGTACTCCAGGGTGTAGACGTCCTTGATCGGACCCGCGTCAAGGGTGAGCTTGACCTGCTTGGCGCGCCCGCCGGAGTCGGTGTCGAGGACCTCGGTCTGCCGGACGGCCTTGGCCCATTCCGGGTACGCGGGGAAGTCGGCGATCACGGCCATCACCCGGCTGGGCTCGGCGTCGACCTCGATGGACTGTGTGGACTGCTCGGCCATGGGTCGAAGCGTAGCCGCAGCGCTTGGTCACCACCGCAGCACGTAGGGCTGCCCGGTCTCCTTGAAGTGACCCACGTTACGGCACTCGGTCAGGCCGACCCGGGCGCGGGCGGCGAGGGGCTGGTGCACGTGCCCGAACACCGCCCAGCGCGGCCGCTGGGCGCGGATCAGCTCCAGCAGCGCCACCGAGCCGAGCTCACTGCGCCGGGCCACGACGTCGTAGGTCAGCTCCGGCAGCGCGGGCGGGGCGTGCGTGCACAGCACGTCGACGTCGCTGAGCGCGGCCACCCCGCGCTCGTAGTCCTCGCGATCCCGCAGGTAGGGCCGCCAGGCGGCGCCCTTCCGGCGCCGCGGCACGACGCCGTCGGGCAGCAGCGCGCCGCCGACGAACCCGAACCGCAGGCCGCCGATCTCGGTCACCTCGCCGTCCAGGACCCGGATGCCCTCGCCGGCGAACTCGGGCCACATCGCCGGCGTGTCGACGTTGCCGGGGGTGGCGTAGGTGGGCGCGGTCATCGCCGCGAACAGCGCCGCGTACTGGGTGCGGATGGCCTCGTCGACGGCCGTGGCCGGGTCGTCGAGAGTCGCCCAGAGCGTTCGCGAGTAGGCAACGGTTTCGTCACGGGTGCCCTCGCGGCGCAGCCGCGCGAACTCGCCGACCTTCTCGCCGCCGAACAGGGCGCCCATGATGCCCTTGTCGTGCTCCCGGTAGTCGACGAAGTCCAGCAGGTCACCCAGCACGACCAGGGCGTCGGCCCCGTCGCCCGCCCGTTTCAACGCGTCCGCGTTGCCGTGCACGTCCGAGACGACGTGTACCCGCACCCCGAGTCCCCCTAGCTTTCGACGTCACTGCCCTCAGCCACGCGGAGGAACGCCGGGCTCGCGCCCGTCCTCCAGGATCTCCTTGAGCCCGAGTGCGATCCCCTTCGCCGCGCGGGCCCGCCGGTCGAACTCCCGGCGCAGGTCACGCGGCGCCAGCGCACGGGGCGTCCCGGCCGCGTCGGCGGGCGTCGCCCGCAGGAAGTAGTGCAGCAGGGTGCCGTCGAGCACCGGCTCGAGCCAGACCTCCATCGTACCGACGAGCGCGCCCCGCACGGTCCAGCGCAGGCCCTTGTCGCCGCGGTCGGTGTAGACCTCGAGGACCAGGTCAGGCCAGTAGCGCCGCCAGGACGCGGGTTCGGCGAAGACCGCGGCCACGGTGGCCGGCGGAACGGCGAGGAACGTCTCGTCGACGATGTCGAGTGAGGGTGGCGCGTTCACGTGCGAAGAATGTCACGCCCTCGCCGTGCACGAGCGATCAGCATGGTCTTAAGGTGCACACCACGCTAAGTTGACTGGCGGGTAACAGCGGTGTCGCCCACCGCACGCGTTGAACACGGAGGTCCACGTGCGCGAATACAGCGCTCCCGCCGGCAAGCCGGTGGCCGACGACGAAAACATGGCCGATGTCGTCTGGGCGAACGCGGAGCGGTTCTCCGACGTGGTCAGCTTCCGGCGCCAGGTCGAGGGCACCTGGCTGGACGTGACCGCCAAGGAGTTCGCCGGCGAGGTGCTGGCCGTGGCCAAGGGCATGGCCAAGGCCGGGATCGGCCGCGGCGACCGCGTCGCGATCATGTCGAAGACCCGTTACGAGTGGACCTTGATCGACTTCGCGATCTGGGCCGCCGGAGCGGTGACCGTCCCGATCTACGACACCTCCTCCGCCGAGCAGGTGCACTGGATTCTCTCCGACTCGGCCGCCAAGGCCGTGTTCGTCGAGACGTCGGGCCACGCCGGCACGGTCGAGGAGATCCGCGACCGGCTCACCGAGCTGAACCACACGTGGCAGATCGAGGGTGACACCCCTGCCGTCGAGACGCTGGCCGCCCTCGGCGCGGAGCTGTCCGACGACGAGCTGCACGAGCGGCGCCGCGAGGTGACCGCCGGCGAGCTGGCCACGATCGTCTACACCTCGGGCACCACCGGCCGTCCCAAGGGCGTCGAGCTGACCCACCGCAACCTGCTGGCCGAGATCCGCGCCGACATCGAGGCGTTCCCGCAGCTGATGGAGCAGGGCAACTCGCTGCTGTGCTTCCTGCCGCTGGCGCACGTCCTGGCCCGCGCGATCGCCATCACGGCGCTGACCGCCCGCGTCACCCTCGGGCACACCCCGGACATCAAGAACCTGGTCGCCGACCTCGGCACGTTCCGGCCGACGTTCGTCGTCGCGGTGCCGCGCGTGTTCGAGAAGGTCTACAACTCGGCGAAGCAGAAGGCCCACGGCGACGGCAAGGGCAAGATCTTCGACGCCGCCGAAGCCGTCGCGGTCGCCTACAGCGAGGCGCAGGACAAGGGTGGCGCCGGGCTCGGGCTGAAGCTGAAGCACGTGGCGTTCGACAAGCTCGTCTACGGCAAGCTGCGCGCGGCCCTCGGCGGCCGCTGCGTGGCCGCGGTCTCCGGCGGCGCCCCGCTCGGCGCGCGGCTGGCGCACTTCTTCCGCGGCATCGGCGTGCCGGTGTTCGAGGGCTACGGCCTGACCGAGACGTCCGCCGCGGCGAACGTCAACACGCAGACCGCGTTCCGCGTCGGCACCGTCGGCAAGCCGGTCAACGGCACGTCGGTCCGCATCGCCGACGACGGCGAGGTCATGCTCAAGGGCGACGTCGTGTTCCGGGCCTACTACAACAACCCGCAGGCGACGGCGGAATCGCTCAGCGACGGCTGGTTCCACACCGGCGACCTCGGCGAGCTCGACGCCGACGGCTTCCTCAAGATCACCGGCCGCAAGAAGGAGATCATCGTGACGGCGGGCGGCAAGAACGTCGCCCCGTCCGGCCTCGAGGACACCATCAAGGCGTCCCCGCTGGTGAGCCAGGCCATGGTGGTCGGCGACCAGCGGCCGTTCATCGCGGCGCTCGTCACGGTGGACGAGGAGTACTTCCCCTCGTGGAAGTCCCAGCACGGCAAGCCCGCCGCGGCCACGGTCGCGGACCTGGCGACGGACCCGGACCTGGTCGCGGAGATCCAGGCCGCGGTCGACGAGGCGAACAAGCAGGTGTCGAAGGCCGAGGCGATCAAGAAGTTCTCGGTCCTGGCCAACGACTTCACCGAGCAGGGCGGCGAGATCACGCCGAGCCTGAAGCTGAAGCGCAACGTGGTCTCGAAGAACTACGCCGACGCGATCGAAGGCCTCTACAAGAAGTAAGCCCCAAAGTCCGTGAATGTCGCATTGAGAGACTTCAAGTCCCTCAATGCGACATTCACGGCGTTACGGGGTGCGCTGGGCGGCGATGTGGTCGCGGTACCAGTGGTAGCTGGCCCGCGGGGTGCGGCGCTGGGTCGTGTAGTCCACGTGCACCAGCCCGAACCGGTGCTTGTACCCGTGGGCCCACTCGAAGTTGTCCAGCAGCGACCAGCAGAAGTACCCGCGCAGGTCGACGCCCGCCGCGACGGCCGCCCGGGCCGCGTCGATGTGCGAGCGCAGGAACTCGACGCGCTGTTCGTCGGCGAACATGCCCTGGTCGTCGAGGACGTCCGGGTACACGCAGCCGTTCTCGGTGACGTACATCGGCGGTAAGCCGGCGTAGCGGTTGTGCAGGCCGGCCAGGGCTTCGGTGAGGCCTTCGGGCTCGACCGGCCAGCCCATGCCCGTCCGCGGCACGTCCGGCAACCGCGTGGTGTCCACCCCGATGTCGGCCGCCGTGCGCCGGGCCGGGTCCGGCTCCCGGTGCGGGGCGTCGGCGACGTGCAGCCGGTAGTAGTAGTTCACGCCCAGGTAGTCGAGGGGCGCGCCGATCGTCTCCAGGTCGCCGTCGGCCCGGAACGAGAAGTCCGAGACGCCGTCGAACATCGCCGTCAGGCCCGGCGCGTACCGGCCGCCGAACAGCGGGTCGGTGAACTGGCGGCGCAGCAGCGTGTCCTGCCGGGCCGCCGCGGCGGAGTCCGCGGCCGAATCCGACACCGGCACGACCGGCGACTGGTTGAGCACGATCCCGAACCGGTGGTGCGAGGGAGCCTGTGAACGCATGGCCCGCACCGCCAGGCCGTGGCCGAGCAGCAGGTGGTGGGCGGCGGCGAGGGCGCCGTGCCCCTCCCGCGCCCCCGGGGCGTGCCGGCCTTCGCCGTAGCCCGCGACCGCGCACGGGTACGGCTCGTTCAGCGTCGTCCAGTGGTCGACGACGTCGCCGAGCTCCTCGTGCACCAGCGCGGCGTACTCGGCGAACCGCAGGGCCGTGTCGCGCGACCGCCAGCCCCCTTCGTCTTCGAGAGCCTGCGGCAGGTCCCAGTGGTACAGCGTCAGGAACGGCTCGATCTCCCGCTCCCGCAGGCCTTCCACGAGCTGCCGGTAGAAGCCGAGCCCCTTCGGCGAGACGGCGCCGCGGCCGGACGGCTGGATCCGCGGCCACGACACCGAGAAGCGGTAGGAATCGACGCCGAGCCCGGCGAGCAGGGTGAGGTCGCGGGGCCAGCGGTGGTAGTGGTCCGCCGCCGGTTCCCCGGTGTCGCCGCCGGCCACCGCGCCCGGCACCGCCGCGAAGGTGTCCCAAATGGACGGTCCGCGACCGTCGGATCGGGTGGCGCCCTCGATCTGGAACGCCGAGGTGGCCACGCCCCAGCGGAAGCCGGGCGGGAAGCTGGTGGTCACGTTCACTCCGGGAGGATCAGCCCTTGAGCGCGCCCTGCATGATGCCACCGACGATCTGGCGGCCGAACAGCAGGAACACGACGAGGACGGGGACGGTGCCGATGGTCGCGGCGGTGAGCACGAGGGTGTAGTCGGTGGTGTAGCCACTGGCCAGGGTGGACAGTGCGGTTTGGACGGTCGGGTTCTCCGGCACCAGCACCACCAGCGGCCAGAAGAAGTCGTTCCACGCCTGCATGAAGGTGAACAGCCCGAGCACCGCCGCGGCCGGGCGGGCGGCGGGCAGCGCCACGTGCCAGAACAGGCGCAGCGAACCGCAGCCGTCCATCCGCCCGGCTTCCAGCAGCTCCAGCGGCAGTGCCCGCTCGAAGTACTGGCGCATGAAGAACACGCCGAACGCGGTGACCAGCCCGGGCACGATCACCGCCTGCAGCTGCCCGGCCCACCCGAAGTCGGCCATCATCATGTAGAGCGGCACGACGCCCAGCTCGGTGGGGATCGCCTGGGTGGCGACCACCACGAGCAGCAGCGCGGTGCGCCCGCGGAAGCGGAGCTTGGCGAAGGCGAACCCGGCCAGCGTCGAGAACAGCACCACCGAAACGGTGATGGTCCCGGCGACGATCAGCGAATTCCCCAGTGCGAGCGCGAAGTCCGTCTCGTCGAAGACGCGGGCGATGTTCTCGAACAGGTGCCCGCCGGGCACCAGGACCGGCGGCACGCTGCCGACCGCCTCCGTCGTCTGCGACGAGACGACGAAGGACCAGTACACCGGGAACGCCGAGCCGGCCAGGATCGCGATCAGCGCGGCGTAGGTCCACGGGCTCGCGACGCGGCGCACGAGCCGGCGGGCCCGCCCGGGCGCCACGGGCGGCGCGGGCGCCGCCGGAGTCAGCACTGTGGTCATGTCCGCTCCTCAGTCCGTTTGGATGCGCCGGGTCACCAGGTACGACAGGCCCGCGACGAGCATCGTGGCCACGGCCAGGATCAGCGCGATCGCCGAGCTGTAGCCGAAGTCGTACTTGGTGAAGCCCTGCTCGTAGAGGTAGAGCGCGGCGGTCTGGAACTGCCGGTCCGACCCGCCGGTCGCGGCCGCGGTGCCGGGGTTGAACAGCAGCGGCTCGGCGAGCAGCCGCATGTTCCCGGTCGTCGCGATCACCGTCGAGAAGATGATCTGCGGCCGCAGCAGCGGCACGGTGATCCGCCAGAACTGCTGCCAGTTCCGGGCGCCGTCGAGGGTGGCGGCCTCGTACATGCTCGACGGGATCGCCTGCATCGACGCGAGGAAGATCAGCGCGTGGTAGCCGGTCCAGCGCCACACCACCATCGCCGCGATGGCGGTGTGCGAGCTGGCCGTGCCGGCCTGCCAGTCGATCTGCCCGGCGCCGAACCAGCTCAGTCCCCAGTTGACCAGCCCGAAATCCCGGCCGAACAGCTGCGCGAAGATGATCGTCACCGCCGCCACCGAGGTGATGTTCGGCAGGATCATCCCCATCCGGAACAGTGTCCGCCCGCGCAGCCTGCGGTTGAGCAGGTGCGCGATGCCGAGCGCGAACAGGATCTGCGGAATCGTGGTCAGCAGCCACAGGCTGACCGTGTTCCCCATCGCGTTCCAGAAGTACGGGTCGTGGAACAGCAGCTGCTCGTAGTTGCCGAACCCGATGAACGTCGCGCCTTCGGCGTCGAGCAGGTTGCGCTTCTGCAGCGACACGAAAGCCGTGTAGAGCAGCGGGAACAACCCGAAGACGCCGAAGATCAGGAAGTACGGGCTGATGAAGCCGAACGGCGAGAGCTTGACGTCCCAGTTGTGCCGCTTGTCGGCGAAGCTCAGCGTCTTGACCGAAGCCATCACTTCAGCTTCGCGACGTCACCGACCAGCTGCTGCCACGCCGCCGCGCCGTCCTGCTTGCCCTGCTCGACGCGCTGCATCGCGTTGCCGAACTCCGTCTGGACGTCTCCGGCCTTCGGGCCCTGGTACTGCGGGTTCAGCTTCTTCGCCGCGTCGGTGAAGATCTTGCCCACCGGAGCGCCCGAGAAGAACGGGTTGGTGTAGCCGGTGATCTTCGGGTCGTCGTAGAGCGACGGCGTCGAAGGCAGCAGGCCCTTGCTGGTGAAGACCTTCGCCTGCTGCTCGGGCGCGGTCAGCCACGCGGCGAGCTCGGCGGCTTCCTTGGTGTGCTTGCCCTGCTTGGGGATCGTGAGGTACGAGCCGCCCCAGTTGCCGCCGCCACCGGGCACGGACGCGACGTCCCACTTGCCCGCGGTGTCCGGCGCCTGGTCCTTGATCTTGGTCATCATCCAGGCCGGGCAGGTGACGGTGGCGAACTGGCCCTGGGTGAAGCCGGTGTTCCAGGTCGGCGTGCTGTAGAGCAGGCCGGCGGAGAGGTTCGCCTTGACGCCGTCGACGACCTGGTCCCACCCGGTCCGCAGCGCCGGGTTGCTGCCCACGACGATCTGGTCGTTCTGGTCGTAGTACCCGACCGGCGCCTGGCCGACGATCGCGTTGAGCACGGTCGGGCCGCCGTCCATGAACTTGACGCCGTTGGGCGCCTGGGCCTGGAAGCGCTTGCCCGCCTCGAAGAACGCCTGCCAGGTCGGCCAGAGCGCGGAGACGGCGTCCCGGTCCTCGGGCAGCCCGGCGGTCTTGAACATGTCGCGGCGGTAGCAGATGGCCAGGCCGCCGACGTCGGTGCCGTAGCCGATCTGCTGCCCGCCCTTGCCCAGCGACGCCGCCCACTTCCAGCCCAGCCAGCGGTCCTTGAGCTTGTCGCCGCCGACGGTGTTCAGGTCGATGAACTTGTCCGGCGTCGCCTTGAACTGCGCGACGTAGCCGGTGTCGATCGCCTCGATGTCCGCGGCGCCGCCGCCGGTGGCCAGGTGCGCGGCGAGGTTCTTGTGATGGTCGGAGTAGGCCGCGGTCCGCTCGGTGATCTCGATGCCCGGGTGCGCCGCCTGGTACTCCTTGATCAGGTCGGCGTACCCGAAGTTGCCGAACAGGCCGAGGCTGAGCTTGACCTTGCCGCCACCGGCGCCGCCGTCACCGCAGGCGCTCAACGCGGTGACCGCGGCCAGGGCGGCGCACGCCCCGGCGAGCAGGCGGATCCGGCGGTTTCTCGTTTTCGGGCGCATGAGATCTCCGATGTTCTTCGAGCGCACGGAAGCACCACGGCCGGGACCGGCCGGGCGGGAAACGTGGCCTCCATGAGAGCGCTCCCACCCCTGATCCGTCAAGTAACGAAGCGGTAACGCGATTCACTGTTTTCGCAGCATCAGACCGTGTGCTAAAGATGTAACCGGTTACAGCGTCATCCGAGGCTTCGCCTCGGGCCGGGGGCTCCGCAACCCGGAACCCCCGAACGCAGCGACAGGAGGTCAGCATGGTCACCGCCCGCGAGGTCGCCCAGCTCTGCGGGGTCTCCGTCGCCACCGTTTCGCGGGTGTTCAACCGCCCTGCCACGGTCAGCGCGCCGACCCGCGAACGCGTCGAGCGCGTGGCCCGCGAGCTCGACTTCTCGCCGAACGAGTCGGCCCGGGCGCTGTCCCGCCGGCAGTCGGCGATGATCGGGCTGGTCTGGGACACCGACCACCGCCGCCCCGGCTGGCGGCACCCGTTCCTCCAGGATCTGTTGCTGGGCCTCAAGTCCGCGTTGAGCTCGCACGGTTACCACCTGCTCCTGCTCGCCACGAGCGACGACGCCCGCGACCGCACTCCCGGCGTGTCGCTGGCCGACCCGATCGCCTACGTCGGCATGACCCGCCGTCACCACCTGGCGGGGCTGGTGCTGATCGACAGCGGATCGGACGCCGAAGCGTTCGGCGCGTTCGCGCAGTCCGGGCTGCCGTGCGTCGCGCTCGACGTCGCCGTTTCGGGGGCGAAAGCCACGTACGTGACCTCGGACAACGCCGCGGGCGCGGCCGAAGCCGTCCGGCACCTCGCCGCGCTCGGGCACGAGCGGATCGCCACGCTCACCGGCCCGCGCGGCAACGCGCCCGCCGCCGCCCGCACCGAGGGCTACCTGCGCGGCCTGGCCGCCGCGGGGCTGCCGGTGCGCGACGACTACGTGGTGGCCGGCGACTTCTACCGCGAAAGCGGGTTCGTCGGGATGCGGCGGCTGCTCGCCCGCAAGGACCCGCCGACGGCGGTGTTCGCCGCCAGCGACGAAATGGCGATCGGCGCCCTGCTCGCCGCCCGCGCGGCCGGGCTGCGGGTGCCGGCCGACCTGGCCGTCGTCGGCTTCGACGACATCGAGGTGGCGGCCCTGGTCGACCCCTCGCTCACGACGGTCGCGCAGGACAAGCCGGGATTCGGCACGGCGGCGGCCGGGGCGCTGCTGGGCATGATCGAGCACGCGGCGGCGCCGGAACCGGTCCTGCTGCCGACCCACCTGATCGTGCGCGACTCGTGCGGCGGCGCTAAGCGGTGATCTTCGCGTCCCAATCGATGTGGTGGGAGTAGAGCCAGCCGCGCTCCGCGCCGACGTCCTGACCGGCGCTCGCCGCCACCAGCTTCTCGACACGCTGACGGCGAAGTCGTTCGTACGCCGCGAAAGCCGACGCCGGGTCCGGGAGATCGCGCAGGCACTGCGCGAGCACCACGCTGTCCTCCAAAGCCATCGACGCGCCCTGCCCCGCGGCCGGGGACGCCGCGTGGGCGGCGTCGCCGGTCAGGACCAGGTGGGGGGTCGACCAGACGCGGGTTTCCGGCACGTCGTAGGCGTGACCGCCGAACACCTCGTCGCCGGTGGCGGCGACGATTTCGGCGCAGGGCAACGGATCTCCGTCGAACGCGGCGTGCGCGAACTCGCGCCAGCCGGCCGGGGTGACCGCGGCGATCTCCTCGCGGGGCCGCTCGGTGTCCGGGATGCGGGCGAACCAGAAGGTGGCGCCCTCCGGGTCGGTGGTGAAGCCGAAGAACGCCCGGCGCCCGCTGATCATCCGGTAGATCCCGGGCGCCGACGGCAACCCGGGAGCGCGCGTGTAGCCGTAGACGACGGTCAGCCCGGTGTAGCGCGGTGCGTCCGCGTCCGGGTCGATCAGCCGGCGGACGACCGAGCGCAGGCCGTCGGCGCCGACGAGGACGTCACCGGTCGCGGTGGTGCCGTCGGCGAACCCGGCCGTGATCCCGTCCGGGCCGGCCTCCGCGCCGGTGAGCCGTTTGCCGCGCTCGAGCGGGACGCCCCGGCGCACGGCCTCGTCCTGCAGGACGCGGTAGAGCGTCGCGCGGGTGAGGGTGCGTGGTCCGTCGAGGCCCTCGGTGTCGAACTCCCGCCGCCCCACGGTCTCCCCCGTGGGCGCGACGAGCTCGACCCCGCAGGCCGCGAAGGACGCGTCGATCACGGGCCGGTCGGCCCCGATCGCGCGCAGGGCGTCCATGCCGTTGTGCATGATCGTGAGGAACGCACCGATGTCGTCCCCGCCGGCGGGGTGGGCTTCGAAGACTCTCGCCTCGTGCCCGGCGAGCTTCAGCGCCATCGCCGTGACCGTGCCCGAAATCCCGCCACCCGCGACCAGTACCCGCACCCCGCGCCCCCCAAGAACCCCGCTGTGAACTCCGCGTGCCGCCGCCCCCGACACTACCGCGACGGCGGCACGCGAACTTCACTCCTTGGCGCCACTGGTGGCGATGTCGCCGTTCAGGCCACGCGGGTAGAACCCGCCCGAGGTCGCCTTGTCCGGGTTCAGGTAGGCGATGTTGAGCACGCGGTCGGCCGAACGCCCGAACGCGATGCCGTTGGCGTCCGTGGGGACGAGGTTCGCCTTGCCGTCCTTCAGCACGCCTTCGTCGTCGTCGGCCTTGCCGTCGAGGCTGTCGCGGGCGTCGGAGATCTTGTTCGTGATGTCGCCGAGGCCGCGTTCGAACAGCTGTGAACGCACGATGCCCGCGTGGTAGGCCTCCACCGCGAGGATGCCGGCCGCCGCGTCGAGGAACGTCTTGTTGTTCACCAGCGGCGCCGCGCCCTTGTAGGCCGACACGCCGACGTCCTCGAACAGGTACGCGGCGAGCAGGAAGTTGTTCTCGCTCGCGAACGGGTCGAACGTCTGGCCTTCCTTGATCACCCCGGCGGCCTGCATGGCCGCGGTGAAGCTGTTCTGGAAGTCGATCTCCGGCTGCGCGACGGCCGCCTTGTCCAGCGCCTTGCGCAGGAAGTTGACGTGTGCGACCTCGTCGCCGGCGATCTCCTGGACGATCTGCTTGGTGTGCTCGCTCTTGAACTTGACCGCGTGCCCACCGGAGACCTTGCCGAGGTTGCCGACGCCGTTGACGTACTTCTCGTTCAGCCCGTACCCGTAGACGGCGAACGAGTACAGGTTCGCCTCCAGGTACTCCAGGTTGAGCGCGAAGTTCAGCACGGCGGCGTCGCTCGCCGCCTCCTTCGCCGCGTCACCTCCCTGCGCTCCGTACTGCGATGTGGCTCCTGCCGAGCCGAGGCCCAGCGACAGAGCCGTGCCGAGCGCGCCGGCGCCCGCGACGCCGAGCCCCGCCGCTCCCGCAGCCTTGAGGAAGCGGCGGCGGTCGGTCGCGTTCTCCGCGCTGCGCTCGATCAGCTGCCGTGTGTAGCGTTTTCCGAACACCGGGGGACGTCCTCTCGTGACAAGTTCGTCCACCTCACCCACCGGTCATACGTACCTGAACGGCCCCCGGCTCGGTCAAAACGGGAAAAAGTTCTTGCTGTTTCTGTTTTCGCAGGTCAGCCGCGTTGGGCGGCGGCAAGCCGGACGCAGACGGCCAGCGCGCGGACGGCCTCTTCGACCTCGGCGAGCTTCGGGAAGGTCGGCGCGATGCGGATGACAGCGTCGGCCGGGTCGTCGCCGTGCGGGTGGGTCGCGCCGGCGGGGGTCAGCGCGACACCGGCCTCCTTCGCCAGCCGCACGACCTCCTTGGCGGTGCCCTCCGGCACGGTCAGCGTCACGAAGTAGCCGCCGGTCGGCTTGGTCCAGGACACCAGGCCGGAGTCACCGAGCTCTTCGGTGAGGATGCGGTCGACGGCCTCGAACTTCGGCCCGATGATCTCGGCGTGCTTGCGCATGTGCGCGCGGACGCCGTCCTCGTCCTTGAGGAAGAGGGCGTGGCGCAGCTGGTTGACCTTGTCCGGGCCGATGGTGCGCTTGCCGATGTTCCCCGTCCACCAGGCGATGTTGGCCTCGGACGCGCCGAAGAACCCGACGCCGGCGCCGGCGAGGGTGATCTTCGAGGTCGAGCCGAACACGAACACGCGGTCGGCGTTCCCGGCCTCGGTGGCCAGCGCGAGGATGTCGGCCAGTTCCGGCTCGGCGTCGGTCAGGTGGTGCACGGCGTACGCGTTGTCCCAGAAGATCCGGAAGTCGGGCGCCGCGGTGGTCATGGTGGCGAGCCGCTTGACGACGTCGTCACTGAACGTGACACCGGTGGGGTTGCTGTACTTCGGCACGCACCAGATGCCCTTGATGCCCGCGTCCTCGGCGACCAGCCGCTCGACGACGGCCATGTCCGGGCCCTCGGCGGTCATCGGGACCGGGATCAGTTCGATGCCGAACCGCTCCGTCAGCGCGAAGTGACGGTCGTAGCCCGGGACGGGGGCGAGGAACGCGACGCGCGGCTCGTCGGCCCAGCGGCGCTCGGCGCCGGGGAGCTTGCTCAGCAGGGCCTGGACGACGGCGTCGTGCATCAGCTCGAGGCTGGAGTTGCCCGCGGCGAGCAGCTGTTCGACGGGTACCTGCAGCGCGCCGGCGAAGACGCGGCGCAGCTCCGGCAGGCCCTTGAGGCCGCCGTAGTTGCGGACGTCGGTGCCGTCCTCGGCCTTGAAGGAGCCGTCGCCGGGGAGGCCCAGCAGCGCGTTCGAGAGGTCGAGCTGCTGCGGGGACGGCTTGCCACGGGTGATGTCGAGGGAGAGGCCGCGGTCGACGAGGGCCGCATAGTCGCTGCGGGCCGTGTCGACGTCGACGGAAGCAGTGGTCATGGCGTCAACGCTAACCCCGGCGTCGATACCATTTCGGGGCGGGTCCTGGCTAGGGTGGTTCGTGTGCATCTCGTCGTCCACGCCGACCAGCGCCAGTTCTCGGTCCGCGATTCCGGGGCCCGGCTGGACGGCAGCGGCTGGGCCGGCGACGCGGTGGAGCACCGGATCGGGGCGGAGGCCGGCGGTATCGCGATCGCCACGGCGCGGTCGGACCTGGTCGAGTCGTCGGTGACGTTGCTGCCCGGACCTCCCGCGGTGGTGGCTTCGGCCGAGCACGTGGTGGAAGCGGATCTTCCGGTGCCGAGCGGAAGACTCGTGATTTCCGGGCCCGCGGACTATCCGTCGCAGGAAAAGTTCTTCGCGGTGCTGCCCGGGCGGTACCGGGCGCGGGTTTCGTACGTGCCCGCCGGACCACCGTCGACCACGTGGAACGAGCACGAGTTCGGGGAGCACTACCGGTACGTGGTGGAGCTGTGGCCGGTTCCGTCGCCTTCGGGGGTCGAAGTGCTCCGCCAGGGCGCCGCGGTCTGGGACGGCTAAAGGGCCGTCAGGGTGGCCAGCTTCCAGCGGCCGTCCACCCGCTTGGCCGTCACCGCCAGCTGGGTCACCGACGACGACGGTGCTCCCCCGCCCTGGGCCACCGTCTGCTGGTCCAGGAACAGCAGCAGGTCGGCGTCGTCGCCGCGCAGGGTGCGGACGCCGATCGCGCGGACCGTCGTCGTGCGGACCAGCTTTTCCGCTACCGCGCGAGTGCGGGCCGACGCGAACTGGGCCTGGTACTGGCGGACCGCGTCGCCGGTCAGGACCTCCGAGGCCGCCCGCTCGGTGCGGGCCAGGTTCGCGTAGTCGTACGAGAACACCGCCTTCACCGCGTCACTCACCTCGGCCGAGACCGACGCGGTCGCGGTGGCGTCGACCAAGGCCGCGTTGTCGCCGGGCGAGAGCGAGGCCGTCTCGATGCCGAACCACACCGCGCAGCCCAGTGCCAGCGCCACCACCGCCGCCAGCACCCGGGTCATGAGCCCGCCGCCTGGACGCCCGCGACCTTCCAGCCGTTCGCGGACCGCTGGAGGTCCACCGTGAGCCGGTTCATCCGCGGGACGGCGGCCGAGCCCGCCGTGCTCACCCGGACGTCCAGCACCGCCAGCAGCCGCGCCGACCCCGCGTCGACGTCGATCTCCGTCACCGCCGCTTGGACCAGCGAGGCGGAAGAAACCGTGCGGGCAGTGCCGGCTCGGTCGATCTGCAGCTGACGGTCGCCCGAAAGGTCCGTCCCGTACTGGCCCGTCGTCGCGGCGATCCATCGGTCGACGTCGGCGCCCGCGCTGCGGTAGTCGATCGTGTTGAGCGTGACCAGTGCCGGCCCGGCCGCGGCGAGCACCGCGTCGCGCTCCCGGCCACGAGCCGCCGAATCATCGGAAGCAGCCCGCCACCAGGTCCAGCCGGAGAACGCCGCCGCCAGCACGGCGAGGACCGCGGCCACCACCAGCGCCCGGAGCTTCACGACCCACCCAGCAGCCGGCCGAGCCCACCCGCCGACGGACCGGTCAGCAGGCTCAGCATCCCCGGAAGCTGCGGCGGAGCCGTCGAAGCCTGCTGCTTCGGCGCGGCCGGGATGGCCGGCGGCTTCCCCGCGTAGGGCGCGTTCTGCGCCCCGCGCACCCCGGTCTGGCTGCCCGGCGGCTCGGCGCAGTAGGCGTTCAGGTTCACCGGCGCTTCGCTGGTGTCGTTCGCGGGACGCTCTTTCGTCCCTTCGTAGCCCTTCGTGCACGAAGCCGGGTCGAAGAAGTTGAGGACCACGCCGAGGTGGCCCGTGCCGTCCGGGGACGTCGACGGCGAGAACGCCGAGATGATCGGGTACGCCACCAGCAGTTCCTCGATCGAGTCCTTGCGGGACGTGGTGATCTGCGCCGTGGTGAGCAGGTTGGCGAACAGCACGCCCAGGTCGGTGCCGGACGCGGCCAGCACGTCGCTGATCTGCCTGCCCAGCTGCGGCGCCTGCGCGATCACCCGGCGCAGGTCCGGATCGGACGTCTTGAGCTGCCCGGCGATCGTGCGGAGCCCGCTCGCGAAGTCGGTGATGTTCGCGGCCTGCCGCTGCTGGGTGTCGAGCACGATCCGCGAGTTCTGCAGGAGTCCCCGCGTCTGCGGGACGTACTGCGCGGCCACCGCGGTCAGCGAGCCCGTGCTGTCGAGCAGCTGCTGCAGCTCCGGTCCGGTGCCCGCGAACGCGTCGTACGTCTCGTCGACCACCGTCCGGAGCGAATCGGGGTGCACGCTCGCGACGAGGTCGTCGAGGTGCGCGAGCACGGTGTCCGGCGACGGCGGCAGCGACGTCCTGTCCACGGTGATCACCGACCCGTCCCGCAGGAACGGGCCGCCGTCGTGCCGCGGGAGGAGGTCGACGAACTGCTCCCCCACCGCGGACCGGTTCGCCACCTGGGCGTGCGCGTCGGCCGGGATGTCCGGCGCGCCGGCGTCGATGTCGAGGGCGACGTCGACGCCGTGCTCGGTGAGCGTCATCGCCGTGACCCGCCCGACCGTGACGCCGCGGTAGGCGACCTCGGAGTTGACGAAGATGCCGCCGGAGTCGGTCAGCTGCGCGGTGACGACGTAGCCGCGGTTGCCGAAGAGCCGGTCCAGCCCGGCGTACCGGCCGCCGGCGTAGACGACCGAAACCACCGCGATGACGACGAACGCGAAGAGCTGGACGCGGATCTTGCGGCTGGTCACCGGCCACCCCCGAGCAGGCCGAGCAGGCCGCCCAGCAGGTTCGGTCCCGCGGCCTGCGGGACCGAACCGAGGTCGGGCAGCGGCAGGGGCGGTGCGACGGGGGCCTGCTGGCCGCCGCCGATGCCCTGAGGCAGCGCGATCGGCGGCTGCGAGGAGTTCGTGAAGTTCCGGATCAGCGTGTCCAGGTCGAGGTTGACGTTCGCCTCGACGTTCGCGTAGTCGCCCTTGATCACGTTGCCCGCGTAGTCGGGGAACGGGTAGGTGAGCAGGATCCGCAGCGCGGTGGGCAGGTTCTGCCCGGCTTCGCCGAGCTTGGTCAGCGTCGGCTGCAGTGCCTTGAGGTTCGCGACGAGCTGGTCACGGCTCCGGGTCACGGTGTCGACCGCGACGCCGGACAGCGTGTTCAGCGCGTTCAGCATGCTCACGAGCTGGTCGCGCTGGTCGGTGACGACCTTCAGGCCGGGCGCGAGGTGGTCGAGCGCGTTCGTCAGGTTCTGCGTCTGGCCGGTCAGTGTCTTCGACAGCTTGCCGAGCCCGTCGATGGCGCGCAGGATCTCGGTCTTGTGCCCGTCGAGCTGCGTGGCCAGTTCGTCCACCCGGGACAGCAGGGCGCGGATCTCCGGTTCGTTGCCGGACAGTGCGTCGTTGAGCTCGTGGCTGATCTTCTGGATCTGCTCGACGCCGCCGCCGTTGAGCAGCAGCGAAAGCGCGCCGAGCACCTCCTCGACCTCGGGGTTGCGGTTGGTGCGCCCGAGCGGGATCTGCCCGCCGTCGCCCAGTTTCCCGGTGGCCGGCTCGGCCGTGGGCACGCTCAGCTCGACGAACTTCTCGCCCAGGAGACTGGACTGCTTCAGTTCGGCGCGGGCGTTGGCGGGCAGCGCGATGTCGCCGTCGACGGTCATCGCCACCAGCGCCGAGCGGGTGTCCGGCGTCAGCGTGATTTTGTCGACCCGCCCGACCGCCACGTCGTTGACCTTGACGCTCGACTGCGGCACCAGGTCGAGCACGTCGGTGAACAGCGCGGTGACGCGGTACGGGTGGTCGCCGACGTCGGCGCCGCCCGGCAGCGGCGTGCCGTAGAGGCCGTTGAACCCGCCGTCGCTGCAGCCCGCCAGCACGAGCACGCCGGCCAGCGCGCCGGCGATCCGCTGCCGCCGGTTCACTTGGCACCGCCCGAAAGCTGTTCCATCACGTCGACGAGCGGGAGCGGCAACGGCGGGAGCTGGCCGGTCTGCAGGGAGTTGAGCACCTGCGAGATCGACGGCAGCTTCAGCGCGCCGTCCAGGACCGGGGCGAGCTGCTTGCAGATGTCGCCCAGCGCGTCCGGGACTTCCTTGGGGGTGAACGAGCTGATCAGCCGGCACACGGTGAGGATCGGCGGGTGGGTGAGCTCGTTGAGGTTGTCGCGGACGGCGATCGTGCCCGACGCCGCGTCGTAGGAGTTGATGAAGTTGGTCGCGCCGGTCGGCGCGATGTCGAGCACCTCGGCGAGCGCGGCGCGCTGGTCGACCAGGACCTTCGACAGCGACGCCAGCTTGTCCACATTGGACTCCAGGGCGGCCTTGTTGTCGTTGACGAACTGCTGGACGTCGCCGAGCGCGCCCCCGAGCGACCGCAGCGCGGCCCCGACTTCGGACGAATCCGCGGCGAGGAACCGGCTGACGTCGGCGACGCGCCCGTAGAACTCGTCGAGCTGCTGGTCGCTCTGGGCCAGCGTGCCGGTGAACGAGTTGAGGTTCTCCACCGTCGAGAACAGGTCGTCCTTCGAGCCGTCGAGGGTCTTGGCGAGGTCGGCGAGCCGCCCGACCGTCGAGTTCAGCGAAGCGCCGTTGCCCGTCAGGGTCTTCGCGGCGGTGTCCAGGACACCGGACAGCGCGCCGTTCTTGTTGGCGCCGTTCGGGCCGAGCGCCGTGGACAGCTTGTCCAGGCTCGAGTAGAGGTCGTCCAGCTCCACCGGCGTGGCCGTGCGCTCGCGCGGCAGCACCGTGCCGGTGGCCAGGACCGGCCCGCTGTCGTAGGCCGGGGTGAGCTGGACGTACCGGTCGCTGACCAGACTCGGCGCGACGACGACCGCGCCGACGTCGGCCGGCAGCGAGACGTCGACCCGCATGTCCACGCGGACCGCGTCACCCTGTGGCGTGACGTCGGTGACCTCGCCGACCGGCACGCCGAGCACCCGCACCGACGAACCGGCGTACAGCCCGACGGTCTTGCCGAAGTACGCCGAAAGCTTGGTGCCGGCGGATTCCCGGAAGACCAGGTACAGCCCGGCGGCGACGACCAGGGCGGCGACGCAGGCGAACGCCAGCCACGTCACCAGGGTGCGCCCGCGGTAGGTCCGGATGGTCATCGGCCGCCCACCCCCTGGTTCGGCGCCGCGATCGGCGGGGTGCAGCCTTCGGGGTTGATGGTCAGCCCGGCCGCGGTGATCGTCGGCGGCAGCAGCCCGCACAGGTAGCCCTCGAACCAGCGGCCGTTGCCGGTGGCGTTCGCGCCGACCCGGGCGAACGGCGCCATCAGCCGCAGGCTCTTGTCGAGGTTCCCCTGGTTGCGGTGCAGGATGTCGGTCACCTTCCCGAGCTTGTCCAGCGTCGGCTTCAGCTGGGCGCGGTTGTCCGCGACGAGCCCGGTCAGCTGCTGCGACAGCTGCTGGGTGCCGGTGAGCAGCGCGTGGATCGCGGCCCTGCGGTTCTGCAGTTCGGTGAGCAGCAGGTTGCCGTCGCTGATCACGCGCTGGAGCTGGGCGTTGCGGTCCGACAGCGTCTTGGACACCTGGCTGGTGTTGGCCAGCAGCGCGTGCAGGTCGGCGTCGCGGGAGGACACGGTTTTGGCCAGCGACGACAACCCGGTCAGCGTGTCCTTCAGGTACTGCGGGCTGTCCTTGAGGCTGTCGGACAGGGCGTTGAAGCTGTCCGCCAGCTGAGTCGTGTCGATGTCGCCGACCGTCGTCGACAGCTGTTCGAAGGCGTCCTGCAGCTGGAACGGCGTGCGCGTGCGGGCCTGCGGAATGGTCGAGTTCGGTTCCTGCGCGCCGCCGCCCTTCGGATCGAGCGCCAGGTACTTCTCCCCCAGCAGCGTCTTGATTTCGATCGACGCCGTGGTCGCGTCGCCGACCCGGACGTCCTTGACCCGAAAGCGAACGAGCACCTGTTTGCCGGCCAGCTTCACGGACGACACCGTGCCGACCTTGACGCCGGCGACCTCGACCTCGTTGTCCGCCGCCAGCCCGGCGGACTCGCCGAAGTACGCCGAATACGTCGTGCCGTTGCCGAAGAACGGGAGCTGGTCGGAGAAGTACGTCGTGGCCGTGACGAGCACGATCAGCACGAGCGCGACCGCGCCGACCGCGGCCTGGTTGCGATCCTTCAGCGGCTTCCATGTCCTCTGGGGCCTAGCCCCAGACCCCGGCCGGGGGGCAAGCCCCCCTGGACCCCCCAACCGACTCATGGGCCACACCTTTCCGCGCGCTGAGTGCCGGGAATGGGAATGATCGGCAGCGTGATGTCGAGCGAGGAAATGCCGATGGTGCCGGTGATCCCGCACAGGTAGTAGTTGAACCAGCTGCCGTAGCTCAGGGTCCGGGTGAACTTCTGCAGGTTGCCCGGCAGCACCTCGAGCAGGTGGTTGAGCAGCACGCCCGAGTCGCCGAGGTTCTGCGACAGCACGCCGAGCTGGGCGATGTCGTCCTTCAGCGCCGGGCGCGCGTCGGCCAGCAGCCCGGTGGTCGACACGGCGAGGTCGCCGAGCGCGCTGACCGCGTCGCCGATCGGCTTGCGCTGCTCGGCCAGGCCGCTGACCAGCTTCTGGGTCTGTTCGATGAGGTCGCCGAGCTGCGGGCCGCGGGCGTTGACCGTGCCGAGCACGGTGTTGAGGTTGGCGATCACCTGGCCGATCACCTGGTCCTTGCTCGCGATCGCCGTGGTGAGCGACGCGGTGTGCCGCAGCAGGCTGGTGATCGTGCCGCCCTCGCCCTGGAACACACTGATGATCTCCGCGGAGAGCTGGTTGACGTCCTTCGGGCTCAACGCCTTGAACAGCGGCTTGAAGCCGTTGAACAGCACGGTGAGGTTCAACGCGGGCTTGGTGCGCTCGGGCGGGATCGTGCCGCCGTCGGGCAGCGCGCGGTCGCCCGGGACGTCGGTGCCGAGCGCGAGGTAGCGCTGCCCGACGAGGTTGCGGTACTTGATCGTCGCGGTCACCGTCTCCGGCAGCCGGTAGGCGTGCTCGACGTCGAACCGCACCTCGGCGAGGTTCCGCTCGCCTTCGACCACCGCGATCGTGTCGACCTGGCCGACCTTGACGCCGGCGATGCGGACGTCGTCGCCCTCCTTGAGCCCGGACGCGTCGGTGAACTTCGCCAGGTAGCCCGAGGTTTCGCCGAAGTTCGTGTTCGCGATGGTGGCCGCCAGGATCCCGGTGAGCAGCACGGTGACGACGGCGAACACCGCCAGCTTCACCAGTGACGGAACGAAAGTCCTCACTTGAGCTCCACCTCCGCTCCGCGGTAGAGCGGCCCGACGAGCAGGCCCGCCCAGCCGGGCACCTGGTCCGGCCGGGCGCCCAGCGCCGGCGACGCGAGCAGGGCGATCAGGTCCGACTCGTCGGCCGAGCCGACGATGGTGCCGGACCCGCCGATCGCGCTGCCGCCGGCCGTGATCGGGCCGGGGAGGCTGCCGTCCGGGACCTTCGGCGGCGCGGGCTTGCTGGAGCCGTCCTCGATCGGGCCGTCGGGCGGGTACTGCGGCCACACCCCGGGGTGCGGGACGCTCGGGTAGCAGCGCGGCCCGCGCTTGTCCTCGTACTTCGGCTCGTCGACGCCGGGCAGGTACTTGCCACGGCTGGCGGCGAACTCGATGGTGACCCGGCTGACCTCCGGGTGCGCGGTGCCCTTGCCGAACGCCAGCTCCGCCCGCGGCACGGACTCGGCCAGCTGCCGCATCAGGCAGGGGTACTCGGGCGCGTACTTGGCGAGCACGTCCAGCGTCGGCTGGATCGCCGTGGTGAGCCGGATCAGGTTGTCCTTGTTGACCTGCAGGAAGCTCGTGAGGTCCACCGACGCCGCGGTCACCGTGGCGTAGAGATCGCTCAGCTGCGCGCGCTGGTCGACGATCGTCCGGCTCGTGGTGGTCAGGTCCGACAGCGCCTGCAGCAGATCCGGCGCGGCCTTGTCGTAGGTGTTCGCGACGTTCGCCAGGCCGGTGATGTCGGCCTTGATGTCCGGCAGCGACGGGTTCAGCTCGCCGAGGTAGTCCGACAGCTGCGCGAGGGTCTGGCCGAGCTGCTTGCCGCGGCCGTCGAGCGCGGTGGCCACCGCGGTGAGCGTGCTCGACAGTTTTTCCGGCTGCACCGCCTGCAGCAGCGGCATCACGTCGTCGAGCACCTTCTGCAGCTCGATCGCGGCGCTTGTGCGGTCCTGCGGGATGACGTCGCCCGCCTCGATCGGCCGGTCCTTCTTGTCCGGCAGCTGCAGAGCGACATACCGCTCGCCGAAGAGTGTCTTCGGCAGCAGCCGCGCGGAGACGTTCTTCGGGATGACGTTGGTCTTGTCCGGGTCGAGGGCCAGCTCCAACTCGGCGTGGTCGCCCTTCGCCAGCACGGACCGGACTTCGCCGACGATCATGCCGCGGACCTTGACGTCGCCGCCGGTGCGCAGCTGGCTGCCGACGCGGTCGGTTTCGAGTTTCACGAGCGTCACCGGCGTGAAGGCCTTGTTGTAGACGGCCAGCGTGGACGCGATGAACAGCGCGGCGACGAGCAGGAAAGCCAGCCCCAGTACCTGGTACCGGAGCCGCTGCCAGAGCTCACGCCTCATCCGGAAATCCTCACCGTGGTGTTCGCCCCCCAGATCGCCAGGCTGAGGAAGAAGTCGAGCACGGAAATCAGCACGATCGACGTCCGCACCGCGCGGCCCACCGCGACGCCGACCCCGGCCGGACCGCCGCTCGCGTGGTAGCCGTAATAACAATGGGACAGGATCACGAGCACGCTGAACACGATCACCTTCCCGAACGACCACAGGACGTCGCCGGGTGGCAGGAACAGCGTGAAGTAGTGGTCGTAGGTGCCCGCGGACTGGCCGTAGAGCCAGATGGTGATCTGGCGGGACGCGAGGTAGCTCGAGAGCAGACCGACCGCGTACAGCGGGATCACCGCCGCGACCCCGGCCAGCACCCGGGTCGTCACCAGGTACGGCATGCTCGGCACACCCATCACGTCGAGGGCGTCGATCTCCTCGGAGATCCGCATCGCGCCGAGCTGGGCGGTGAAGCCGCAGCCGACGGTCGCGCTCAGGGCGAGTCCCGCCGAGAGCGGCGCGACCTCGCGCGTGTTGAAGTAGGCGGAGATGAAGCCGGTGAGCGCGGCCGTGCCGAGCTGGTTCAGCGCGGAATAGCCCTGCAGGCCGACGATGAGGCCGGTGAACATCGTCATCCCGATCATCACGCCGAGCGTCCCGCCGATCACCGCGAGCCCGCCGGTGCCGAAGCAGACTTCGGTGAGCAGCCGCAGCGTTTCCCGGCTGTAGCGCCGGATCGTGCGCGGCGACCAAGCGAGCGCTTTCGCGGCGAACGCGAGCTGCTTGCCGAGGCCTTCCAGGCTCTGCCCGGGACGCGCGAGGTACTCGAGCGTCCGGTCGTGGTCGAGGGGTTCCGCCGTCATCACATGGCCTTCGGCGGGACGATCCGCAGGTAGATCGCGGTGAGCACGACGTTGATCAGGAACAGCAGCAGGAACGTGATCACGACGGCCTGGTTGACGGCGTCGCCGACGCCTTTCGGCCCGCCCGCCGGGTTCAGCCCGCGGAACGCCGCGACGACGCCGGCGACGAAGCCGTACAGCAGCGCCTTGATCTCGCTGACCCAGAGGTCCGGCACCTGGGCCAGCGCGTTGAAGCTGGCCAGGTACGCGCCGGGCGTGCCGCCCTGCAGGACGACGTTGAAGAAGTACCCGCCGAGCACGCCGACCACGCTGACCAAGCCGTTGAGCAGCACCGAAACCACCATCGCGGCGAGCACCCGCGGCACGATGAGGCGCTGGATCGGGTTGACGCCGAGGACTTCCATGGCGTCGATCTCTTCGCGGATCTTGCGCGCGCCGATGTCCGCGCACACCGCGCTGCCGCCGGCGCCCGCGACCAGCAGCGCGGTGATCAGCGGGCTGGCCTGCTGCACGATGGCGAGCGCGCTGGCCGCGCCGGTGAACGACTGGGCGCCGATCTGCGCGGTCAGCGAACCGAGCTGCAGCGCGATCACCGCGCCGAACGGGATGGCCACCAGCGCGGTCGGCAGAATGGTGACGCTGGCGAAGAACCAGCACTGCTGGATCCACTCGCGGGTCTGGAAGGGGCGCTTGAAGATCGCGCGCAGGACCTCCCACGAAAGCGTCGCGAGCCGGCCGACCTGCGTCAGGGCCGCGGTTCCCGGGAGCGTGCCGGTGTTGCCGCCCATCGCACCTCCCAGTAAGTCGTCATTGACCTCCGAGTCTTCTCCACACCCGGTTCCCGCTTTTGGTTAGCGGTGTTTACTCAAGCTCCTTCAGAAGTTGAGGGCGTGGGTCGCGGTCGCCCCGCCGTCGGCCACGAACTCCGCTCCCGTGCAGTACGAGCTTTCGTCGCTGGCCAGGAACAACACCAGCTTGGCGACGTCCTCGGGCTGCCCGACCCGCCGGAGGGCGACCTTTTTCCCGACATACGACATGTCGACTTTCTGCCCGCCCGCCGCGGTCTCGACCATCTTGGTGTCGATCGCGCCGGGGTGCACCGAGTTGACGCGGATGTGCTTCTTGCCGAGCTCCATCGCGGCGACCTTGGTCATGCCGCGGATCGCGAACTTGCTCGCGGTGTAGGCGACGAGGTACGGCATCCCGGCCAGACCCTCCACAGAGGACACGTTGACGATGGAGCCACCGCCGGCGGCGGTCATCGGTTCAACGACCGAACGCATCCCGAGAAACGCCCCGATCTGGTTCACCCGGATGACCCGCTCGTAGTCGGCGAGCGTCGTCTTGCCGAGCTCGGAGAAGTGCAGGATCCCGGCGTTGTTGACCAGCACGTTCGGCGCGCCGAACTCGGTGGTCACCCGCTCGACCGCGGCCGCCCAGCCGTCCTCGTCGCCGACGTCGAGGTGCTGGTAGACGGCGTTCTCGCCGAGATCGGCGGCGAGCTGCTTGCCCTCGGTGTCGAGGATGTCGGCGATCACCACCCGCGCGCCCTCGGCGACGAAGGCCCGTGCGGCCGCCTCGCCCTGTCCGCGCGCCGCGCCGGTGATCAGCGCGATCTTCCCGTCCAGCCTCACGTTTCCTCCAGGATCTCGGGGGTGGCGAACATCCGGCCGGGGTCGCGCCCGGCGAAGAACGCGCTGACCGACGTTTCGAGCTCGTCGAGACGCCAGCGCCGCTCGACCCGGGGTGGTTCGACCAGCGCGACCGTGCCGCCGTGCACGACGAACACCTGGCCGTTGACGTGCTCGGCCGCCGGCGAGGCGAGGTAGGCGACGAACGGGGCGACGTGCTCGACCGAGAGCGGATCGGCGCCGTCGGCAGGGGCGGCGCCGAACACGCCCTCGGTCATCGCCGTCCGCGCGCGCGGGCAGATCGCGTTCGCGCGGACGCCGTACTTGGCCAGGCCGCGGGCGGCCGACATCGTGAGCGCGGTGATGCCCGCCTTCGCCGCGGCGTAGTTGGGCTGGCCGGGCGAACCCAGGAGGAACGCCTCCGACGCCGTGTTCACGAGCCGCCCGTACACCGGCGCGCCCGCCGCCTTGGACCTGTCGCGCCAGTGCTTCGCGGCGTTGCGGGACAACAGGAAGTGCCCGCGCAGGTGGACCCGGACGACGGTGTCCCAGTCGTCGTCGGACATCGAGAACAGCATCCGGTCGCGGACCACGCCCGCGTTGTTGACCACGATGTCGAGCCCGCCGAGGTCGAGGGCGGCGCTCACGAGCGCGTCGGCGGTGGCCCGCTCCCCGACGTCCCCGGCGACCGCGACCGCCTTGCCGCCGGCCGCTTCGATCTCACCGACGACGTCCTTGGCTTCGGTGATGTCGTTGACGACGACCGTGGCGCCTCGCGCGGCCAAGGCGAGCGCTTCGGCCCGTCCCAGCCCCGCGCCGGCGCCCGTGACGATCGCTGTCCTGCCGGTCAGGGTCACCGCTAGGCCTCCTCGTCGAGTCCTGGATCTCGCGCCTACAGTAGAATCTGTTCTCGTTCAGATCAAGCCTTTGGGTGAACGGCGCTAACCAGTGACGAACAGGGCGTTCTTCGGGCATCCCTTGATCGCATCAGAAACACGTTCTACCTGGTCGTTCGGCACCGGGCCCGGTTGGATGACGAGTTCTTCGTCGTCGTCGAGGTCGAAGACGTCCGGCGCGAATCCCACGCACACCGCGTTCGCCTCGCAGAGCGAACGATCGACGCCGATCTCCATGCTTCCTCCGCCGCGTGAGTACTGGTACAACTAGAACAGGTTCTAGTGTAACGCCGGATCGAGGTGACGGGTGCGGATCGACTACACGCCGGAGCAGCGCGCGCTGGCCGCGGAGCTTCGGGAGTACTTCGCCGAGCTGATGACGCCCGACCGGCGGGAAGGCCTCCGGTCGGGCGGCGGCGAGTACGGCGATGGCCTGGCGTACAAGGAAATCGTCCGGCAGCTGGGCAAGGACGGCTGGCTCGCGCTGGGCTGGCCGCGCGAGTACGGCGGGCAGGGCAGGCCGATGCTCGACCAGCTCGTCTTCACCGACGAGGCGGCCGTCGCCGGGGTGCCGGTCCCCTTCCTCACCGTCAACACCGTCGGGCCCACGATCATGCGTTACGGCACCGACGAGCAGAAGGCGTTCTACCTGCCGAAGATCGCCGCCGGCGAGCTGCACTTCTCGATCGGCTACTCCGAGCCGGAGGCCGGCACCGACCTCGCGTCGCTGCGGACGCGGGCCGAGCGCGACGGCGACGAGTACGTCGTCACCGGCCAGAAGATGTGGACCAGCCTGATCGAGTACGCCGACTACGTCTGGCTCGCGGTCCGGACCGACCCGGCGGCGAAGAAGCACCGGGGCCTGTCGATCCTCGTCGTGCCGACGTCGTCGCCCGGGTTCTCGTGGACCAAGGTGCACACCGTGGCCGGCGCCGGCACCAGCGCGACCTACTACGACAGCGTGCGGGTGCCGGTGTCGGCGCGCGTCGCCGAGGAGAACGCGGGCTGGCCGCTGATCACCAACCAGCTCAACCACGAGCGTGTCGCGCTGACGTCGGCGGCACCGGTCCGCAAGGCACTGGCCGACGTGCTGGACTGGGCGAAGCGCACGAAACAGCCGGACGGCCGCCGCGTGATCGACACCGAATGGGTGCGGCTGCACCTGGCGCGGGTGCACGCGGGCGCGGAGTACCTGAAGCTGCGGAACTGGCGGATCGCGTGGGCGGCCGTGGCGAGCGAGCTCGGCCCGGCCGAGGCGTCGGCGACGAAGGTGTACGGCACGGAGTTCGTGATCGAGGCCTACCGGCTGCTGATGGAGGTGCTCGGCGCGGCGGCCGTCGTCCGCGAGGGCTCACCGGGCGCGCTGCTGGCCGGGCGGATCGAACGGCTGCACCGATCGGCGCTGATCCTCACCTTCGGCGGCGGCACCAACGAGATCCAGCGGGACATGATCGCCGCCACCGCCCTCGGCCTGCCCGTCACGCGCTAGGAGCGTTCATGGACTTCACCCCCTCGGAAGCGTCGGCCGAGCTCGCCGCGCTGACCCGGCGGATCCTGGCCGACAAGGTCACCCACGACCCGCACGGCACGGGCGGCTTCGACACTCCCCTGTGGCGGGCGCTCGGCCAGGCGGGCGTGCTCGACGCGGCCCTGCCGTCCGCGCTCGGCGGCGGCGGGTTCGGGCTGCTGGAACAGTGCGCGGTGCTCACCGAGATCGGCCGCGAGGTGGCGGCGATCCCCTACCTGCCGTCGATCACGATGGCGGCGTCCGCGCTGGCGGAGTTCGGCACCCCGGACCTGGTGGACCGCTGGGTCCTGCCGGTCCTGCGCGGAGAACGCGTTCTGGCGGTGGCGCTGTCCGGCTTCACCGCTTCGGAGGGAGTGCTTTCGGGCTCGCAGTCCGCGGTGCACTTCGGCGCGTTCGCCCACGGGTTCCTCGTGGCGGCTTCCGGCGAGGTCTTCCTGGTCGACGCTTCCGCTCCCGGCGTCACGGTGCGGCCGCAGCAGACGACCGACCACGCGGACGCGGCGCTGCTCGAGCTGTCCGGCGTGCCGGGGACTTCGCTGGGCGACATCGGCGAGTGGCTGCGCCTGCGCGGGACCGTGGGGGTGTGCGCGCAGCAGCTCGGCGTGGTCGAGAAGGCGTTGGAGCTGACCGCGGCGTACGCGCGCGAGCGCAAGCAGTTCGACCACGTCATCGGCGGGTTCCAGGCGGTCCGCCAGCGCCTCGCGGACGCCTATGTTGACGTGGAGGCCGTCCGGCTGACGGCATTGCAGGCGGCGTGGCGGCTGACGTCCGATCTGCCGGCGACGGAAGCGGTGGCGACGGCCAAGTTCTGGGCGGCCGAGGCGGGCCACCGGGTGGCCCACACGACGGTCCACGTCCACGGCGGCGTCGGCATCGACGTCGACCACGTGGTGCACCGCTACTTCACGGCGGCGAAACGCCTGGAGTTCCTGCTGGGCCCGGCCACCCCGCAACTCCTCGCCCTGGGCGACCAGCTCGCCTCCGCTCCGTAGTGCCAAAAGCCGTGAATGTCGCATTGAGGGACATAGAGTCCCTCAATGCGACATTCACGGCTTTGCCGCGTAGGTCCAGAATTCGCGCATCAGCGGGGTAGGTTCCGGGCCCGTCAGTTCGACCTGCGTGAGCAGCACCGTGACCGTGCCGGTCGCCGGGACCAGGTGCGCGGCCGTGCCCGCGCCGCCGATCCAGCCGTAGCGGCCCGGCACCTGCCAGGGTTCCTTCGCCTCGACGTCGACCGAACCGCCGTAGCCCCAGCCCTGGCCGTGCAGGAACACCCGCGCGGCCGCCCGCTGGGACGGCGTCAGGTGGTCGGTGGTCATCCGGTGCACCGACTCCGGCGTCAGCAGCCGCCGGCCCGCCGCCGTGCCTTCGGCCAGCAGGAACCGGGCGAACGTGAGCAGGTCGTCGGCCGTCGACACGAGCCCCGCCGCACCGGACGGGAACGGCGGCGGGCTGCTCCACCGGCCCTCCGGCGAGTCGATCAGCCGGAGCCCCTCCTCGCCGCGGCGGTACGCGCCGGTGAACCGGCCCAGCGCCGCGGTCGGCACGGCGAACCCGGTGTCGGCCATGCCCAGCGGCTCGAACAGCCGCTCCGCCAGGAACTCCGGCAGCGGACGGCCCGACACCCGCGCGATCAGCACGCCCTGCAGGTCCGAGCCCGTGTCGTAGAGCCACGCCTTGCCCGGCTGGTACAGCAGCGGCACCTGCGCCAGCGCCGCCAGCCACTCGTCCGGCGGCAGGGCCCGCGGCGCCGCGGCCGGGTGACCCACCACCTGGAGCAGCAGGTCGACCGCGGGCAGCGTCATGTCCGCCGCGAGGCCGTACCCGCAGCGGAAGGTCAGCAGGTCGCGCACGGTGATCGGGCGGACGGCGGGCACGACGTCGTCGACCGGCCCGGCGGGCGTCCGGACGACCACCGGCGACGCCAGCTCCGGCAGCCACCGCGCCACCGGGTCGTCCAGGGCCAGTTCGCCTTCGTCGACGAGCAGCAGGACGGCCGCGGCCACGATCGGCTTGGTGAGCGACGCGATGCGGAACAGCGAATCCCGCGCCATCGGGACCGTGCCGCCGGCGTCGGCCGACCCGGCGGCCGCCGCCTCGACCTGGTCGCCGTGTGCCACGAGCGCGACCGCGCCCGGCAGGTCGGCCGGGTCGACGTGCCGGTTCAGCAGCTCGGTCAGCGCGGACATGTCAGTCGAGGGGGTTGATCGCGCGCAGCCGTCGCGGGCCGGTGTCGGGCCGCGACGGCGGCGGCCCCAGCACCAGGCGGGCGTTGGCGACGAAGGCGCCGTCCGGCGACGCCAGGATCGGATCCAGCACGAGCGACCGCACCTCCGGGTTGTCCTCCGCCAGCGCGGCCACGCGCAGCACCATGTCCTGCAGCGCGGCGAGGTCGGCGGGCTCGTCGCCGCGGTAGCCGGTGAGCAGCGGCGCCGTCCGCGGCTCGCGCAGCAGCGTGGCCGCGTCGACGTCGGTGACCGGCACCGCGCGGTAGGCGCGGTCCCCCAGCAGCGTGCTGACCAGGCCGGACAGCCCGAACGAGACGAGCGTGCCGAACGACGGGTCGTCCTGCAGCCCGATCACGCACGACAGGCCCTTCGGGGCCATCCGCTGGACGTACACGTCGTCGTCGCCGGAGATTTCCCGCAGCGTCGAGTACGCGGTGCGCACCGAGTCGCCGGAAGACAGGTCGAGCCGGACGCCCGCGAGGTCGGGCCGGCCGCGCAGCCGTTCGTCGACCGCCTTGAGCGTCACCGGGTAGCCCAGCTCGGCCGCCGCCGCGACCGCTTCGTCCACAGTGGACACCACGCGGAACGGGACCACGTCGATGCCGTAGCAGCCCAGCAACCGCACGACGTCGGTGTCCGAGAGCAGCGTCGTCTTGCCGCTTTCGGTTTCCAGGAGCTCGCGCACGATCACCTGCGCCTGCTCGGTGTGGATCCCGGACGGCTGCACCAGCGTGCCCTGCGGACGCTGCCGCCACGCCGCGTAGCGGATGACCCTGGCGAGGGCGCTCACCGCGCGTTCCGGGCTCGGGTACGACGGGATCGACCCGCGCGTCGGCACGCCGTCGCCGGAAAGGACGGCGAGTTCGTCGGGCACCCCTTCGGCGGCGAGGAACGTCGAGACGATCGGCTTGCGCTGTCCCAGTTCGACGACGGTCTCCCGCAGGGCGCGCGCGTACGCGGTGCCGGGGATCGCCACCGGCGGGACGAACACGACGACCAGCGCGTCGGTGTCCGGCGAGGTGAGGGCCTCACCGACGGCCTTGGCGAAGTCGTCCGGCCCGGCCTGCGGGCCGACGTCCACCGGGTCGGACGCCAGCCGCAGGCCCTGCATCCGCGCGGTGTCGGCGGCCAGCAGCCCGATGGCGCTGGAGTTGCCGACGATCGCCACCCGCGGGCCGTCGGGCAGCGGCTGGTGGGCGAACACGAGCGCGGTGTCGAACAGCTGCGCCAGCGACTCCACCCGCACGACACCCGCCTGCTCGAACAGCGCCTGGACGCTGGCCTCGTCGATCTCCGTCGACGTCGCCGCCAGCTGCGGGCGGACCGCGTGCCGCCCCGACTTCACCGCGACGATCGGCTTCGTCCGCGCGAGTCTCCTGGCCAGCCGCGCGAACTTGCGCGGGTTGCCGAAAGACTCGAGGTACAGCAGCACCAGATCGGTGTCCGGGTCGGTCTCCCAGTACTGGAGCAGGTCGTTGCCGGACACGTCGGCGCGGTTGCCGGCCGAGACGAACGTCGACAGGCCGAGGCCGCGCGCCTCGGCGTCGGCGAGGATCGCGGTGCCCAGCGCGCCGGACTGGCAGAAGAACCCGGTACGCCCGCGGCCGGGCAGCCGCGGGGCGAGCGTCGCGTTCAGCCGGACGCCGGGCGCGGTGTTCAGCACGCCGAGCGCGTTCGGGCCGACCACGCGCATGCCGTGCGCCCGCGCCTCACCGACCAGCCGCAGCTCGGCGTACAGGCCGCGCGGCCCCGACTCGGCGAACCCGCCGGAGACGATCAGCAGCGTCTTGACGCCCTTCGCCAGGCAAGCGTCCAAAACGGACTCGACGGCTTCGGCGGGCACCGCGACCAGCGCCAGGTCGACCGGGTCCGGGATCTCCAGCACCGACGGGTACGCGCGGACGCCGCGGACCGAGCGGTGCTCCGCGTTGACCGGGTAGACGGTGCCGGTGAACGCGGCGGCCAAGAGGTTCGCGAAGGCGACGTGGCCGACCTTGCCCGGCTCGGTGGACGCGCCGATCACCGCGACCGAGCGGGGGTGCAGCAGGTTGTGCACGCTGCGGGCCTCGGCCGCCTGCTCCCGCGAGCGGGCCACGGCCAGTGACTCGTCGGTCGGATCGATGTCGAACTCCAGGTGCAGCACGCCCTCCTCGATCTCGCGGCTGACCTGGTAGCCGGCGTCGCGGAAGACGCGCACCATGGCGGCGTTCTCGGCGAGCACCTCGGCGACGAACCGGCGCAGCCCGCACTCCGACGCGGCCGCGGCGAGGTGTTCGAGCAGGATCGAGCCGAGCCCGCGGCCCTGGTGCGCGTCGCTGACGACGAAGGCGACCTCCGCCGACGGCCCGTCGTCGAGCCGTTCGTACCGGCCGACCGCGACGATGTCGTCGCCCAGGAACGCGGCGAACGCGACCCGGTCGTGGTGGTCGACCGTGGAGAACCGCTTCAGGTCCCTCTCCGGGATCCGCGGGTAGGCGCCGAAGTAACGCAGGTACCGGGTGCGCTCCGACAGCCGCCCGTGGAAGGCGACCAGGCTGCCGGCGTCGGTCGGGACGATCGGCCGCAGGTGGACGGTGCCGCCGTCGGACAGCACGACGTCGGCCTCCCAGTCGCGGGGGTAGTCGAAGGGGTCCCGTCCGGCCATGATCAGTCCCTGGGGTCGTCCGGATCCAAGCCGTGCGAGGGGAAGACGGCACGGCGCGTGTCCCGGACGGCGACGTCGACCGGGTCGTCCTCGCCGTCGCCCCACGGCTTGAACTCCGTGTCGCGGTCGTCGGTCATCGCCCGCGGCAGCTCGGCGTGCGGGGCGGCCTTGCCCACCGTCGACACCCAGCCGGGCGGCAACGGCGTCGCGGGGTCGATGTCCCGGTCGAGGACGGTGGCGATCAGGTGCGTCCACGACCGCGGGACGACGCGGATCAGCTGGTACCCGCCCCCGCCGACGGCGATCCACTTGCCGCCCGCGTACGTCTCGGCGAGGTTCCGCAAGGTGGTGTAGATGGTGCGGTGCCCGTCGACTGACAGCGACAGATCAGCCAGGGGGTCTTCCTCGTGGGAGTCGACGCCGCACTGCGTGAACAGCAGCTGCGGCTCGAAGTCGGCCAGGAGTGACGGGACGACGGCGGTGAACGCGCGCAGCCACCCGGGGTCCCGGGTGCGGGGCGGCAGCGGCACGTTGACCGCGGTGCCCTCGGCCTTCCCCCGGCCCGTCTCGGCCGAGTAGCCGGTGCCCGGCCAGAGCGTGAAGGGGTGCTGGTGCATCGAGATCGTGAGGACGCGGGGGTCGTCGTAGAACGCGGCCTGCACGCCGTCGCCGTGGTGGACGTCGGTGTCGATGTAGGCGATCCGCTCGAAGCCGTGGTCGAGCAGCCAGGAGATGGCGACGGCGCAGTCGTTGTAGACGCAGAACCCGGCCGCCTGGTCGCGCATCGCGTGGTGCAGGCCGCCGGCGATGTTGACCGCGCGGGTGGCCTCGCCCTCGGCGATCTTGCGGGCGGCCAGCAGCGTCGAGCCGACGACGAGGGCGGAGGCGTCGTGCATGTCGGAGAAGACGGGGTTGTCGGCGGTGCCGAGCCCGTGCCCGACATCCCAGCCGGCCAGCGGCGCCTCCCGCACGGCGGCGAGGTACTCGGGCGCGTGGACGCGGAGGAGCTCCTCGTCTCCGGCGTTCGTCGGGACGAGCAGCTCGACGCCGTCGAGCACGCCGAGCTCGGTGGCCAGCCGGACGGTGAGCTCCAGCCGGACGGGGTTGAACGGGTGCTCCCCGCCCAGGTCGTAACCCAGCAGAGCGGAATCCCACACCACGGCAGGCGACATACCGCCGACTCTAGTGCCGATCGCGGAAATCCGTGGACCGGAACGGGCCGGTCCTGGTTCGCTCCGCGCCGTGATCTTCTCCGGTTCGGTACCCCTGCACGTGACCGACCACGGCGGCCGCGGAGCCCCGGTGGTCCTTCTCCACGGCGGCGACCGCGACAGCGCCGACTGGGACCCGGTGGTGGCCCGGTTGCGCGCGCTCGGCGCCCGCCCGGTGACGCTCGGCCTGCGCGGGCACGGCTCGACCCCGGCCGCGCCCTGGACGTGGGACTCGGCGGTCGCGGACGTCGCGGCGGTCGTCTCGGCGCTGGGCTTGACCCGCCCGGTGGTCGCGGGACATTCGCTGGGCGGCATGGTCGCCACGCTCTGGGCCGGGGCCGCCGACTGTCCGCTCGCCCTGAACTTCGACGGCCACGGCAACCCGACGTCCCCGGCCTGCTACGCGGGACTGGCGGACCCGGTGGCCGGGCATCGGGTGGTCCGGGCCGCGTTGACCGCCATGGCCACCGGTCTCGACGAGGATTTCCGCGCGGTCATGGCGGCGATCGACGCGCTGGACCTGTTCGCGGCGTACCGGCGGGCCCGGGGACCGCTGGTGGTGACCCGCGGGACCCGGTCGATGGCCGGTCTGTTGCCGGAGGAGGCGCAGGACGCCTGGCTCGCGTACGAGCGCTGGACGCTCGCCGAGCTGCGGTCGGTCGCGGCGGAGGTTCCGACGTTCCGGCTGTGCGAGACCGCCACCGGCCACGACGTCCACCTGGAGGATCCGGACCTGGTGGTCTCCCTGATCGGTCCGGCGCTGACCGCGTGAGGCCAGGAAGACCACCGTGTCTCGGCGGCTCAGCCGGGGAGGGTGCCCGTCGCCGCCGGGCGCTTCGGGTCGCGGGACCAGTGGGACCACGAGCCCGCGTACAGGCCGGCGCCCGAGTGCCCGGCGAGTTCCAGCGCCAGCACGACCGAGCTGGCTGTCACCCCCGAGCCGCAGTACGCGCCGACCGGCTCGCCGGGGCGCAGGCCCAGGTCCGCGAACCGGCCCGCCAGCTCCGCCGGCGTCCGCCAGCGGCCGTCGGCGCCGGTGTGGGCCGCGAACGGGGCGTTCACCGCGCCCGGGATGTGCCCGGCCCGCGGGTCGACCGGCTCGGTCTCGCCGGTGTAGCGCGGGGTGGCGCGGGCGTCGAGCAGCAGGCCGTCGCGGGCCAGCGCGGCGGCCTCGTCGGCGTCGAGCACCGGCATCCCGCCCGGCCGGACCGTGAGGTCCCCCGGTTCCGGCCGGGCCGGTTCGGTGTCGACGGGGTGCCCCTCGGCGGTCCACGCCGCGTAACCGCCGTCGAGGACCGCGACCTCGTCGTGCCCGGCCCAGCGCAGCAGCCACCACGCCCGCGCGGCCACCGAGCCGTCGGCGTCGTCGTAGACCACCACCGGCGCGTCGGCCCGCACGCCGGCCGCGCGGAGGTCGCGCTGCAGGTCGGCGGGGTCGGGCAGCGGGTGCCGGCCCCCTTCGCCCGGCTCGCCCGCGAGCACGCGGTCGAGGTCGGTGAAGACCGCGCCGGGCACGTGGCCCTCGCGGTAGGAGTCGGCGCCGGGCGGGCCGGTGAGCCGCCAGCGGACGTCGAGGACGACGGGCCGGTCCCCGGCCGGGCCGGCCAGCGCGGCGGCGAGGTCGGTGGTGCTGATCAGCGGACGCATGCCTCCCATCTTCCAGCGATCGCCCCGCCGGCCGCGCCGGGGTGCGGACATATCCCCCACCGGCGAGTTGTTATCCCCAGGCCCCCCGCCGCTGCCCCGGTGAACGACTACGATGAGCGACGCGGACGAAGGGGACAGCGTGAACGATCTCATCGACACCACCGAGATGTACTTGCGTACCATCTACGAGCTTGAAGAAGAGGGTGTCGTCCCGCTGCGCGCCCGTATCGCCGAGCGCCTCCAGCAGAGCGGCCCGACCGTGAGCCAGACCGTCGCCCGGATGGAGCGCGACGGGCTGGTCGTGGTCGCCGACGACCGCCACCTCCAGCTGACCGACCACGGTCGTGAGCTGGCCATCGCGGTGATGCGCAAGCACCGCCTGGCCGAGCGTCTCCTCGTCGACGTGATCGGGCTCGAGTGGGAGCACGTGCACAACGAGGCGTGCCGGTGGGAGCACGTGATGAGCGAAGCCGTCGAGCGCAAGCTGGTCAAGCTGCTCGACCACCCCACCACGTCCCCCTACGGCAATCCGATCCCCGGCCTGGACAAGCTGGGCGACGGCGATCCCGCGCCGCCGGCGGAGGCCGACCTGGTCCGGCTCGACGAGTTCGCCCGCACCGGCGGCGGCCGCGTCGAGATCCGGCGCATCGCCGAGCACGTCCAGCTGGACGAGTCGCTGATGACCGAGCTCAAGTCGGTCGGCATCGTGCCGGGCGGCACGGTCACCGTCGGCAAGGCCAATGGCAGCACCATCGAGGTCACCGGCGGGGACACCACCGCCCAGGTCGCCAGCTCCGCGCTGCACGCCGTCCTGGCGCAGGCCCGATGAGCCCCGCTTCGGAGGCCGTGGCGGCGTTCCGCACCGTGCACGGCGTCGAGCCGGCCGGGGTGTGGTCGGCGCCGGGCCGGGTCAACCTGATCGGTGAGCACACCGACTACAACGACGGCTTCGTGCTGCCGTTCGCCCTGCCGCACCGCCTGGCCGCGGCGGCGTCGCCCCGCGAGGACGGCGTCCTGTCCGTGGCCACCCTCGGCGACGACGGCCAGATCCAGCGCTCCGGCGAGCTCAAGATCGCCGACCTGACGCCCGGCACCGTCGACGGGTGGGCCGCGTACCCGGCGGGTGTCGCCTGGGTGCTGCGCGACCAGGGTTTCGCGGCCGGGGCCGACCTGGTCGTCGCCGGGGACGTGCCGTCGGGGGCGGGACTCTCCTCCTCCCACGCGCTCGAGTGCGCGGTGTCGCTGGCGTTGCTGGGCCTGGCCGGCCTGGAGCTGGACGGCGCCGGCGACCGCGTCCCGACGCGGCCCCAGGTGGCGCGGTGGGTGCAGCGTTCGGAGAACGACTTCGTCGGCGCGCCCACCGGCCTGCTCGACCAGACGGCGTCCCTCTGCTGCACCGAGTCCCACGTGCTGTTCCTCGACGTGCGTTCGGGCGAGCAGGAGCAGGTGCCGTTCGGCCTGGCCGAGGCCGGGCTGCAGGTGCTGATCATGGACACCCGCACGAAGCACTCGCACGCCGAGGGCGGGTACGGCGAGCGCCGCCGTGGCACCGAGCGAGCCGCCGAGCTGCTCGGCGTGAAGGCGCTGCGCGACGTCACCGTCGAAGGTCTCGCCGAGGCCCTCGGCCGGCTGCCGGAGGACCTGGCGCCGCTCGTGCGGCACGTGGTCACCGAGAACCAGCGCGTGCTCGAGACGGTCGAGCTGCTGCGCGCCGGGCGGCTGGCCGACATCGGCCCGTACCTGGACGCCTCGCACGTCAGCATGCGCGACGACTACCGGATCTCCACGGCCGAGCTGGACCTCGCGGTCGACGCGGCCCGGGAAGCCGGCGCCCTCGGCTCGCGGATGACCGGCGGCGGTTTCGGCGGCTCGGCGATCGCCCTGGTCCGCGACGCCGACCTGGACGGCGTCAAGGCGGCCGTCGAAGCGGCGTACGAGAAGGCCGGTTACCGGCGGCCGCGGATGTTCACCGCGGTGCCGTCCCGCGGCGCGGGGCGCGACGAGCGCTGAGAGCGCGTCGGTGAACGGTGCCGGCCGGGGGAAATGACCCCACGGAACCCGCCACGGCGGACAGCCCGCTGACGCGGCGGCCGGGCGCCCTGGCGACGCGATCGCGGACGCGGGTTCTCCGACGAGTGCCGAGGCCCCGCGGGTCCGCCCGGGGCAACCCCCGCGCGGACCCGCGCGTCGCCGAGGGGGAAGACTGGAGAGGACAGTCATCACCCTCGGCAGGAAGGCCTGGATGTGTCGGAGCAGAGCAACGCCCTGAAGCTGGTCGTGACGGGCGGCGCCGGGTACGTCGGCAGTGTCTGTGCCGCCCGGCTGGTCGAAGCCGGGCACCAGGTGACCGTCGTCGACGACCTGTCCACCGGGCACGCCGACGCCGTCCACCCGGACGCGCGGTTCATCGAGGGCGACGCCGCCGAGGTGGCGGGCAGCCTGCTGCGCGAGGGCTTCGACGGCGTGCTGCACTTCGCGGCCAAGTCGCTGGTCGGCGAGTCGATGACGGAGCCGGCGAAGTACTGGGAAGGCAACGTCGTCACGTCGCTGCGGCTGCTCGAAGCCATGCGGGAGCACGGCACGCCCCGGCTGGTGTTCTCCTCGACCGCGGCGACCTACGGCGAACCGGAGCAGTCGCCGATCCCGGAGTCCGCGCCGGCCCGGCCGACCAACACCTACGGCGCCACCAAGCTCGCCATCGACCACGCGATCACCGGCTTCGCCGGCGCGCACGGCCTGGCCGCGGTGAGCCTGCGCTACTTCAACGTCGCGGGCGCGTACGGCGCCTTCGGTGAACGCCACGCCACGGAAACCCATCTCATCCCCCTCGTTCTCCAGGTCGCCACGGGCGACCGCGAACGCATCCAGATCTTCGGCGACGACTACCCGACGCCGGACCACACCGCGGTCCGCGACTACATCCACGTCGTGGACCTCGCGGACGCGCACCTGCTGGCGCTGAAGCACGCCACCGCGGGCGAGCACCGCATCTACAACCTGGGCAATGGCACGGGTTTCTCCGTTCTCGAGGTGATCGAGGCCTGCCGCGAGGTCACCGGCCACGCGGTGCCGGCCGCGGTGGCACCGCGCCGCGCGGGCGACCCGTCGGTGCTCGTGGCCGCCAGCGACCGGGCCCGTGAGGAACTCGGCTGGAAGCCCGAGCGCACCGACCTGACCGGAATCGTGCGGGACGCCTGGGAATTCACCCAGGGCCGGCGCGCGGCCCAAGCTTGAGCCGAGCGGCGGAGGGTAGGCCAACAGCGTGCCGCCCAGCCATGCGTCAAACCTGCTTTGAACAGCCAACCGTGCCCGTGTGCGTAGGGGTGTCGCCTGCTCGGCTGGTTAGGGGGTGCTCTCATCCCGATGGACTCGATACACACGAAGAATGACCAGTCATGTGCGGATCGAACCCATCAGCTATCCCTTCGGCTCGGCGGAGGGGGTCGCCCTCGACCCGGCCTATGAGGAGGCGCGCGACGCGCCGGGGATGATCCGGATCAAGCTGCCCTACGGCGAGCCGGCGTGGCTGGCCACTCGCTACGACGACGTTCGCATGGTGTTCGGTGACCGGCGGTTCAGCCGGGCCATGGCCGTCGATGCCGACGTGCCGAGGATGACGCCGCACAAGCTGGACGGCGGGATCATCATGATGGATCCGCCGGACCACAGCCGGCTGCGCAAGCTGGTGGCCAAAGCCTTCACCCAGAACAGGGTGCAGCAGTTGCGCGGGCGGGTTGGACAGCTGGCCGAGGAACTCGTGGACGCGATGGTGGCCAGCGGCACGCCGGCGGACCTGGTGGAAAATCTCGCGTTGCCGCTGCCGGTGGCGGTGATCTGTGAGCTGCTCGGTGTGCCAGTGGCCGACTGGCCGAAGTTTCGGGTTTGGAGCGACCGGATCCTGTCCACGAGCGAGACCACCGCTCAGGAGTACGAGGCCAACGAAGCGGAGCTGCAGGAGTACATGAGCGGGCTCATCGCCGCACGGCGCGCGGAGCCCGCCGATGACCTGATGACCGCGTTGATCGAGGCCCGCGACGAGCACGACCGGCTCTCCGAGCTGGAGCTGATCGATTTGTGCGACGGGCTTCTGGTGTCTGGCCACGAAACCTCCGCGTCACTTCTTGCCGGGTCGGTCTTTGTCCTCCTGGAGCACCCCGAGCGGCTGGCCGAGCTGCGGGCCGACCTCAGCCTGATGCCGGCCGCGGTCGAGGAACTGACGCGGTTCATCCCGCTGAGCCATTGGCCGGGCTTTCCTCGCTATGCGACGGAGGACGTCGAGGTGGGTGGTTCGCTGGTGCGCGCGGGAGAGCCCGTGGTGTCCGACTTCGCCTCGGCCAACCGGGATCCCCGGCAGTTCGAGGATCCCGATGTGCTGCGCTTCGACCGGAAGGGGAACTCGCACCTGGGTTTCGGGCACGGTGTGCATCACTGCCTCGGCGCGAACCTCGCCAGGGTCGAGCTGCAGGAAGGCCTGCGCGCGCTGCTGAGCAAGTTGCCGGGGCTACGGATCGCCGGAGAGATCGAGTGGAAGGTCGAGATGCCGGTGCGCGGCCCGCGTCGGATGCCGGTCGGCTGGTGACCGCTACCCGGTGACGGCCAGGTTTTCGCCCCGGGGCAGGCGAAGCTGGCGCGGAGTCGAGCCGCCCGGATCGAGCGACCGCCCCTTACCCGGCGCGCTCCGCGCCGATGTCCGGTGGGGCCAGGCCGAAGCCGGCCACGCCGGCCGGATCCGCGGCCAGTGCCAGGCCCAGCAGCTGCTCCGGTGGGAAGCCGGAGCGCAGCACCGTCGTCAGCAGCCCGGCCAAGACGTGGCCCGGTGCCGCTTCCAGGGCGTTTTCCAGCGCCATGCCCGCGAAAGTGCCGTCGCCGCGCATGAAGGCCGTGTACCCCAGCAGCGTCGCCGGTTCGGCGCGTTCCGGGGCCGGGAGCTCCCGGACCAGCGTCAGCCAGAGGCGCTCTGCCTCGCGCGCCGCCGGGCCGCCGGGCGGGACCGCCATCGCCAGGCACCCGTCGCGGATCTCGGTGATCGTCAAGGCGCTCGCCAGGAGAACGGCTTCCTCGTCGGTCGGGGGTTCCTCACCGCGGCGCTGCCGGTCGAACGCGGCGCGGATCACCGCGGCCGCGTCGGCGACGCACGTCGCCTCGGGCCACGGCAGCGAAGACTGGCGCGCCAGCCGTTCCGCCCGGCGGGCCAGCGCTTCCGGTGAGCGTGGGGCGAGCAGCGCCGCCAGCTCGTCGCGGCTGTCGAACACCACCAGGCCGCCTTCGGTGGCGACCGCCGCCGTCACGGTCGCGCGGGGGTCCGGCAGCTCGCCGCCGCAGTCCGCGTCGGCGTAGCACGCCCATGGCGCGCCCGCGGTGATGCCGGCCGTCCACATCGCGTGCAGCACCGGGAGACCGAATTCGCCCAGCGCGTCCGTCAGTTCGCGGACGAAGCCCGCGTGGGGCGGCGGGCCGCCGGATCTTCGCCTGCCGCCGACGATCACCAGCGTCACGCCGGTGTGCGCGCGCCGGGCGAACCGCGGCGCGAGTGCCCGGGCCTGGCGGGCCCGGTCCTCGCGGCGGGGCAGATCGCCGCGCAGCACCAGGCCTAGGCGGTTGCCCTCGGGGGCTCGATGGCCGAGCACGACGACGGATTTCTCGGGCCGGAACCCGATCAGGTACGGGAGCGCGGCCAGCAGCTGCGCGGGATTCCGGAGGTTGACCGGCGCCGGGCCGGCCGGGTTGGTAGTGGTCATGCCTCCACCGTGGGGCAGAACGGGGCCGGATGGGGCGGTGGCGGCAAATCTGTGGATGGACGGGGCCGATGTGGACGGATCCGGCCCGGCCCCGGCCGGGCGGCGGATTCCTGTCGGTGGGGTGGGCTAGGCTGCCCGGCCCCACCGACCGGGTCCGCTCAGTCGCAGTGCTCGAACCCGCTCTCGTAGGTGTTGCTACCCACCGAGCCACCCCACTTGACGCAGGTGGAGTCGGCGGTCTTCTTCACCGGCCCGGCGTAGTAGGTGAAGTTGCCGGAATCGGTCGTCCGGGTCGCTCCCTGGACCTCGAGGAATGCGGAGACCGCGCTGGCCGTGCCGAGCGACGTCGCCTTGATCGTGGTCACGCAGTTCGCCTTGGTGGAGGCGTTGTACAGCAGGTAGGCCGTGCCCGAGGAGTTGGCCAGCGCCTGCTGGTCGACGACGGAGAAGCCGTCGCCGCAGACCTCTTCGGCGGAGTACGGGTTGCCACCGCAGTTGTTCTTGCTCGTGAAGTTGGTGTGCGCGTAGTAGGGCACGGCGACGCCGTTCAGCTTCGCCTTCTGCACGATGCCGTCGAGCCGCTCTTCGAAGTGCAGGTGCGGACCGCTGACGTGGCCGGTCGCGCCCGCCGTGCCGAGCTGCTTGCCGCCGGTGACCGACTGCCCGACCGAAACCGACTGGGTCGACAGGTGCGCGTAGCGGGTGCGCCAGCCGCCGCCGTGGTCGAGCTCGATCCACCGGCCGTAGCTCGCGGTGCCCTCGTTCTCCACCCGCGTCACCGTTCCGGCGGCCGAAGCGAGCACGGGCATGCCCGTGATGCCCGACTTCTGGAAGTCGACCGAGTACTCCGGGTTGTGACCGCTGAACGTCGCCGCGTCCACGGTGACCCCGCACTTGAACGGCACCTGGAAGTTGGGCGCGGCGGACGCGGGCGCCTGGCCGGCGAGGGTGAGGCCGAGCGCGGGGAGCGCCACGGCGGCGGCGAGCAGGGCGAGCCGTCGCAACCTGGACATGGGGAAACCTCCTGACAAACGGGACATCTTGACGCCACGAAGCCAAGTCCGAGTCGGTACATTTTCCGTACAAGCACCCGCGGAGGAGCGCGAATTGACGACCGGACGGGCCGCGTTCCCCCACGCTCAGGCCTGGCTGCGCTGGGGTCTCGTCGCGGTGCCGATGTTCGCCGCGACGCCCCGCGCGGACACCCTCGCCTGGGTCCTGATCGGGATCACCCTGGTCCTGTCGATCCCGCTGCTGTGGGGCTACGACGCCGGTGGCCACCGGCTGGCGCCGGCGCTGCCCCTCACCGTGCTCGCGAGCACGAGCACGCTGTGGACGCAGCTGCCGAACAGCTGGGCGTCGGTGGCGATGTTCAGCACCACGTTCTTCGTCGTGCTCCGGCAGTCGAAGGCGCCGATCGTGCTCGCGGTCGCGATCGACCTGGCCGCGATCACGTTCTGGGCCACCGATCGCGACGACTGGGAAGGCGCCCTGCCGACGTACGCGGTCCTGGCCGTCGTCGTGCTGCTCGGGCTGAACCGGCGGACCCGGCTCGCCCGGATCGAGCAGACCGAGCTGGCGCTGGCCCGCGCGCAGACGGCCACCGAGGAGCACGCCCGCGCGGCCGCGCTCGCCGAGCGCGCCCGCATCGCCCGCGAACTGCACGACGTCCTGGCGCACTCGCTGGCCGGGCTCTCGCTGAACCTGCAGGGCGCGCGGCTCATGCTGATGCGCGACGGCGCGAGCCCGGACGCCCTGGCGCAGGTCGAACGGGCGCAGAAGCTGGCCTCGGAAGGCCTCGCCGAGGCGCGGAACGCGGTGGCCGCGCTGCGCGAGGACGCCGTCCCGGTCGAACGCGCGATCGCGGACCTCCTGACCGCGTACCGGCTGGACAGCGGGGCCCGGACCGGCCTCACGGTCGAGGGCGAGCCGCGTGAGCTCGACGCGGCCGTCGGCACCGCGCTGGTCCGCGCGGTGCAGGAGTCGCTGGCCAACACCCGCAAGCACGCGGCGAACGCCGACGTCGAGGTCACGCTGGGCTACGCGGCCGGGACCGTCGCGCTGACCGTCGCCGACCGCCAGGGCCGGCGCCCGCCGGACACGCCGGCCGCAGGCTACGGTTTGCGTGGGATGGGCGAACGCGTCGCGCTGCTCGACGGGCGGCTGGAGAGCGGGCCGGGGGAGGACGGATGGCGGATTCACCTGACGGTGCCGACGTGACGCTGCGCGTCGTGCTGGCCGACGACCAGGCGGTGGTCCGGGAAGGCTTGGTCACACTGCTCGGGCTGCTGCCCGGCGTCGAGGTGGTCGGCGCCGCCGCCGACGGGCTCGCCGCGCTCGACCTGGTCGCCCGGCACCACCCCGACGTCGTGCTGGTCGACCTGCGGATGCCGCGCTGCGACGGCGTCGAGACCACCGAGCGGATCCACGCGGAGCACCCGGGCACCGAGGTCGTCGTGCTCACCACCTACGCCGACGACGAATCGCTGCTGGCCGCGCTGCGCGCCGGCGCCCGCGGGTTTCTCACCAAGGACGCCGACGCCGAGGCCATCGCGCGGGCACTGCGCTCGGCCGCCGCCGGCCAGTCCACAGTGGACGGCGAGTTGCAGCGACGGCTCGTCGAGGCCGCCGCGCGCGGCACCCCCAAGCGGGTCAAGGAGATCGACGGCCTGACCGCCCGCGAGATCGAGGTGCTGCGGCTGATCGCGGCCGGGTTGTCGAACACCGAGATCGCGCGCACCCTGGTGGTCGCCGAAGCGACCGTCAAGACGCACGTGAACCACCTGTTCGCCAAGGCCGGCCTGCGCGATCGCGCGCAGGCCGTCGCCTTCGCCTACCGGGCGGGCATCGCCGGCTGACTCACTGTGCTGTTGGGTACCAATCCGACGGCAGTCACGGCGGAAACCGTTGCCTCGTGCGGATCGGCTGCGGCCCGTGTCCGCCTACTTTCGGCCGGATTGGTCCTTCGCCGGGCGGGATGTTCGCGTTGTGGTGGAACACCCAGGGTGGGACCGTGCCCCCGGCAGCGTCAGCCGAACGCGGCTCGCAGGGCCGGCTTGCCGCCCGTGACCGGGAGCGTCACCGACGTCTTCGTCAGGTCGAGCGCCAGCCCCGCGCCCGGCTTCGGCCGCAGCGTGTAGTCGTGGTCGCTGGAGGCCAGCAGGAACTCCAGCCGGTGACCCGCCGCGAGGACGTAGTCCTTCGGCATCAGCTCGACGCCGACGCGGTAGCCCTGGCCCGGCGTGATCGGCTCCGTCCGCGCGGGCGACGTGCGGTTCTGCGGGTCGGTCCAGCCGCGGCTGATCACGTGGGACGTGCCGTCCGGGGCGCGGTCGAGCAGGATCGCCGAGATGTTCGCCGCCGGCCGGTCGAACGACAGCGCCAGGTCGGCGCGTGCCGTGCCGGAAAGCCGTACGGCCTGCTTCGCCGCCGAAGTCGCGTACAACAGCCGGTTCCCGGACGAAGCGAGGCCGGCCAGCTGCTCGATCGTCTTCGCCGAGTCGTCGGCGAGGGTTTCGACGGCCGCCGTGCCCGGCACCGGGTTGCTGGTGTCGATGGCGCCCTTCGAGCGGCCGCCCGGCCATGGGTAGACGCGCACGTCGGACGTCCCCGGCGCCGGCCAGTCGGCCTCGTCGGTCCACGACAGGTCCTCGCGCTGGATCGTCGCCTTCGGCTCGTTCTGGATGCCGTTGTCGATTCCGTAGAGGTAGTGCGACATCCACTTGTTCAGCGTCGAGAGCCAGGCGTCGCGCCGCAGGTTGTACGGGTCCGCGTGCCCGGACTGGTGCAGCCAGATCTTGTGCTCGACGCCGCGGGCCTTCAGCGCTTCGTACCACGTCGCGACCTGCTCGGTCTTGACGTTCCAGTCGTTGAGGCCGTGCACCGCGAGCACCGACGCGTGCACCTTGCCGACGTCGTCGCGGTAGTTGCGGACGTCCCAGAACGGCGTGTAGTCGCCGGTCACCCGGTCCTGGTCGCGGGCCAGCCCGTCGATCACCGGACGGCAGACCTGCCGGTCGGCGCGGGTGTAGACGTACTCCGCGAGCACGTCGGCGTCCTCGCCCTGGAACCCGCCGGCGGCGACCACCGCGCCGTCGTTGCGGTAGTACTGGTACCAGCTGGAGATCGCGGCGATCGGCACGATCGTCTCGAGCCCTTCGACGCCGGTGCTCGCGACGGCGTTGGGCAGCGTCCCGTTGTAGGACACGCCCATCATGCCGGTCTTGCCCGTGGTCCAGTCCGCCTTCGCCGCGGCGCCCGCGGCGTCGCGCGCGGGCGCGCGGCCGTTGAGCCAATCGACGACCACGCGGGCGCCGATCGTCTCGTTGACGTCACCCGTGGTCGGGCAGCCGGTCGAGAGCCCGGTGCCGAGCGATTCGCCGTACACCACGGCGAACCCGCGCGCGGTGAAGTAGTTCTGGTAGCGCCAGCCGATCGGGACGGCCGGCCCGACGCCGTGCGCGGCGACGCGCGGGCCTTCCGGGCCGCGGGCGTGGCCGGGCGCGTACAGCTCGACGTCGACGTCGTGGTTCGCGATGTCGTTGCCGCCGGCGTAGTACGGGCTGGCCTGGTAGACGACCGGCACCTTCAGGCCCTGCTGCGTCGCGCGCGGGCGCACGACCTGGGCGTGCACCAGGTCGTCGGCGCCGTCGTGGTCGCTGTCGACCGGCGCGGTGACCCAGACGTCCTCGCGGATGACGTCGGCCGGGTCGAACACCGGTTGCGCCTCGCCGCCGGTGAAGACCGGGACCGGCGGATCGGCGGCTTCCGCCGATACCGCGGTCAGCGGCAGGCTCACCAGCGCGAGGAGCAGGACTGCGGTTCGTGCGGCTTTCACTCAAACCCCCAAGCCGGGCGAAGCGGACGACCTCCGAGACTTCCGCCCCCGCCGCGGGGGTGTCAAGAGACTAACGTCGGGGGCATGCCGACCGTGGAAGCGCCGATCGCCGCCGTGACCGTCTACCCGCAGCAGGCCCGGATCACCCGCCGGGGCCGGACCCCGCTCGACGGCGGGCCGCGCGTGACGTTCGCCGGGCTGCCCTTGGCGCTCGATCCGGGGTCGGTGCGCGTCACCGGGACCGGGCCCGCGCTGATCACCGGCGTCGACGTGCGGACCGAGCGGCACGCTTCGCCGGCCGACGCCGCGTTGCGCGCGCTCGTCGAGCAACGGCGTTCGGACCAAGCCACGCTCGACGGCGTCATGGACGACGAAGCGGCCGAAGCGATGAAGGTGGATCTGCTGACTTCGCTCGCGAAGCGCAGCGGCGGCAGCTTCGCGAAAGCGCTGGCGGCCGGGACCGCCGCGCCGGAACGCGTCGCCGAGGTGACCGACGCGCTGAGCGGACGGCTCGCCTCGGCGTTGAAGGCGCGGCGGGTGCTGACCGACCGGATCGCCCGGCTGCGCGACGACCTCGCCGCGCTCGACCGCCTGATCGAGGCGCGCAGCGCACAGTCCGAACAGGACAGTACATCGGTGGTCGTGGAGCTGGAGATCTCGGATCCGTCGGGTTCGGCCGAGCTGGAACTGTCCTATGTGGTCCCCGGCGCGAGCTGGGAGCCGGGCTACGACATCCGGGTCCGCGGCGCCGACGTCACGGTGACGTCGTACGGGCTGGTCAGCCAGCACACGGGCGAGGACTGGCCGGAGTGCGAGCTGGCGCTGTCGACGGCGCGGCCGGCGGTCGCGGTGGTGGTGCCGGAACTGCGGCCGTGGTACCTCGACCGCGTCCACCCGGTCCCCGCGGCGCCGGCGGCCGCGTACGGCGCGGCAGGCGGCGGTATCCCCGAGAGCGCGCGAATGGCGCGGTTCGCGGCGTCGGCCGATTCGATGGCGTCGAAGTTCGCCGCGGTCGAGCAGGGCACGACAGCGGTCACCTACCGGCCGTCTCGACCGGTGGCGGTGCCCTCGGGCGCGCAGGGCCACCGGACGACGCTGGCGCAGCTGGATCTCACCGCTTCGCTGGGATACGTCACGGCGCCGGTGCTGGCGGAGGAGGCGTACCTGCGGGCGACGGTCGTGAACACTTCGGACCACGCTTTGCGTCCCGGGCGGGCTTCGGTGTTCCACGACGCGGAGTTCGTCGGGACGACGACGCTGGAGGCGTGGGCTCCCGGGGAGGAACTGGAGCTGGCGTTGGGGGTCGACGACCGGATCCGGGTGGAGCGCGAACTGGTCCGGCGGACGGCTTCGAAGGCGACGTTGTCCGGGCAGAAGCGGCGTGAGGCCGAGTACAAGATTTCGGTCGGCAACCACGGGTCGCGCCCCGCCACGGTGACAGTGCTGGACCAAGCGCCGGTGTCCCGCGACGACACGATCACGGTGAAGGACGTGAAGACGTCTCCGGACCCGGTGGAGACGTCCGCTCTGGGCGAGTTCACGTGGCGGCTGACGCTGGCACCGGGCGAGACCGGTTTGGTCACGCTGTCCTACCGGGTCGATGTGGCGAAGGGCGTGGACCTGACCGGCTGGCGGGAGTGAGCAGCCGTGCCGGCACAGCTGTGTCGGTAGCCGTGCCGGCACAGCCGTGTCAGTAGCCGACGCGGAACGTCGCGTCCTGCTTGACCGTGGTCGTCGAAGCGCTGGAGACCGGGTCGATCCGCAGCTCGTAGTTCCAGTGCCGGATATACCGGTCGGGGAAGTTGTACGAGCGGAACGACGTCCAGGACGAGTCGGCGAAGCCCGCCGTGCGGTAGAAGGTGGCGTCCGACTTGAACAGTGCCGTGCCGTCGTCGGCGCGGAGCACGAGTGCGTAGTTTTCGTGCCGCAGGTAGCGGTCCGGGACGTTCACCGACCGGAACGACACGCCGGCCGGGTCGGCCAGGCCGGGGACGAGCGTCCACAGCTGGTCGGTGTACGGGTCGAACGGGTACGGGTCGATGCGCGCCACGTCGTCGGCGTGCCGGACGTACCGGTCGGGGAAGTTGTACGACTTGATCCGGTTCCAGGCCGGGTTTCCCCACTTGGCCACCAGGTTCGTCAGCTCCGTGGCGGTGATCGGTGTCAGGCCCGGGTGTTTGGAGTTCAGCGGCTGCGTGTAGGCGCGATCGTTCAGCAGCGTCCAGGAACCGCTCGCGACATCGCTGGTCTGCCAGCAGAAGAACCGGCCGTTCGGGCTCCACGTGTCGCCCCACATGTACCAGACGTCGGCGCTGTTCGACTTGACGATGTTGGGCGCCTCGACCCCGCGCCCGGGCGAGATCGCGCTCGTGTAGCCGCTGAAGCTGCCGGGGGCGAGGGAACTCGACCGGGTGCCGAGCAGGGTGCTGTTGGTGTTGTTCTTGTAGTACATGTAGTTGACGCCGTTGACGCTGACGAAGCTGCCGTCGATGGTGTCGTAGCCGGGGTCGAAGAAGACCTGCGGCGCGGACGCCGTGACGAAGTCGGTCGTGTAGTTGACCATGAGGATGTTGTGGCCGCCACTGACCGCCGAGTACACGACGGCGTACTGGCCGCGTGAGGCGTCCCAGTACGCCTCCGGCGCCCAGGCGTGGGTGGCGAGCGAGTGCACCTTGAGCAGCCGGTAGCCGGTGAAGGTGCGCAGGTCGGCGGAATCCCAGATGTGCAGGTACTGGCTCTGGTAGTTCCAGTCGGTGCCCTTGAGGTCGGTGGCCATGACGACGAAGGTGCCGTCCTGCTTGCGCAGGATGAACGGGTCACGCAGGCCGGTGCTGCCCAGGGTCGGGGTGGCGACGGGGTTGTTCTGGTTGAGCGGGGTCCAGTTCAGCCCGTCGGAGCTGACGGCCAGGTGCAGCCCGTAGTTCGCGCCGGCCATCGTCGGCGACTCGGTGAAGTAGGCCATCGCGTAGCCGGAGTAGGTGGCCGCCGCGGCGGTGCCGGGGCGGAGCAGGGCGCCTGCCGAGCTCGCGCCGATCACCACGGCTGCCTTGCCCACGGCGGAAAGCAGTTGCCGACGCTTCATTGCGTTACCCCGATCCGTGTATCCCCGAACCCGCCAAATCGGGTTGTTAGCGCTAACATTTTGTGGCGCTCGCCCCGGGTTGCCATTGACGACCGGGGTTCGGGTGTGATGTCCAGCGAGTACGCCACATCCTCAGCGAACGACCGGCTGAAGTCAACGCCCGGTTTCCGCCGGCGCCCCGGACGACGCGACGCGAACGCTCCTGAAGGCCGCTGCCAGGGCAGCAGGTGCCCTGACAGCGGCCTTCAGAAGGGGCGCTAACCCTGGGAGATGTAGGCCTGGAGCTGTTCCTGGCTCTGCTCCAGCTCTTCCATCCGGTTCTTCACGACGTCCCCGATGGAGATGATCCCGGCCAGCCGTCCGTCGACGAGGACCGGAACGTGGCGGATCCGCCGCTCGGTCATCAGCACCGACAACTGGTCCACCGAGTCGTCCGGGCCGCAGCTGGCCACCAGTGTCGTCATGATCTCCGACACCGGCCCGTCGAGCAGGCCGGGGCCGCGCTCGTTCAGCCGGCGGACCACGTCGCGTTCCGAGACGATTCCCGCGATCGAACCGTCCGGGGCGACGACCACCATCGCTCCGACGTTGTGCTCGGCCAGTCCGGCGAGCAGCGTGGTCACCGTGGTGTCCGGGGTGACCGTCGCGACCGCCGACCCCTTCTTTCGCAGCAGATCCGCAATCCGCATGGCGATCCTTCCCGTCGGGAACTGGATCACCACAGGTTAGGGCCACCCGGGCCAGCGCGAAAGTCCGGCAAACGGGGCGTGTTCGTGGTATTGCCGTGCGGTTGGTTCAGCCGAGCCGTTCGGCCAACCCGTCCAGCGCCAGCCGGATTCCGGCGGCGTAGTCGTCGTCGCCCAGGGCGTCGAGGCGGGACCGCGCCAAGGCCAGTTGCTCGCGGGCCGCCGCGACGTCACCCAGTTTGCGGTAGTCCTCGCCCAGGTTGAGGTGCAGCGACGGGTAGAACCCGCGCACGGCCAGGGACGAGTGGTACTCCTGGGCCCGCGAGTCGGTCAGCGAGTCCGCCGCCGCGAGCGCGCGCAGGTCCCACTCGAGTTCCTCGGCCGGGTCGTCGCAGACGTCGGCCATGTGGTGCGCGACCGCGACGCGGTGCAGCGGGTCACCATCCGGTCCGATCGAAGCCCACAACGCCGTGAAGGTCGCGTACGCGCCGGCCCGGTCGCCGCCGATGTGCTGCCGCAGACCGGCGTCGATCGCCACCATCACGTCGTCGGTCATGCCGCTCCTTCGTCCCACAGCGCCCGCAGCCGGGCCAGTCCCGGCTCGATCCGCTCGGCCGCGACCGCACCGTAACCGAAGACGAGCCCGTGCCGCCGCTCGCCCACGGCGAAGTCCCCCAGCGAGTACAGCCGGACGCCGTGGCGTCTCGCGGCCTTCACGAGCGGGCCCGCGTCGACGGCCGAAACCGCGCTCAGGTGCAGGCCCGCGGTCGACGGCAACGGCGTCAGGACGTCCGCGAAGTCACGGGCGAGCAGCCGGGACAGCAGCTCGTGCCGCGCACGGTAGACCTTCCGCATCCGCCGGACGTGCCGGGCGAAACCGCCTTCGGCCATGAACGCCGCCAGCGCCGCCTGCTCGACGTTCGGCGCGTGCCAGTCGGTCAGGTACCGGGCCTTCACGAGCGCGGGCACGAGCGACGGCGGCGCGATGAGGAACCCGAGCCGCAGGGCCGGCGAAAGCACCTTCGAGAACGACCCGACGTACCCGACGCGGCCCCGCGAATCCAAGCTGTGCAACGGTTCCAGTGGCCGTCCGGTGTAGCGGAACTCGGTGTCGTAGTCGTCCTCGATGATCACCGCGTCGTGCCGCTCGGCCCAGTCGAGCAGTTCGAGACGGCGGTCCAGCGACATCGACAGGCCCAGCGGGTACTGGTGCGACGGCGTCACGTAGACCAGCCGCGTCCCGGCCGGGATCGCCGTGACGACGATGCCCTCGTCGTCCACCGGCACCGGCGCGACCCGGACGCCGCGCGCCCCGAGCACCAGCCTCGGCGGCGGGTACCCGGGATCCTCGACGGCGGCCAGGTCGCCGTCCCGCAGCAGCACCCGCGCGACCAGGTCGGTCGTCTGCTGGGCCCCGGCCGTGACCACGACCTGCGCGGCGCTCGCCCGCACGTCGCGCGCCACCCCGACGTGCCGGGCGATCTCGGCGCGCAGCGCGGCGTGGCCCTGCGGGTCGCCGTAGGTCATCAGATCGGCCTGGCCGGCGCGCAGCCGCTGCGTGACGAGACGGCGCCAGGTGTCGAACGGGAACAGCGAGAGATCCGGGACACCGGGCCGGAAGTCGAACTCCGGCGCCGGGGCGAACGGCGCGGGCGGCGGCGGCACCGCGTCCCACTCCGGGAGCGGCCGCACGCCGGGGACGTCCGGCGCCGGCGCCGGACGCGCCCCCGGGATCGCCGTGACGAACGTGCCCGCGCCGACGCGCCCGGCGAGGAACCCCTCGGCGGTGAGCCGGTCGTAGGCCGCGCTCACCGTCGTCCGGGAGACCGCCAGCCGCTGCGCGAGCTCACGGGTCGGCGGCAGCGCCTCGCCCGGCCGGATCCGGCCGGCCAGGATCGCCGCGCGGAGCTGCCGGTAGATCGCGTCGCGGTGGCCGCGCGTCCCGGTCAGGTCGATGTGGATCTCCACCTGCCCGAGTCTAGATTGGCCCACGAAGATTGCCGAGGATTTGGCACTGTTCGTGGTCCGGTCCCCCGCTTAGCGTGCGAACCATGGATTTCCGCGAACTCGACCGCCGGGCCCTGCTCGTCCTCGACAAGATCGTCGCCGCCGCGACGCCCGCCGACCTCGCCCGCCCCACCCCGTGCACCGGCTGGACCCTGGCCGATCTGCTCCGCCACCAGGTCAGCGAGAACCACGCCTTCGCGGCCGCGGCCCGTGACGGCTCGGCCCCGGACTGGGACGGCGGTGACCTCGGGGACGACGCGTACGCCGCCTACCAGGCCTCCGTCGACGACTTCCTCGACGCCATCGCCGACGACGCGGTCCTGGACCGGCGGCTCACGATCAACCACTTCGGCACGTTCCCGGGCACGGTCGCCCTGCACATGCACCTGGTCGACACCGTCGCGCACGGCTGGGACCTGGCCCGCACGCTCGGTCTCCCCTACGAGCCGGACGCCGAAGCCGTCGACGCCGCCCTGCGGCTGGCCGAGCGCATCCCGGCCGAGGGCCGCGAAGTCAACGGCTCGTTCGCGCGCCGCGTCGACGTCCCGCCGGACGCGAGCGAGCTCGACCGGTTCCTCGCCCTCCTCGGCCGCGACCCCGCCTGGACCCTCAGCCGACCTCGGTGACCGGGGCGCTCCAGGTGTCGCAGGCCTTCGTGGCCTTGCCGTCGTAGCCGGCCTTCGCCCAGGCCAGCTGGTGCGCGCGCGAGCCGTGGGTGTCGCTGTCGTTGGCCCGGCCGTAGTCGGCGACCGCGGCGTTCGCCAGCGACCGGCTGACCGAGCCCGAGCCCGCGACGGCCGCCAGGAACAGCGCGCCGAAGCAGTTCGCCTGCAGCTCGATCCGGCGGACGACCTCCTTGTCGGCCGCGCTGTCCTCGTTCGGCGAGGTCATCTTGTCCGCCGCCGCGGACAGGATGCCGCTCTCCCGCTGGACGTGGTGGCCGTATTCGTGGGCGATCGTCGCGATGTGCCGGGCCTTGTTGAGGCCCGCGTCGGCCAGCATCCAGTCGGTGGGCGCGTAGATCGTGGCGTCGCCGCCGCAGTAGTAGGCCACGGCTTCGTTCTCCGTCGGCGCCTTGCCGCACGCGCTGTGCTCAGGCAGCGTGACGGAAACGGTGGCGGTCAGCGTCGGCTCGTTCGCCTTCTCCAGCGCCGGGCGCCACGACTGCTCGAGGCACTCGGCGAGCGCCTGGTAGTAGGCCTTGAGCTGCTCGGCGGCGCGGCCGAGGTCGGGCAGGGAGCACGTGGCGGGCCCGGGGCTGATGCCCTCGGCGAGCAGCGGGTTGCCGGCCAGCTCCGGCACGGCCGCCGGGGGCTTCCCGGTCGACGTCGAGCCGGTGCCGCCGTACGCCCGGCCGGTGTCGGCGCCCTGCGCGGCGAAGGCGCGCCCGTCCACCCGGCGCGGGATGGTGGCCGCGATCAGCGACATGGCGAGCACGACGATCATGACCCCGGCGACGGCGCCCCAGAGCCGGTTGCGCGGCGGGGCGATCGGGACGGGCGGTGCGGCGGCCCAGTTCGGCGCCCACGGGTTCGGTTCCGGCACCCACGCGGGTTCCGGCGGCCGGGCCGATGGCGGCGGTGGTGGCGGCCCGGGAAGACCAGGCCTTCCGTCGGCGTCGTACACGTTCGCCCCCTGGCTCGTCCGCCGGACCGGCACGGACAAGCCCGAGCACGCGTCCCCCCGGCGCTGGTCATCAGCATACGGACCGCCGAAGAGGCCAGGATCACGAAACGAGAACGCCGCCCGGTGGCCGCGGGCGGCGGGCGCGGGCGAGACTGAACGCATGAGTTTCGAGGATCCGTATCTGTGGCTGGAAGAAGTGACCGGCGATGACGCGCTGGACTGGGTGCGCGCCCGCAACGACGAGACACTGGCCGAGCTGACCGCGGGGCCGCGCTTCGCCGAGCTGCGTGACGAGCTGCGCGAGGTGCTCGACGCCGACGACCGGATTCCGTACGTGCGCCGCCGCGGCGAGTTCCTCTACAACTTCTGGCAGGACGCGACGCACCCGCGCGGGCTGTGGCGGCGCACGACGCTGGCGTCCTACCGGCAGGCCGAACCCGAGTGGGAGCTGCTGCTCGACGTCGACGCGCTGGCCGAGGCCGAAGGTGAGAACTGGGTCTGGCAGGGCGCCACCGTGCTGCGGCCGGACTACCGGCGCGGCCTGGTCGAGCTCTCCCGTGGCGGCGCCGACGCCACGGTGGTCCGCGAGTTCGACCTCGACGCGCACGAATTCGTCGAGGGTGGCTTCACCGTCCCCGAGGCGAAGACGCGCATCGGCTGGATCGACGAAAACCGCGTCTACATCGGAACGGACTTCGGCCCGGGCTCGCTGACCAGCTCGGGATACCCGCGGGTGGCGAAGGAGTGGCGCCGCGGGACGCCGCTCGACGCTGCGACTTTGGTCTACGAAGGCAAGCCCGACGACGTTTCGATCGGCGCGTCCCATGACCCGACCGAAGGCTTCGAACGCGACTTCGTCAGCCGTGCGATCGACTTCTACCGCTCGGAGCTGTACCTGCGGACGCCCGGCGGCCTGGTGAAGATCGACGTCCCGGACGACGCGAGCGCGTCCGTGCACCGCGAATGGCTCCTGGTCCGGCCGCGGACGGCGTGGACGGTCGGCGGCGCCGAGCACCCGGCGGGTTCGCTGATCGCGATCCTCTTCGACGCCTTCATGGCCGGGGACCGGTCCTTCACGACGCTCTTCACGCCCGACGAGCACACCTCGCTCGACTACTGGGCCTGGACGCGCCACCACCTGCTGCTCGGCACGCTGCGCGACGTCCGCACCGAGCTGCGCACCCTGACGCCCGGCCCGGACGGCTGGCAGGACACGGCACTGGCCGGCGGGCCCGAGTTCGGCAGCGCGGACATCTTCGACACCGACCCCGACGTCAGCGACGAGTACCTGCTGAACTCCAGCGGCTTCCTCCAGCCGTCGACGCTGAGCTACGGCCACGTCGGCGAAGAGGTCGAAGTGTTGAAGCAGGCTCCGGCGTTCTTCGACGCTGCGGGCATGGACGTGACGCAGTACTTCGCGACGTCGGAGGACGGCACGAAGATCCCGTACTTCGTCGTGCGGCCGTCCGGCGCCGAAGGCGGCCCGACGCTGCTGACCGGCTACGGCGGCTTCGAAGTTTCGCTGACGCCGTCCTACAGCGGCATGATCGGCCGCGGCTGGCTCGCGCGCGGCGGCACCTACGTCGTCGCGAACATCCGCGGCGGCGGCGAGTACGGGCCCGGCTGGCACACGCAGGCGATCAAGTCCGAGCGGCACCGCGTGTACGAGGATTTCTCGGCGGTGGCCGGGGATCTGGTCGGCCGCGGCATCACGACGCCGGCGAAGCTCGGCATCCAGGGCGGCAGCAACGGCGGGCTGCTGATGGGTGTCATGCTGACGCGCTACCCGGAGCGGTTCGGCGCGATCGTCAGCCAGGTGCCGCTGCTGGACATGCGCCGCTACCACCTCCTGCTGGCCGGCGCGTCGTGGATGGCCGAGTACGGCGACCCGGACGAGACCGCGGAATGGGAGTACATCTCGAAGTACTCGCCGTACCAGAACGTCCACAGTGGACGTGCGTACCCGCCGTCGCTGTTCGTGACGTCGACGCGCGACGACCGCGTGCACCCCGCGCACGCCCGCAAGATGGTGGCGCGGATGCGTGAGCAGGGGCACGACGTCCGGTACCACGAGAACATCGAGGGCGGCCACGGCGCGGCGGCGGACAACGAGCAGCTGGCGTTCAAATGGGCGCTGGTGTTCGAGTTCCTGTGGGAGCAGCTCACGAAGTGACGCGCGCGAGCAGGACGCCGCCGACGATCAGGGCCAGCGCGGCCACCCGGCCGAGGCTCAGCGGGTCCTTGTTCACGACGACGCCGAGCACGATCGCGCCGACGGCGCCGATCCCGGTGAACACCGCGTAGGCGGTGCCCACCGGGACGGTGTCCATCGCCCGTGACAGCAGGTAGACCGCGGCGGCGCCGAGCACGAAGCACAGCAGCGTCGGCCACGGCCTGGTGAAGTTCTCCGTCGGTTTGATGCTCTGCGACCAGGCGATCTCGACGAGCCCGGCCGCGACCAGCGTGATCCAGCCCATCGGGGCCTCCTCCCAGGTGGACACGGTGTCCGGTTAGGTGAACTGGACGCCATGTCCGGATATTCCCTAGGCTTCGCGGCATGCCCGAACGCGCCGACGCGGCCCGCAACCGCGCGAAGATCCTCGCGGCGGCGGAGGAGCTGTTCACCGCCCGCAGCGCGGCGGACGTGACGATGGAGGACATCGCGCGCGCGGCCGGCGTCGGCCGCGGAACGCTGTACCGCCGCTACCCGGACCGTGCGGCGATCGCCGTCGCCCTGCTGGACGAGCACGAGCGCCGGCTGCAGGAGTCCCTGCTGCGCGGCGACCCGCCCCTGGGCCCGGGGGCGTCCCCGGGCGAGCGCCTGGCCGCGTTCTACGCGGCGATGGTGGCCCTGCTGGAGCGGCACGCGCACCTGGTGCTGGGCACGGAGGTCGGTCACTCGCGCTTCACGACGGGCGCGTACGGCTTCTGGCGCACGCACGTCCGGGTCCTGGCGGAAGCGGCGGGCGCCTCGGACCCCGACGTCCTGGCCGACGTCCTGCTGGCCCCGCTGGCACCGGAGCTGTTCCTGCACCAGACGGCGCGGGGAGTGGCACCGGAGCGGATCACGGCGACGCTGCGGGAGCTGGCTCTTCGGTCGCTCTAGAGAAGCCCGCGCGGCCGGGCCCGTTTCGGGTTGTACCGCGGCTTCGGTTTCGGCTCTTCGCCACGGATCCGCGCGAGCGCGGCCTCGAAGGCGGTGAGCACGTCGGCGACGAACGCGAGCCGGCCGACGCCGAGCCGGCGCAACGCCGGGCCGTGATCGGCGGCGACCGTGAGCGCGACGCCGAGCAGCAGCACCCGCCAGCCGCCGAACACCGCGGCGCGCACGGCCTTGGGGAGGCTCTCGAACGCGATCCGGAGCCGATGGCAGTGGAAGGGCACGTGCCGCTCCTCGTCGGCGAGGATCCGGGCGGCGACCTGCGTGACGAGCGGGTCGTCCGTGCCGTCGCGCAGCGCCCGGTAGTACCGCAGCGCGACGACCTCGGCGATCATCAGCACCATCAGTTCGAGCCGCAGCCCGAGCGCCCGCCGCAACCGCACGAACACCGTGTCCGACCAGTGGCTCGCGACCATGGGCACCCCGGCCGCGCCGAGCAGTTCGGCGAGCATCCGGGCATGGTTCTGTTCTTCGGCGACGAAGAGCTTCACGGCGGCGAGATAGCCGTCGTCACCGGCGGCCTTCGCGATGAGGTTGGCACCATCGCCGGCCTCGCCGACTTGGAACCGCTGCACGCTCCGCGCGACGTCGGGATGCAGGCGCGCCCCGCGCGACCACGGCGGATCTTCGCGCTGCCGCCTGCGTGCGGCCTCGGTTTCGAAGTCCTGGAGCCAGTGTGCGTAGGTCATCACGTCGATGATGCCCGACCGACGTGGAGGAGATGGGACGCTTCCGTGGAGATCCGGTGAGAACCGACGGCTGAGCCGGCTCAGCGCGGCACGCGGGCCGCGATGCCGTCGAGGACGCAGTTCAGGCCGAACTCGAAGGCCTCCTCCGCACTCCGCTCCTCCCCCTCGATCACCCGGCGCGCGAACTGCGGGTACTTCCCGCTCTCGATGACGTCGCGGATGTACGGGCCCACGCTCGCCTGCCACTGCTCCTTCGTCAGCCCCGAGCGGCGCTGGGCCTGGAGTTCCGCCAGCTCCTGCGTCACCCTGCCGAACACGTACGCCAGCACCGCGTCCACCGCCGACGCCGCGAAGGTGATGTCGTCGGCCAGCTCCGCCGCCGCCGCGAGGGCGGCCTCGTGGCGGCGCAGGGAGTTCGTCCCGAGCGCCGGGCGGCCGGGGAGCGCGCCGCTCAGCCAGGGGTGGCGCAGCAGCGTCGCGCGGGCCTGGCGGGCGACCGCCGCCAGGTCGGCGCGCCAGTCGCCGGTCAGCCCGGCGCCTCCGGTGTCTTCGGCGCCCGTGACCTCGTCGATCATCAGGTCCACCAGCTCGTCCCGGCTCGCGACGTAGCGGTACAGCGACGCCGTGCCCGAGCCAAGGTCCGTCGCGACCCGGCGCATCGAGACCGCCGGCAGCCCTTCGGCGTCGGCGATCGCGATCGCCGTCCGCACGATCTGCTCGACGCTCGGGGCCTGACGCCGCGGGCTGCGCCGTTCCTTGGCCCACACCAGCGCCGGCTCGTCGGCCATCCGCGCTCCTCCCGTCGTCCGTTGCGAACAGCGTACCTCAGTGGCTACGGTGTATCCGTAACGACAACACTGTAACCACTGGGGTGTCTCATGAAGGTTCTGATCGCCGGCGGCGGCACCGTCGGCCTGTCCGCCGCGCTCTTCCTCGCCCACCACGGCGTCCCGTCGCTCGTCGCCGAACGCGCGCCCGGCCCGTCCGCGCACCCGCGCGCCACCGGGCTCGGCTTCCGCACCATGGAGTTCTTCCGCCAGGCCGGCATGGCGGACGACGTCGAGGCGGTCGCCGTCCGGCCGTCGGCCACGCTCGGCAAGATCTCCGCCAGGACCCTGGCCACGGCGGACCTGCCCGACACGCCGCCGGCGCGCCCCAACAGCCCGAACCTCGTCGCTTCGAAGCTCAGCCCGGGCACGCTGCGCGGCACCTGCCCCCAGGACCGGCTCGACTCGGTGCTCCTGAGCGCGGCGCGGGACCGCGGGGCGACGATCGCGTACTCGACCACGTTCGTTTCGGCCGAGCAGGACGACGCCGGCGTCACCGCGGTGCTCGACGGCCCGGACGGGCGGCGGGAGGTGCGCGCCGACTACCTGATCGCGGCCGACGGCGGCCGCAGCGAGCTGCGCGCCGCGCTCGGCATCGGCACGACGGGCCCGGGCGCGCTGGGCCGGCCGCTGCTCAACATCCTGTTCCGCGCCGACCTCACGCGGTACACGAAGGGCCTCCACTTCGCGAACTGCACCATCACCACGCCGGAGTCGCCGGGGATGCTGGTGACCGTCGACGCCGAGAAGGACTGGATCTTCCACACCGAACTCGGCGACGAGCCGGCGGAGGCCTTCTCGCCGGAGCGCTGCCGTGCCCTGATCCGCGCCGCGGTCGGCGACCCGGACCTGGCGGTGGAGGTCCTGAGCGTGCTGCCGTGGCGGGTGCGCGGGCTGCTGGCCGACCGGTTCCGGGCCGGCCGGGTGTTCCTGGCCGGCGACGCGGCGCACGCTGTCCCGCCCCTCGGCGCGTTCGGCGCGAACACCGGCATCGCCGACGCGCACAACCTGGCGTGGAAGCTCGCCGCGGTGCTCGACGGTTCGGCGGGTCCGGCGCTGCTCGGCACCTACGAAACCGAACGCCGTCCGGTGGCGGCGCTGGCGCTCGAACAAGCGTTGCTACGGCTGAAAGACCCCCGCCTGCACTGGGAGCAGAGCCCGGCCGCCGCGGCCGCCCGCGCGGCGGCCGGGGTGGTCAACGCACCGGTCGTCCACCTCGGGTACCGCTATGACTCGGCCGCGGTGCTCGACGCCCGGCCCGAACTTCCGTCCACGGAAGAGGTCATCCTCGACGGGACGCCGGGATCGCGCGTCCCCCACGCCTGGCTGACCGACAGCGTGTCCACATTGGACCTCGTTGGCCGTCGCCTCACCCTGCTCACCGGCCGCGCCGCCTGGCTCGAGGCGGCCAGGGGACTCGACATCGACGCCCACCTCGTCGAGGACGAAACCTGGCTGTCGGCCACGGGAATCGCCGACGGCGGCGCCGTCCTGGTGCGGCCGGACCACTTCGTCGCTTGGCGGAGCACGACGGCGTCCGGGGACCTCGGCCGGGTGGTCGACCGGATCCTGGCGCGCTTTCCCGGCTCGCTTTGAAGTCCTTCATGGAGTGAGCCGGGTTCGTCGCCGGCCTGCCGCCGATTTCCGAGCCACCCCAGGCATTCGGCTGACCAGGCGGAACCACCCGCCTGGTCAGCCGAGACGAACGCCTTGCCCTTCAAGGACATTCGCGGGAACGTCACCTGGTCGACCCAGGCCGGGCTCACCCGCCCCACTGGGCGGTGAACGGCTCGGGGTGGTAGCGCAGCCGGCTGCGGCCGAAGGCGTGCAGAAGGTTGTCCCGGAACCGCCCGAAGGTGAGCGGGGCCCGGACCGAGTCGAGCATCTCGCGGATCTCCGGCCGGGTGAGCGCAATGCGCGCGGCCCTGATCTCCTCCGAGTAGACGAGTTCGTTCCCGGCGGCCGAAAGCTGTTCCGGAGTCCCGGCCCCGGCGTCCGCGATGACCCAGGCCACCGAGAGCTTCTTCTGGTGCCCCGCCGGCCTGCCGGGCACCGCGAGGCTGTGCGCGGCGAGCGGGCTGGCCAACCCGAGGTCGTCGATCACGGTCTCCGTGCGCGGCAGCAGGAGCCCCGGGAAACCGAGCGCGCCGGGAGTGGAGACCACCGTGCGGGTCCCCGGGAAGACCACCCACACGAAGTTCACCTTCACCGCGACGGTCGGGCCGGTCTTCCCCGCCCGCGCCGCGGCGAGATCGGGCATGTACCCGACGAGGTTCGCGGCGTCGTCGGCGGTGATCGGGTGCTCGTTGTGCGTGGAGTCGACCCAGAACACGCGCGCGTCGCTGATGCCGTACGCGCCGATCTTGTGCTGCTCGGCGGAGACCGGCCGCAGGCCGACGGCGCTGACGACCGTCCAGGCCACGAGCGCGACCACGAGCGGGGCCGTCCACCGGGTCAGCGGGGCGACCATCACCGGCAGGAGCAGGCAGGTCAGCACCGGCAGGAGCATCCGGGCGTGCATGTAGTCCCCGCCGACCCGGGTGACGTACAGCCCGAGCACCACCCCGGCGACCACCGGGGTGAGCGCGACCACGAGCGTCGTCCGCTCCCGGCCCCGCAGGGCCGGCACGGCGACGGCGAGCAGCAGCGCGACCGGGATCAGCAGCCAGTAGGCGGCGAACATTTCGACGAGGTAGAACCACCCGCGATCCCAGCGGGACTGGGTCGCCTCCTTCGCCAGGGCGGTGTTGGGCGTGATCAGCCCGTAGTAGCCCATGCGGTACACCTGGTAGACCACCGGGACCACACCGGCGAGCGCGAGCCACCCGAGACCGCGGCGCCAGCCCGGCCGGACGACGGCCACCAGCGCGACGAACGTAATCGCGGAGACGAGGGCGAACTCCGGGCGCACCAGCGGGCCGCAGCCGATCAGCACGAGGGTCGGCAGGATCCGGACCGGGCCGCCGGTCGCGTGCCGGACCAGCCGCCACCACACCAGGGACAGCCAGAGCGTGACCAGCCCCGTCTCCAGCCCCGACGTGGCGTAGTCCCAGAAGGGCGGCAACCCGAGGACCACCAGGGCGCCGGCCGGCACGATCCGCCGGTCCGGGAACAGGCGCCGGGCACCGTCGAGCCCGAAGAAGAGGCCGCCGACGGCGGACAGCAGCCCGAGGACGACCGCCACCCACTCCAGCCGCAGCCACGGCTGCAGGCCGCCAAGGGCCACGAGGTAGGTCCACAGCGTGCTCGTGTTGGCTTCGACGCGTTCGCCGGCGTTGAACACCGGGCCGTTCCCGTCGAGCAGGTTCTGCACCGTGCGCAGGACGATCAGGCCGTCGTCGCACACCCAGCGGCGCTGCCACGCCAGCACGGCGAAAACCGCGAGGACGAGCCCGATCAGCCACTGGCCACGCCGCTCACCGCGTCGGGGTCTTGCCGTTTTCGGCGTCGGTTCGTCGACAATGAGCGAGGTCATCGCGGATTTCCCCCCGGTTCCGCACCAGAGTGCACTAGAGAGGGAATCGACTTGAAATCCCCCGGGGAGCACGATAACTCGGACGAGTGAATAGACGGCGCGCGGGGTCGAACGTGACGATTAACCGGAGGAAATACTGGCTCAGAATGACGAAAACCATGTTGTTATCCGCGATTCGCTGCGATTAGCGCACCCTCCGGTGCTCGGCGCCGCGCGTGGGGCATTGTCCGCCGGCCGCCGCGGGCGCAAGCTCGACCCATGACGACCGCCGACGAGTTCCGCGCCCTGCACGAGCGACCCGAACCCTTCCTGCTGCCGAACCCGTGGGACGCCGGAACCGCCCGGCTGCTGGCCGGGCTCGGCTTCGAAGCCCTCGCCACGACGAGCCTGGGCGTGGCCAACGTGGCCGGCCGGACCCGCGCGACCCGGGCGGAGATCCTGGCCAACGTCCGGGAGATCGCCGAAGCGACCCCTCTGCCGGTCAACGCGGACCTCGAGAACGGCTTCGCCGACGACCCGGCCGAAGCCGCGAAGATGATCGACGCGGCCGCCGACGCCGGCGCGGTCGGCGCGTCGATCGAGGACCTCACGGACGATCCCCGGCAGCCGATCTACGACATCGGGCTGGCCGTCGACCGCGTCCGCGCGGCGGTGGAGACGGCCCACGTCCGATCGGTGGTGCTCACCGCCCGCTGCGAGAACCTCTGGCTCGGCGTCAACGACCTCGACGACACGATCCGGCGGTTGCAGGCGTACGAGGAAGCGGGCGCCGACGTCCTGTACGCGCCGGGGTTGCGGACGCTGGAGGAGATGCGCGCGGTGGTGTCGTCGGTGGGCAAGCCGGTCAACGTCGTGATGGGGTTCGCGGATCCGTCGATCACCCTCGACCGGCTGGCCGAGATCGGAGTCCGCCGCGTCAGCATCGGGGCGGCGCTCTCCCGGCTGGCGCTGAAGTCGTTCATGGACGGAGCGCGGGAGATGCGTGCGGGGCGGTTCGGGTTCGTCGGCGACCTGCCGCCGATTGCCGAACTGCAGGAGTTCTTCGGCTGAACCGGGCGGGCGACGCCCGGTTCAGCCCGAAGAACGTCAGCTACACCCGGACGTCGCGCCGCAGCCTTCGCAGGCGTAGCACGAGCCGGCCGGGCGCATCTTCGTGCCGCAGGTCATGCAGAGCGGGGCGTCCGCCGCCTTGCCGAGGCGGAGTTCCATCAGCTCCGTCGTCGTCTGGGCTTCGCGGTGCGGGTGCCCGGTCTCGTCGGCGTGCGGCTCCGGCGAAGAATCCACTGTGGACTGGAGTGTCTCGAGGTCGACGCCAGGGCCGCCGTAGCCGGCTTCGACCTCCGCCGAACGCTCGTCCGCCGAGAAGATGCCGAGCTGCGAACGCTTCTCGTACGGCAGGTAGTCCAGCGCCAGCCGGCGGAACAGGTAGTCCATCACGCTCGTCGCGATGCGGATGTCCGGGTCGTCGGTCATCCCCGCCGGCTCGAAGCGCAGGTTCGAGAACTTCGAGACGTAGAACTCGAGCGGGATGCCGTGCTGCAGGCCCACCGAGATCGACATCGAGAACGCGTCCATCACGCCGGCCAGGGTCGAGCCCTGCTTGCCCAGCTTGACGAAGATCTCGCCGAGGCCGTCGTCCGGGTACGAACCCGCCGTCAGGTAACCCTCCGCGCCGCCGACGGTGAACGACACCGTCTGGCTCGGGCGTTTCTTCGGCAGGCGCTTGCGCACCGGCCGGTATTCGACGGCCTTCTCCGGCTCGGCGGCCGCCGTGTCCTTCTTGCCGGTCGACAGCGGCTGGCCGACCTTGCAGTTGTCGCGATAGATGGCCAGCGCCTTGAGCCCGAGCTTCCAGCCCTGGAAGTAGATCTCCTCGACCTCTTCGACCGTCGCCGACTCCGGCATGTTGACCGTCTTGGAGATCGCGCCGGACAGGAACGGCTGCACCGCGGCCATCATCCGCACGTGGCCGATCGGCGCGATCGACCGCTGACCGACCGCGCAGTCGAACACCTCGTAGTGCTCCGGCCGCAGCCCCGGCGCGTCGACGACGTGGCCGTGCTGCGCCACGTACTCGACGATCGCCTCGACCTGCTCGTCCGGGTAACCGAGCGCCGTCAGCGCGCGCGGCACCGTCTGGTTGACGATCTGCATCGAGCCGCCGCCGACCAGCTTCTTGAACTTCACCAGCGAGAAGTCCGGCTCGATCCCGGTGGTGTCGCAGTCCATCATGAAGCCGATGGTGTTGTGACTCACGAACCCGTTCGCCACGTAGGTCACGTTCTCCGGGACAGACAGGTCGAATGTCGGCTGCACTCCCCCGTCCTCATTGGACAATACGGGCTCGAACAGGTAGCCGAGCGCATGTCCGAGCCGCTGGTCGAACGTCTCGCCGAAGATCCGGCGGGCGAGCATGCGCGGCACGCCTCCGGTCTTCCTGAGCGACTGCACGACCGCGTCCCGGGAACCGTGCCCGGCCGGCACCAGGTCGTCCCACACCGGACGAGGCAGGTGAATCCGGTCGCCCTTCGCGGAAGCGCGCGGTTCGACCGCCACCATCGCCCTGTCCTTGCGGCCGCCCATGAATCCGACGACCTCGTCGAAGATCAGCGCGTGATCGACGTTGCGCAGGCGAATCTGGTACAGCGTCCCACCCCGTCCGCTCGTGGTGGCCCGGGTCGTCGACACCATTCCCAGCGACAACAGCAACGTGCGGACGTCCTCGGCGAACAGCTCCGAAGCGGTCGAGACACTCGGCACACCTTCGAGCACCGTGCCATCGGCTTCGAAAAGCCCGCGAAGGAAAGACGCGTAGACAGCGGGAGCGTTCGTCTCCCGGACCGCGGCGGGGATCCTCGGCGTCCAGCCCTTGCCCACGTGGTCCGCACCCGGCAGTTCCTTCGCGAAACCGGCCGCCTTCCACCACCTCGCCAACCGCACCGACTGCAGCGTCACCTCGCGGTACCCGACGCACTGCCGTACCACGGGGTCGAGGTTGAACAAACCCTTCGCCAGGACCTGCAGCCGCGTCACGACGTCCGGATCGGTGTCGGCGACACACAACCGGATCCCCTTGGCGTGCAAGCTCCCGTCACCCATGAAGTACCCGGCCAGTTCAGCCAGGTCCTCGTCCACGACGTCCGGAACGTCGACCGCACGATCATCGGTGTAGTACGCCTGGTCAAGCACGGGCAGGGGAACCCGCCGCGGCTCACCGACCAGCCCACCCAGCTGGAGTGGCACGAGATCACCCGGCTGGACGTCGGCGAGACGCCGCCACACCCAGTCCCCGGTCTCCACGTCGACCACCTTCGCCTGGTGCGCGAGCGTGCCCTGGATGCGGTAGCCACCCTTGGTCACGATGCGCCGGGTGGGCTCCTCGCCGTTGACGAAGAACTTCGTCGCCTGCCGGGGCCCCTCGTCGGTCGACACGGTGAGGTCGATGTCCTGCCAACGGTCACCGTAGAGGTCACCGAGCTCCGACAGCCGGGCCAATCCCCGATCGGTCGTCACGAGGGTGTCGGCGGTCAGGCACCCGGTGGGCGCGAGCACCGACGCCTGCGCGTTGCGCCAGCCGTGCTTCGTCCCGATGTCGATGCCCTTCTTCCACTCCTCCGTCGCCAGCGCGCGGACCGCGGCGTCGTTGGAGTGGTAGGTGCGGACGAGCTCGTTCGCCGCCGCGTGCTTGCGCATCACGCGCTGGTGCGCCTCGGCGTTGCGGGCGTAGCCCTCGTACGCGCCGACCGCCTGGGCCAGCTCGGCCGAGCGCCGGTAGGACACACCCGTCATCAGCGACGTGATCGCGGCCGCGAGCGCGCGGCCGCCGTCGGAGTCGTACGCGTGGCCCAGCGCCATCAGCAGCGCGCCCAGGTTGGCGTAACCGATGCCGAGCTGGCGGAACTTCCGCGTGGTGTCGGCGATCGGCTGGGTCGGGAAGTCCGCGAAACAGATCGAAATGTCCATCGCGGTGATCACGAACTCGACGGCACGGGCGAACAGCGGCGCGTCGAACGTGCCATCGGACGTGACGAACTTCAGCAGGTTCAGCGAGGCCAGGTTGCAGCTCGAGTTGTCGAGGTGCATGTACTCACTGCAGTTCGCGACGACCGTGCCGCCGACGATGTACGAGTGGTTCCGCGGCTCGGTCAGGTTGAACGTCGTCTCGAACCCTTGAGAGACCCGCGAAACCAGGCGCACGGTCTCGTCCACGTCGTAGAACTCGTGGTTCGCCAGCACGTCGGCGAGCTTGGCCGACTTGGCGGCGTGGTCGAACCCGACCAGCTCGGCGAAGGAGGCGATGTGGCGTCCGGTGATACGGAGGTCGAACGCGGGACCACCGCTGCCGTAGGTCCGTTCCTCTCCGTCCTTCGTGGTGTATCGGAAGGATTCGGCCTTGTTCTCCGAGTTGTAGATCCGGCCGCGGATGCCCAAGCTGGCCAGCAGTTCCTGCACGCCGATGAGCAGTTCCTCGGACCGGCTGCCCAGCCCGACATACCGGTTGCCCTTGACCGCCTGGTTCACCACGCAGCCGTCAGCGTCGAACAGGCCGCGCAGGAACGCGGTCACGACGTCCTCGGGCGCCTGATAGATCGCGTCCGGGACAACCTTCGCGGCGGAGCGTTCCTTGGAGACGCCAAGTCCGCGCATGAGCAGGGCGAACCGTCCCCGCATCGCCCGGAGCTGGGCGGTGCCGTTGGCCTGCAGGCTGGGCTTGCTCGCCAACCCGGTGATCGCGGCGAGGAGCTCACGGTGCCGCGGGAGGACGTTCTCGCGCTCCCATTCGGATCCGTACACGGTGACCGCGCCCGCGTCGGTCAGGCAGCCGTCGCCGACGAGCCAGCCGACGTAGTGCGCGAGTTCGGTGGTCCACTTCTCCGGCACGGCACGCAGTTCCCTGCCGCGCGCCCGCGTCGCGGCCTGGATCGCCGGCGGCGGAAGCGCCGCTGTCGCGTACGGCCGCGCCGCGTGCTCGATCGAGCGCACCACCTTGTCGGCGTCGCTGAGCTTGCCGGCGTGGACCCAGCCCTGATTTTCGGTCCAGACGCGGTGGTTGGGCGTGCAGCGGAGCCGGGAGCCGTCGCTGAAACGGAGTTCGACGATCTCGTTGGTCCCGGTGACCATGTAGCGCGTGGGCCGCGTGGCGACGATCCGCGACGCCGGAGTGTCCTTGTGCGTCACGTCGTTGGTGTAGACGGCGAACGTCTCTCCCTGCGCGGCGCGCCGCACGAGGTCTCCGATACGGACCAAGCCGGCGTCGGTGACAACGCGCTGGTCCGCCGGGAAACACGGGTTGGACGCGGTGATCCGGCCGGCCTCGGGGCAGGTGTGCCAGTCGTTGATCGTGCCGTCGTACTGGATGCCGGGGTCGGCGCACTCCCACGCGGCCTGGGCGATGCCGCGGAACAGCTTCTTCGCGTCGGTCCGGTCGATCACCTCGCCGGTGAGCCGCGCGCGCAGGCCGAAGTCGGTGCCGTTCTCGACCGCCTGCATGAACTCGTCGGACACGCGGACCGAGTTGTTCGCGTTCTGGTACTGCACCGAGGAGATGTCCGCGCCGGAGAGGTCCATGTCGAACCCGGCGTCACGGAGGACCTTGATCTTCTTCTCTTCGCGCGCCTTGGTCTGGACGAACTCCTCGATGTCCGGGTGGTCGACGTCGAGCACGACCATCTTCGCCGCGCGCCGGGTGGCGCCGCCGGACTTGATGGTGCCCGCGGACGCGTCGGCGCCGCGCATGAACGAGACCGGGCCGGAGGCGGTGCCGCCGGAGGTGAGCAGCTCCTTCGAGGAGCGGATGCGGGAGAGGTTCAGGCCGGCGCCGGAGCCGCCCTTGAAGATCAGGCCCTCCTCGCGGTACCAGTTGAGGATCGACTCCATCGTGTCGTCGACGGCGAGGATGAAACACGCGCTGACCTGCTGCTTCGACGCGGTGCCGACGTTGAACCAGACCGGGGAGTTGAAGCTGAAGACCTGGTGCAGCAGCATCCAGGTGAGCTCGTGCTCGAAGATCTCCAGGTCCTGCGGCGTGGCGAAGTAGCCGTGCTCACCCGCGGCCTTGACGTAGGTCTTCACCACGCGGTCGATGAGCTGCTTGAGGCTGCGCTCGCGCTGCGGGCTGCCGACGGCCCCGCGGAAGTACTTGCTGGTGACGATGTTGGTGGCGTTGACCGACCAGAACTCGGGGAACTCCACGCCGCGCTGCTCGAAGTTGACCGAGCCGTCGCGCCAGTTCGTCATGACGACGTCCCGCTGCTCCCAGGTCACCTGGTCGTACGGGTGCTGCCCTTCGGTCGTGAAGACGCGCTTCGCGCTCAGTCCGCCGGCGGCCTTGCTCTTCTTGCCGGCGGCTGTGCCGGGCCCGGTTCCCACGGTTTCGGTCATGGTTGAACCCTCACTCCCGCGGCGGGACGGTCAATCGCCGTCGTCGCGCTGATCGCTCTCCTCATGGGCAGCAGAACCCGCCATGGCTTCACGAAGATCGGCGATCTCCTTCTCGAAGTCTTCGACCGACGAGAAGGACCGGTAGACACTGGCGAACCGGAGGTAGGCGACCCCGTCGAGCTCACGCAGCGGGCCCAGGATGGCCAGACCGACCTCGTGACTCGGGATCTCCGCCAGCCCGGCGGAGCGGATCGACTCCTCCACGCGCTGCGCGAGCTGCTGCAGCGCGTCGTCGTCGACCGGCCTGCCCTGGCAGGCGCGGCGGACGCCGCTCACCACCTTGTCCCGGCTGAACTGTTCGGTGACGCCCGAGCGCTTGACGACGGCGAGCACCATCGTCTCCGACGTCGTGAACCGCCGTCCGCACGACGCGCACGAGCGCCGCCTGCGGATCGCCTGGCCTTCATCCACCTCTCGGGAGTCGACGACCCGAGAGTCCGCATGCCGGCAGAACGGGCACCTCATCCGCCGATCACCTTCCCCTCCGAGCCGGCCGCCCCGGTCGACGTCCGCCCGGCCACCACGCGTGGCCGCGCCGCGAGCACCCGGCACCCCTGCACCTGGTGATCGACTTGTGGACATCCGGTGGGTAAGAGCCGGCCAGCTGTGGACAACTGCTGCCCAGTCTACCCCAACCTGTGGACCAACTACAGCGGTGTAACTACTACATATAGCGGGCGAGCGTAGAACTCGCGGAGGGCGCGCGCAAGCCGGCCGGGCCCGCCCGAGAAGGCGGGGAAGCGCGTCCGGAAGGTCTGCGAGGGACATCAGGGCGCGGAGACGACGGCGGGATCGGCGACCGGGACCGTGAGCGGCAGCCCGGGGACCAGCACGGCCTGGTCCAGGCGATTGAGCTCCAGGATCCGGGCAACAACCGCGCCAGGTTCGCTGTCCGGCGCGAATCGCGTGGCCAGCGCGGCGAGGGTGTCGCCCTGCTCGACCGACACCGTCGCGGTCCGCTCGGGCACCGGAGCATCCGCGGCACCGCCGGCGAAAAGAACCGATCCAGTGACCACGAGGCAGCTCGCGACGGCGAGCGCGGCGAACCACGGCCACCGCACCGGCATCCGCCGGGGCGCCACGCAGGGCGCGCCGGCCGGGCGGCGGCCCGCCACGACCCGCGCGCGCGTCGGCGGGCGCCGCACTTCACCGCGGCGCCCGCGCAGCACGCGGACGGGACGGGGTGGCGCCGGGAGCGGGGTCGCCGGGCGAGCCGGACCGCGTTCGGCCAGAATGGACATCCGAACCTCCTCGAAACCCTGGTGTCCGCCCGATTCCGCGGCCGGGGCCGGCCGGCGGATCAAGATCGAACAGGCGTTCTATCGAACGCCCGTGCGAAGGTCTACCACCTGCCACCGACAAAATCGAGCGGACACGGCGTGTCGATCGAACAGATGTTTGAAATCGTCGTGCCCGGGGGCTAACGTCGGTGACCAGGGCATCTGCCGGGCAGATGCCGCCCGGCGAGGCTGCCCGCACCCGGCGGGCGGCGGCCGGCGCGCAGATACGTGCAGCGAACGTCTGGGAGGCGACGCAGTGGCGAAGGAGAACAAGGCGGGCAGGACCAGTGGGTCCCCCGGGGGCGCCGGCAAGGTGACCTCCATGCCCGAGGTGTACGAAGTGGACGACGCCCTCACCGTCCGCCAGCAGCAGGTGCTCGACGTCATCCGCACCTGGGTGAGCCGGTTCGGCTACCCGCCGAGCGTCCGCGAGATCGGCGAGGCGGTGGGGCTGACGTCGACGTCGTCGGTCTCCCACCAGCTGCGTGCCCTGCAGCGCAAGGGCTACCTGCGCCGGGACGCGAACCGGCCGCGCGCGGTCGGGGTGCTCGCGGCGACCGACGACAACCCCATGGGCATCGAGATGGACCAGCAGCCGGTCATGCCGAAGGCGGCGTACGTGCCGCTGGTCGGCCGGATCGCCGCCGGTGGCCCGGTGCTTGCCGAGCAGGCCATCGAGGACGTGTTCCCGCTGCCGCGGGAGATCGTCGGCGAGGGTGAGCTGTTCCTGCTGAAGGTCACCGGCGACTCGATGATCGACGCGGCCATCACCGACGGCGACTGGGTCGTGGTCCGGCAGCAGCCGGACGCCGACAACGGCGAGATCGTCGCGGCGATGATCGACGGCGAAGCCACGGTCAAGACGTTCAAGCGCAAGGGCGGCCACATCTGGCTGATGCCCCACAACGAGGCGTACGAGCCGATCCCCGGCGACGACGCGACGGTGCTCGGCAAGGTCGTGGCGGTGCTCAGGCGGTTGTAACGAGTCGGATGGGTGAGGTGTGTCCGCGGAAAGCGCGGACCACGGCCGCTCGTCACAAGTGTCTTCTGGGGGTGCAACCCCCAGACCCCGCCCGGGGGCAAGCCCCCGGACCCCCCGCCTCGGTCACCTCGAGCGGTCAGGTCGCCTGACCACCGGGGTTTCGCACGGCCGGAGTGGGTGTTCCAGATTCACCGCATCGAGTGATCTTGGTGGTCTTGGTGGTCTTGGCCGTGGGGAGCCAAGCCCGCCTGCACCAGTCAGCTCCGGCTTCGGCGGCGCAGCCTGCTGAAGCCGAACCAGCCGATCCCGATCACCGCCAGCGTGATCCCGGCGGCGGGCAGGACGGGGAGCCCGGCCCCGTCCCCCGCCGAGCCGGACGACGCGCCGGTGCCGGTCGTGGTCTTCCCCTCCGCCGGTGCGCCGGACTGCGCGGCCAGAGCGGCCGCGCCCCGCACCGCGCGGAGGGGCTGGCCCACGCCTTCGCCGCCGGACAGCAGTGTTCCGTCGGGGTCGAACGCGATCGCCTCGCCCTGCTTCTCCCCCGGCAACGGGATCCGGACCGGGGTGCGCCGCAACGCCGCCGCCACGTCGCCGTCCGGCGCGGCGTAGACGTAGGCGTCGGTGTAGGTCCGAAGCGCGACGACACTGCCGTCGGCCATCGACGCGCCGCCGGTGACCAGCGCCGATCCGATCGAACCGACCGGGCCGCCCGGCGTGTCCGTCGTCTCGATCTTCAGCGAGCCGACCTTCTCGAGGTTCGTCGGACCGGGGCTCGCCAACGGGCCCGAAGGCCGGTAGACCTTGGCCTCGCCGAGGATGTCCTTGGTGATCAGGTACGGCGTGCCCGACTTGTCCATCAGCAGCGCTTCGGTGTCGTGCTGGCCATCGGGGTAGGTGAGGCGGTGCAGCGTGACCTGGCCCTGCGGGCTCATCTCCAGCAGGGCGACGGTCAGCCGGCCCTTCTCGTTGTCGCCGGTGTCGGACAGCCACAGTCGCCCGTCGGGCGTGCGGGCCAGGTCCTCGACGTCGAACGGGTCGGTGCGGTCGGTGAGGACCTTCTGCACCTTGCAGTCCCGCCCCAGCACGAACACCTGGGCCTTGGTGCCGCCGTCGTTGATCGCGTACAGCCGCGAGCCGTCGGACACCAGGCCGGACAGCTCGCCGATCCGGGAGTCCTTCATCGTGCACAGGGGCTGTGGCGTCTCCGCCGCCGACGCGGGTACCGGCCCGCCGAGCACGGCCAACGAAACTGCCGCGATAGCGACAACCGAACGCACCCAGCCACCTCCGTAATGTGCGACCAACCTGGTCGCACATTACGGAGACGTTCAGGCCCTGGTCGCGTTGGTCTCGTACTCGCGCAAAGCCGCGGCGAGGTCCGGGCGGACCCGCACCAGCAGGCGCGTGCCGTCCTCGACGTGCTCCTCTTCGAGCACCTCGCCCTCCGCGTGCGCCCGCGAGACCAGCTCGCCACGCGCGTAGGGCACGAGGATGTCGACCGTGACCTCCGGCCGCGGCAGGCGTTCGGCGATCACCTCGACGAGCTCGGCGATGCCCGCCCCGGTGCGCGCGGACACCGGCACCGAGCCGGCCAGCGCGTGCCGCAGCCGGGCGAGGGTGACCTCGTCGGACGCGTCGGTCTTGTTGATCACCAGCAGCTCCGGCGGGAGCGGCTCCTTGCGCTTGCGCGTGATCTCGCCGAGCACCTCGTGCACGGCGCTGACCTGCTCCTCCGGCGCCGGGTCGGACCCGTCCACGACGTGCACCAGCAGGTCCGCGTCGGCGGCCTCTTCCAGCGTCGAACGGAACGCGTCCACCAGCTGGTGCGGCAGGTGCCGCACGAACCCGACGGTGTCGGTCAGCGTGTAGCCGCGGCCGTCCGCGGTCTGCGCGCGCCGCGTGGTCGGGTCGAGGGTGGCGAACAGCGCGTCCTCCACCAGCACCCCGGCCCCGGTCAGCGCGTTGAGCAGGCTCGACTTGCCGGCGTTGGTGTAGCCGACGATCGCCACGCTGGGCACCTCGTTGGCCAGCCGCCGCCCGCGCTTGGTCTCGCGGATCGTGTCCATGGCGGCGATCTCCCGGCGCAGCTTCGCCACGCGCTTGTTGATCCGCCGCCGGTCGGTCTCGAGCTTGGTCTCACCGGGACCACGCAGGCCGACGCCGCCGTTCGCGCCACCGGCGCGGCCACCGCCCTGCCGGGACAGCGACGCGCCCCACCCGCGCAGCCGCGGGATCAGGTACTGCAGCTGGGCCAGCTCGACCTGCGCCTTGCCCTCCTTCGACCGGGCGTGCTGGGCGAAGATGTCGAGGATCAGCGCGGTCCGGTCGATGACCTTGACCTTGACCTTCTCCTCGAGCTGCCGCAGCTGGCCCGGCGAGAGCTCGCCGTCGCAGATCACGGTGTCGGCGCCGGTGGAGGAGACGATGTCGCGCAGCTCCCGCACCTTGCCCGAGCCGATGTAGGTGGCCGGGTCCGGCTTGGTCCGCCGCTGGATGAGCCCTTCGAGGACTTCCGAGCCCGCCGTCTCGGCCAGGCGCGCCAGCTCGGCCAGCGACGCCTCGGACTGCAGGGCCGTGCCCTCGGTCCACACGCCGACCAGCACGACGCGCTCGAGCCGCAGTTGCCGGTACTCGACCTCGGTGACGTCGTCCAGCTCCGTGGACAGTCCCCTGACCCGGCGGAGCGACGCCCGGTCCTCGAGCTCCATCTCGCCTGTCGACAGGTCGCCGTCGTGGTCTTCGGTGTGTGTCAGTTCTGTCATCGTGCCTCCATGTTCCCACGATTCGCCGCAGGAACCGAACTTTTACGTGCTGGGATAAGTGGCGAGGTAGACCGCGGTGCGCTCGGCGCCGGGACGGCGGGGGCGTGCGCGGAACTCCTCGAGCAGGGCGTTGAGCCGCGTTTCCAGCTCCGCCCGCTCCTCGGGGTCCACCTGGACGACCAGGCGCGACTGGCGCACGCCCTCGAATCCGGTTTCGGCGATCTCGGCCAGATAGGCCTCGAGCACCGCCTGCTCCACGTCCTTGTCACCGCATGAGTCGAGTGTCCAGGAAAGCCCGGTCGAAAGATACGGAATTTCCTTCGCGCCCCTGGTCCCGCGGCGCGGGGGCTGCGCGGCGAGGAAGCCGGTCTCGACGAGTTTGCGCACGTGGTGCAGCGTCGTCGCCGGGTCTCGGCCCAGCCTTTCGGCCAGCTCCTTGTTCGTCAGCGCCTCCGAGAAGGTCAACCGGATGATGCGCAGCCGTATTCCGGAGGCCAGCGCGGCAGCCTCGGCTTCGGTCGCGGCACGTCGTTTCGCGGGGAGCACGCGGGACAGCTTAGAGCGAACAGTGATTGACACTTTCCAATCACTCGCGTCAGACTCGGGTCATGTCCAGGGGGTCACTCTTCCGCCACGCCGACTTCAGACGGCTCTTCGCCGGCGACACGGCCAGCCAGTTCGGCGTGTTCGTCGGCAACACCGCCGTCCCGCTGCTCGCCGCCGTCACGCTGGCCGCGACGCCGTTCGAGATGGGCCTGCTCACCGCGGCCGAGACGCTCGCCTTCGTGCTGATCGGGCTGCCCGCCGGAGTGTGGGTGGACCGGCTGCGCCGCCGCCGCGTGATGCTCACCGCCGACTTCACGCGGGCGGCGCTGCTGCTGAGCGTGCCGGTCGCCTGGTGGGCGGGGGTGCTGACGTTCGCCCAGCTGCTCGTCGTCGTGTTGTTCGTCGGCATCGCGACCGTGTTCTTCGACATCGCCTACCAGTCGTACCTGCCCTCGCTCGTCGGCCGGGAGCACCTCCTCGAGGGCAACGCCAAGCTGCAGGCCGTCCAGTCGACCGCGCAGATCGCCGGGCCGGGCGCGGCCGGCGTGCTGGTCCAGCTGGTGACCGCGGCGAACACCGTGCTGGTCACCGGCCTCGGCTTCCTCACCTCGGCGCTGTGCCTGCTGCGGATCCGCGCGGAGGAACCCGTGCCGCAGCGCGACGGCCATGCCCGGCTGCTCCCGCAGATCGCCGAGGGTCTGCGGTTCGTCTTCTCCGACAAGCCGTTGCGGGCGATCGTGGGCACGACGGCGACGGCGAACTTCTTCAACGGCGCGTTCATCGCCGTGTACGTGCTGTTCCTGACGCGGACCGTCGGGCTGCCGCCGGCCGCGGTGGGCGCGCTCATGGCGGTCGGCGGCGCCGGCGGCATCCTCGGCGCGGTCTGCTCGGGCGCGGTCACCCGCCGCGTCGGCCAGTCCCGCGCGATCTGGCTGGTCCCGCTGGTCACCGCGCCCGGCCACCTGCTGGTCCCGCTCGCCGCGCCGGACTGGCGGCTCGGGCTCTCCGGGTTCGGGCTCGTCGCCAGCGGGTTCGGGATCATCGTCTACAACATCGCGCAGGTTTCGTACCGGCAGGCGATCTGCCCGGACCGGCTGCTCGGCCGGATGAACGCGAGCGTGCGCTTCGTCGTCTGGGGCACCATCCCGTTCGGCGGTCTGCTCGGTGGCGCGCTCGGCGAAGGACTCGGGCTGCGCGGCGCGATGTGGGTCGCCGTCGCCGGCGAGGCCGCCGCGGTCCTGTGGGCCGTGTGCTCGCCCTTGCGGCACATGCGCGACCTGCCGACCGAGGCGAAAACCGGTTCTCCGGCCCCCTAGAGTTGCCGCATGAGTACCCCACACGAGCGCCCACGAGTCCCGGACAAGGTCGGTGTCGACGGTCTGGAGGCCAAGTGGGTACCCGTATGGGAATCCACGGGTGCCTACCGCTTCGACCGCGGCAAGAACCGGGACGAGATCTACTCGATCGACACCCCGCCGCCGACGGTCAGCGGGTCGCTGCACATCGGGCACGTCTTCTCCTACACCCACACCGACGTGCTCGCGCGGTTCAAGCGGATGCGCGGGCTCGAGGTGTTCTACCCGATGGGGTGGGACGACAACGGCCTGCCGACGGAACGCCGCGTGCAGAACCACTTCGGCGTCCGCTGCGAGCCTTCACTGCCCTACGACCCGGAATTCCGGCCGCCGGAGAAGCCGGGCAAGGACGTCGTCGCGGTGTCGCGGCGGAACTTCGTCGAGCTGTGCGAAACGCTGACCGCAACCGACGAGCAGGTCTTCGAGCAGCTGTGGCGGCGGCTCGGGCTTTCGGTCGACTGGACGATGACCTACCAGACGATCGGGCGCGAGTCGCGGCTGATCTCGCAGCGCGCGTTCCTGCGCAACCTCGCCCGCGGCGAGGCGTACCAGGCCGAGGCGCCGACGCTCTGGGACGTCAGCTTCCGGACAGCGGTGGCGCAGGCGGAACTCGAAGACCGCGAACGCCCGGGCGCCTTCCACGACCTCGCGTTCACCGCGGCGGACGGCTCGGACGTCGTGATCGCGACGACCCGGCCGGAGCTGCTGCCCGCGTGCGTCGCGCTGGTGGCGCACCCGGACGACGAGCGGTTCAAGCCGCTCTTCGGGACGTCCGTCCGGACGCCGGTGTTCGGCGTCGAGGTCCCCGTGATGGCGCACCACCTGGCGGATCCGGAGAAGGGCCGCGGCATCGCGATGGTGTGCACCTTCGGCGACACGACGGACGTCACGTGGTGGCGCGAGCTGCGGCTGGCCACGCGGGTGGTGCTGGGCCGGGACGGCCGGTTCCTGCCCGAGGCGCCACACGGCGTGCCCGCGGACGCGTACGCGTCGTTGGTGGGCAAGACCGTCCACACGGGACGCGAGATCATGGTCCGCCGGCTGGGCGAAGCCGGGGCGCTGCGGGGCGAGCCGCGGCCGATCACGCACTCGGTGAAGTTCTACGAGAAGGGCGACAAGCCGCTGGAGATCGTCGCCAGCCGGCAGTGGTACCTGCGCAACGGCGGGAACGACGCCTCCTTCCGGGAGAAGATGCTCGCCCGCGGCGAAGAGCTGAACTGGGTGCCGAAGCACATGCGCGTCCGGTATTCGTCGTGGGTGGAGAACCTCGCCGGCGACTGGCTGATCAGCCGTCAGCGGTTCTTCGGGGTGCCGATCCCGGTGTGGTACCGGCTCGATTCCCGTGGTGAGCCGGACTACGACGAGCGGCTGCTGCCGGACGACGCCGCCTTGCCGGTCGACCCGAGCAGCGACGTCCCGCCCGGGTTCGCCGAGGACCAGCGCGGCGTGCCGGGCGGCTTCGTCGCCGAGGCCGACGTGATGGACACGTGGGCGACGTCGTCGCTCACGCCGCAGATCGTCGGCCGCTGGAGTGTCGACGACGACCTGTTCTCGCGCGTCTTCCCGATGGACCTGCGCCCGCAGGCGCACGAGATCATCCGCACGTGGCTGTTCTCGACGGCGGTGCGCGCGGAGCTGGAGCACGGCGTGCTGCCGTGGCGGGAGACGTCGATCGCGGGCTGGGTGCTCGACCCCGACCGCAAGAAGATGTCGAAGTCCAAGGGCAACGCGACGACGCCGGTGGACCTGCTGGAGCGGCACGGCTCGGACGCGGTGCGCTACTGGGCGGCGAGCGCGCGGCCCGGCGTCGACACCGCGGTGGACGAAGGCCAGATGAAGGTCGGGCGGCGGCTGGCGACGAAGCTGCTCAACGCCAGCCGGTTCGTGCTCGGCCTCGGCGTGCCCTCACCGGACGCGGTCGCGGCCGAGCCGCTGGACCGGGCCGTGCTGGCGTCGCTGTCCGCCGTCGTTTCCCAGGCGACGGCGGCGTTGGAAGCCCTGGACTACGCGCGGGCGCTGCAGGTGACGGAGACGTTCTTCTGGACATTCTGCGACGACTACGTCGAGTTGGTGAAGGGCCGGGCGTACGGCGACCTCGGCGAGGAGGCGGCTTCCTCGGCGCAGGCGGCGCTGGTGACGGCGTTGTCGGCGGTGCTGCGGCTGTTCGCGCCGTTCCTGCCGTTCGCGACCGATGAGGTCTGGTCGTGGTGGCGGGAGGGGTCGGTGCACCGGGCGTCGTGGCCCGCGGTCGAGGCTTCGGACGGTGACCCGGAGCTGCTGACGCTGGCGGGTGAGGTGATCGCGGCGGTGCGCCGGGCGAAGACGGACGCGAAGGTCTCGATGCGATCGGCGGTGGACTCGTTGTCGGTGACCGGCCCGGCCGACGTGCTGGCCCGCTTCGCCCAGATCGAGCCGGACATCCGCGTCGCCGGGGCGATCCTGCACATCACCACCCGCGACGGCGACTTCGCCCTCGACGCCCGGGTCGGCACCTCGACCTGACCAGAAGTCCGTGAATGTCGCATTGAGGGACTCTGAGTCCCTCAATGCGACATTCACGGCCTTGGCACGTCAGGAACCGGCGGCGGCCCACCAGGCTTCGTCGATCTCGCCGCGCGCCACGATCTCCGCGGGACCCGAGAGCGTGGAAGCGCCGCGGGACACCGTCACCTCGACCCGGCCGCCCGGGAGGTCCACAGTGGACACGCCGGTGTCGGTGCCCGCGAGGTGGAACGCCGCCGCCACCGCGGCGACCGTGCCGGTGCCACAGGCGCGGGTCTCGCCGACGCCGCGCTCGTGCACGCGCATCCGCAGCGCGCCCTCGCCGAGCCGGTTGACGAACTCGAGGTTCACCCCGTGCGGGAAGAGGTCGTGGTCGAAGTCCGGCTGGTCGCGCAGGTCGAGCCCCGCGACGTCGTCGTCGAGCAGCGACACCAGATGCGGGTTGCCGACGTCGACCGCCACGCCGGAGAACGGCCGGCCGGCCACCACCGTGACCGAGGCGCCGGTGATCGTCGCCGGTCCCATGTGGACGGTCACCGAACGATCCGGGTGCACCACCACCGGGCGGTCGCCGGCGCGGGTGCCGATGACGAACTCGCCCTCGGTGGCGAGGCCGGAGTCGACGAGGTGGCGGGCGAAAACGCGGACACCGTTGCCGCACATCTCCGCGATCGACCCGTCGGCGTTGCGGTAGTCCATGAACCATTCGCCATCCGAGGGCACCCCGAGGGCGGCGGCGCGGACGACGCGCAGCACGCCGTCGGCCCCCAGCCCGCGGCGGCGGTCGCACAGCGCGGCGACCCTCGTCTCGGTCAGCTCGAGGCGGCCTGTCGCGTCGGGGAGCAGCACGAAGTCGTTCTGTGTGCCGTGCCCCTTGAGGAACTCGATTCCGCCCATAGCGGCAAGGTTACCGGCCCAGGGTATCCAGGACGCGTGCGGCCAGCCCGGGATCGGCGCCGTCGAACCAGTGGATCCGCTTGTCGCGCCGGAACCACGACCGTTGCCGCCGGACGAAGCGCCGCGTCGCCTGCGCCGTCGCCGCGGCGGCCGCCTCGAAGTCGCCCTCGCCGTCCAGCTCGGCGAGCACCTGCTGGTAGCCGAGCGCCTGCGACGCCGTCCTGCCCTCGCGCAGGCCCCGCGCCAGCAGCCCGCGGACCTCGTCGACCAGCCCCGCGGCGAACATCCGCCGGACGCGCTCGTCGACGCGCTCGTCGAGCTCCGCGGGCTCCCGGTCGACGCCGACCAGGACCGTGCCGTAGCGGGCCGGGCCCGGCTTCGGCAGGTTCGCCGAAAACGGCTCGCCGGTGATCTCGATGACCTCGAGGGCGCGCACGATCCGCCGGGTGTTGGTCGGCAGGATCGCCGCCGCCGCGGCCGGGTCGCGTTCCCCCAGCCGGGTGTAGAGCGCCGGCGTGCCCAGCTCCGCGGCCTCCGCGTCCAGCCGGGCCCGCACCGCCGGGTCGGTGCCCGGGAACCGCAGGTCGTCGAGCACCGCCTGGACGTAGAGGCCGGAGCCGCCGGTCAGCACCGGCACCCGGCCGTCGGCCAGCAGCCGCTCGATCTCGGCCCGTGCGGCGCGCTGGTAGGCGGCGACGGACGCCGTCTCGGTCACCTCCAGCACGTCGAGCAGGTGGTGCGGGACGCCGCGACGCTCGTCCGCGGTGGCCTTGGCGGTGCCGATGTCCATCCCCCGGTAGAGCTGCAGCGCGTCGGCGTTGACGACCTCTCCGCCGATGGCGAGGGCCAGGTCCACGGCCAGCGCGGTCTTGCCGGTGGCCGTCGGCCCGACCACCGCGACCGGACGGCGTTCGGGCGGGACGACGGGGCTGGTCACGGCGGCTGACGATACCGGCGAGCCGACACGGAGCGTCCACCGGAAGTAGGATCACGAGCTTCGGATGGCCCATCCGGTACCACGGTGCGCGCTGAGCTGCTTGAATGCCGCGTGGGGCCGTAGCATCCGAGCACGGCCCGTGACGACCGCATTACCCGGCCCCGCCGACGGCGGGGCGCCCGCGCGAGCGGGCGTACAGGCGATAAGGAGCCTGCGATGGCCCAGGAGAACACTTCCACCGGTACCCCGGCCCCGCACCCGGTGCCGCACGCGCTGCACGCCGGGCACGCCGCCCCGCCCGTGCCGCCCGCCGAGCCCACCCCGTCCACCTGGGGCCGGATCGACGAAGAGGGGACCGTCTACGTCATCACCGCCGAGGGTGAACGCGCCGTCGGCGTCTGGCAGGCAGGCACCCCCGACGAGGGCCTCGTGCACTACGCCCGCCGCTTCGACGACGTGCGCACCGAGGTCGAGCTGCTGGAGACCCGGCTGATCTCCGGGGCCGGCGACCCGAAGCACGCGCTGTCGAGCGCCACCCAGATCCGGGACGGGCTCGCCGAGGCCGCCCTGGTCGGCGACCTGGCCGCGCTCGCCGCGCGGCTGGAGTACGTCATCGCGCACGCCGAGAAGGCGCTGGCCAGCGCGAAGCAGGAGCGCGAGGAGGCCCGCGCGGCCGCGATCGCCCGGAAGCAGGAGCTGGCCGAGGAGGCCGAGAAGATCGCCGCCGACTCCACGCAGTGGAAGGCGGCGGGTGACCGGCTACGCGCGATCCTCGACGAGTGGAAGACGGTCAAGGGCGTCGACCGCAAGACCGACGACGAACTGTGGAAGCGGTTCTCGAAGGCCCGCGAGGGGTTCAACCGCCGTCGGGGCTCGCACTTCGCCGAACTCGACAAGCAGCGCGCCGCGGCCAAGCAGCGCAAGGAAGAGCTCATCGCCGAGGCCGAGGCGATCAGCGAGTCCGACGAGTGGGGCGACACCGCTGGCCGCTACAAGGACCTGATGACCGAGTGGAAGGCCGCCGGCCGCGCGCCGAAGGACAGCGACGAAGCGCTGTGGCAGCGGTTCCGCGCGGCGCAGGACAAGTTCTTCGCCCGCCGGTCCGCGGTGTTCTCCGAGCGTGACGCCGAGTTCGCCACGAACGCCGCGCGCAAGGAGGAGCTGCTGATCGAAGCCGAGAAGATCGACGCGGCGGCGAACTTCGAGGCGGCGAAGAACGCGCTGCGCCGGATCCAGGAGCAGTGGGACGAGATCGGCAAGGTCCCGCGTGAGCGCATCCGCGAGCTCGACAGCAGGCTGAAGGCGGTCCAGGACGCGGTCAAGTCGGCCGAGGACAGCCGCTGGCGGCGCACCGACCCGGAGGCGCAGGCCCGGGTCGCGCAGTTCCGCGAGCGCGTCGAGCAGTTCGAATCCCAGGCAGCCAAGGCGCGCGCCGCGGGCGACGAGCGTCGCGCGAAGAAGGCCGACGAGCAGGCCGCCCAGTGGCGCGAGTGGCTGGAGGCCGCTGAGGCGGCCGTCGCCGACCGCTGAGGTCGCTTCAAGTCCGTGACGGCCACCTTGGGGACGCTGAGTCCCCAAGGTGGCGTTCGGTGCGTCAGACGCAACCCCGGGCCCCTGTCAACGACCCTCGGACGCGCGACGCTAGGAGCGCGAGAACGCCGTCCGCATCCACTGGACGGCGAGGCAGATCGTCGCGATCCAGGCGATGATCAGGCCGAACCCGGGTCCGCTGCCCGCGGCACCGCTGGCGTGCGACGACTGCTGCGACCAGATGGCCAGCAGCCCGTCCACCGAAGCGAACCAGCCGCCGGCGGCGCACACCCAGGCCAGCCACCACCGCCGCGTCACCAGCGCCAGCGCCGACGCGAGGATGCCGACGCCGGTCGACGTCGCCGCGAACAGTTGCGGGATGCCGCCGCCTTCGCCGGCCAGGACCTGCCAGCCCACGTGGTCGCCGACCCACGGCAGGATCAGGCAGATCAGCAGCACGAACGTGAACACGGCGATGGTGAACCCGCGGCGGCCCAGCTCCACCGTGCGGGAGGCGCGCTCGCCCACCTCGTCGATCTCGGCGGCCAGCTCGGCCAGCTCACCGTTGCCACTCGGCTCGGTCACAACGCACACCCACTCACCGGCTCCGGCCGGGCGGCCGGGGCACCGAAGCCCGGCAGGCCCAGCGTGACGCCGCTCGTCTTCGGCCGCAGCCCGGCCTCCGCGTTGTCGCCGGCCCGCGTCCGCCGGTGCGTCAGCAGGTCGCCGTCGGCCACCAGGTGGTGCGGCGCGCTGTAGGTGACGACCGTCTCGACGACGTCACCCGGGCGGACCGCCCGGTCGAGCGCCGGGCCGGCCGGCGTGAAGTGCACGAGCCGTCCGTCGCGGGCGCGGCCGCTCATCCGGTGCGTCTCGGCGTCCTTGCGGCCCTCCCCCGAGGCGACGAGCAGTTCCACCCGGCGGCCGACGATCTTCTTGTTCTCTTCCCACGAGATCGCGTTCTGCAGCTCGACCAGGCGTTCGTAGCGCTCCTGCACGATCTCCTTGGGCAGCTGGCCGTCCATCGTCGCGGCCGGCGTGCCCGGGCGCTTCGAGTACTGGAAGGTGAACGCGCTGGAGAAGCGGGCCTGCGCGACGACGTCCAGGGTCGCCTGGAAGTCCGCCTCGGTCTCGCCGGGGAAGCCGACGATGATGTCGGTGGTGATCGCCGCGTCCGGCATCGCCGCGCGGACCTCGTCGAGGATCTTCAGGTAGCGCGCCGAGCGGTAGGACCGCTTCATCTCGCGCAGCACGCGGTCCGACCCGGACTGCAGCGGCATGTGCAGCTGGTGGCAGACGTTCGGCGTCTCGGCCATGGCGTCGATGACGTCGGAGGTGAACGCGGCCGGGTGCGGCGAGGTGAAGCGCACGCGCTCCAGGCCGCTGATCCCGCCGGTCGCCCGCAGCAGCTTGCCGAAGGCCAGCCGGTCGCCGAACTCGACGCCGTAGGAGTTCACGTTCTGGCCGAGCAGGGTCACCTCGAGCACACCCTCGGCCACGAGCGCCTCGACCTCGGCGAGGATCTCGCCGGGCCGCCGGTCGCGTTCCTTGCCACGCAGGGCGGGGACGATGCAGAAGGTGCAGGTGTTGTTGCACCCGACCGAGACGGACACCCAGCTCGCATAGGACGATTCGCGGCGCGCGGGCAGCGTCGAGGGGAAGGTCTCGAGGGATTCGAGGATCTCGACCTCGGCCTCGGCGTTGTGCCGGGCGCGCTCGAGCAGCGTCGGCAGCGACCCGAGGTTGTGCGTCCCGAACACGACGTCCACCCACGGAGCGCGCTTGACGATCTCCCCGCGGTCCTTCTGGGCGAGACAGCCCCCGACGGCGATCTGCAGGTCCGGGTTCGCGACCTTGTCCGGGCGCAGGTGCCCGAGGGTGCCGTAAAGCTTGTTGTCCGCGTTCTCCCGGACCGCGCAGGTGTTGAACACGATCAGGTCGGGCTTGGCGCCGGCGCTCACCGGGACGTACCCGGCCTCCTCGAGCTGCCCGGCGAGCCGCTCCGAGTCGTGCACGTTCATCTGGCAGCCGAAGGTGCGGATCTGGTACGCCCTGGGTGCCTGGTTCTCGGTCATCGGCTACCAGGGTAGACCCGCCCCCACCTGCGTCTCGGTGTCCCCTCCCGGCTCCGCCGTCCTGGACGGCTCCCGCCGGACGCAGCCGGCTCGTCGCGACCGGACCGGCACCACCGTCGAGACCCGGCCGGCCGGCTATCCGAACTCGCGGTCGGCGCCCTTCGCCACGACGGCCACCGGCGCCCGCCTCGCCGGAAGGTGGATCCAGGCGCCTGCTGTGGTCTCCTTCACGGTGACGACCACGGGCACGTAACTCCCGGGGTCGGTGACCGGACTGTGCCGGATGACCTCGTCGTAGAACCAGCTCGAAGCGATTACGGCGACGTCTCCGCCGGAAGCCGACAACGCGTCCCTGACGGCACGGGATTCGAGGAGGCGGAACGCGTGGAGGATCGCCGATCCGGTGAAACCGTGCGTATCGCGAGTGATCTCCCCGGCGTGCAGCGCCACCCGCAGCCGGAACCGTTCCTCGGACCGGTGCGCACCATTGTGCGCGGACAGGTGTTTCGCGAGCACCCGCGGAACTCGTTCGCCAAGGGCGGCCTTCGGACACGTTCCCGGCACCAGGACCAGCACCCCGTCGCCCAGGTCGGTCCGATGGCAGCCACGCCACCGGACGCCCGACGCGGCCAGGGCGTCCTCGACCGCCTGGTACAGCGCGGAGCGGACGACCAGCCGATGCAGGTTGGTCCGTCCGGGGGCGCTGAAGCCCTCCACATCGACCGCCAGGATGGTGTAGTGCAGGGCGTCCGCTTGCGGCCTCAGCCGTCGCAACCACTGCTGGGCGCTCCATGGGGTGGCGGGCCAGCCTGTCTTCGCCATCGATTGTCCTCCTGGTCGGCACAATGATCGTCATCGGTCAGGAGCCCGACCCCGGGGGCAGGAGCATCGGCGTCACATCCAGCGGTCCGGCCAGCATCTTCTGCTCCACCATCAGCCCGGCGACGCGCTGGAGGTCGCCGAGATCCAGGTGCGCGGGGTAGCTGCCGACCCGGACCTCACGCGCCGTTTCGGCGTCGATGCCGAGGTACTGCTGGAAAATCCGTTCGCGGACGTCGCGGTCCTGGACATCGGTGACCCCCCGGGTGAGGGCTCGCTGGAAGGCCTCGACCACCGCGGGCCGAGCGGCGAGGGACCGGGCAGGTACCACCCAACCGGACATGGAGATCTCGAAGTTCAGATCGAGCCCGAGATCGACGAGCTGGACCGCGCCGGCTTCGCCGGCCGTCGTGACGAACGGCTCGGCGACGACGGCACCGTCGATCTCACCACGCTGCATCGCCGGCACCATCGCCCTCATGTCCATCGGGACCCAGGTGACCGTGGACGGATCTCCGCCAACCCGCCGCAACCCCGAGATCGCGAGCAGGTCCGAGATCGATCCCCGGGCGGTGACCGCGATCCGCTTGTGCGCGGACTGTTCCGGCTTCGTGAAGGTGCGGTCCGGCGTACCGACGAGCATCAGGTGCCCCGGCTTCGCGATGTACGCCGGTGCGATGATCTTCAGGTCGGCCGCACGGGTCGCCTGCGCCAGGAACATCCCCGGATAGCTGCTGAACGCGACGTCGAGTACGCCCGTCTCGAGACCCCGGATGGCTTCCGGACCACTCGCCACGGTGACCACCTGGACGTCGAGACCCACCTTCCGGAAGTAGCCCTGGTCGACGGATCGGTAGAACGCCGCGACGTCGACCAGGGGCAGCACCCCCACCCGAACCTTGACCGGCGGCGTGAGCGGCGGCGGCTCCGCCGGTTGCCCAGCCCCGCGATACCAGTAGAACCCGCCCGCGATGGCCGACAGGACCGCCAGCACGACCAGCACGACCGCGGCGGCCGGCAGCCGGTGGAGTGGCGGTGCCGCGGTCAGCGCGCGGACATGCGCGGCGCCGCCGCGACGGCCGGCCGCCTGCCGCGACGCCACCACCTGCAGCGCCACCGGGTCCGCGTCCGGTCCCGCGGCGTCGGCCGCGGAGTCATCACCGGCGCAGGTGCCGGCGATGGCGACGAGGCTCGCACCCGGGTGGCCGGGCCGCCGGCCGGCGGCGTCGTCCGGCCCGATGCCGCCTCGTCCCGGAGGTGCGCAGCTCAGCGCGCGGCGAAGATCCGCCAGGCGCCGGTCGAGCTCGACATCGTCGATCTCGACGGCCCGACGGCCCAACCATCGAAAAACCATTCTCCCCGCTCCCTCTCCCATTGTCCTCGTCCCATCCCTCGTCGTCAGCTGTCGCGCGGCCTGAGGGTGCGCCACAGTCTTTCCCTGCCCTTCTGGTAACGACGTTGCGCGGTCCGGACACCGATACCCAGAATGCGCGCGGCCTCGAAAAGCGAGCACTCGTTCAGGCACACCAGCGTCATGATCTCCTGCAATTCGTCAGGCAGGGCGCGAAGCGCGTCGAAAGCGTCGATGATCTCGGCACTTTGGTCCGCGAAGTCCTCCTCACGGAGAGTTCTGACGGCGATCAGGTCTTCCACCGGGAGCAACACCTCATGCCCGCGAACCCGCGAATGGTCCACGATGAGGTTGCGAGCGATGCGGAGGGCCAGCGGAACCAGGTTCACCGGTTCGCCGTCGGACCCGCCGTCCAGGTACTCCTTGAGCCGCAGGACCGTTTCGGTGACGACGTCTTCCGGATCCATCCGGCGAGTCCGGGCCCTGGCAAATCTCCTGACCTGCGGACCGACACGGGAAAAGAGGTCGGCGAAATCCGCCCCGCATGGGTCGTCGGATACTGGTTCCCAGTAACTGGTCACGCTTACTCGCCTTCGATGAGCCGCTGGCCACGGCGGCAAAGAACGGTCCGGAATTGCCACGGAAGAGGGGCAGGACGCCAAGGACCACGCCTCGTAGGCGATACCTGGTCGTCTGCGCTTGCGCTCATGCCAGAGAAGACGTGGTGATCAAGCCGGCACGACAAACGTCACCTGATTGGACGCATACTTCGTCGAACAAGGCCAGGTGACACAGTGATGCACAAATCAAGCCGCACGTATTTGTCCGGAATTTGTCAACTGGTCGCCGCCTTCGCGAGCGAGGCTGGGCCGCCGAGCCCCGCCACCGCGGCAAAGCGCGTCGTGCCGGTCACCGCGGGGACGCGGTGAAGAAGGCTTCGCCGCGCACGCAGGCCGCCGGATCTGGCACGATCGGGTTCGTGACCGGGCCCCGGCGGACGCGTGGACTCGCGGTGGCGGCCGCCCTGCTGCTGGCGCTCACCGCCTGCACCGCCGGCCTCGGCGACGTCCGGCTGCGGATCGCCGCCGGCAATCCCGGCGGGGTCTACGACAGGCTCGCCCAGACACTCGCCACCGCCTGGCAGGCGGGCCTGGGCATCGAGCGGCCGCAGGTGCTGCAGACCGAGGGCTCGCCCGCCAACGTCGACAAGGTGCTCGCCGGGCAGGCCGACGTCGCCTTCGTCGCCGCCGATGTCGCGGCCGAGCGGTACCAGACCAACCACAGCCTCGCCGCGCTCGCGCGGATCCACGACGACTACCTGCACATCGTGGTCCGCGCCGGCTCCGACATCCATTCGGTGGCGCAGCTGCGCGGCCGCCGGATCGCCATCGGGTCGCCGTCCTCCGGCGTCGAGTTCATCGCCGACCAGCTGCTGCGCGTGGCCGGCCTGAAAGACTCGGTCAGTACAAGCGCGCGCGGCCTCGACAACTCCATCGTCGCGCTGCTGCACGGCGACGTCGACGCGTTCTTCTGGTCCGGTGGCCTGCCGACGCCGTTGATAGCGGACCACAACCGCGAGCACTCGCTGCGGCTGCTCGACATCGCCGAGCTGATGCCGAAGATGCAGGCGATCAGCCAGGTCTACGGCACCGCGACCATCCCGGCGAGCACCTACGACCAGCTCGTGCCGGTGACGACGCTGGTGGTGCCGAACTTCCTGGTGGTGCGCCGGGAGATGAGCGACGACGTCGCCGAGGCGCTGGTCCGCGGCCTGTTCGACGCCCGGCCGCAGCTCGCCTTGGCCAACCCGGCGGCGCTGTCGATCGACGTTCACCCGGGCATCGAGACCCAGCCGATCCCGCTGCACCCGGGCGCGCTCCGCTACTACCGGGCCCAGAAGACCTAGGCCGCCGGGAACGTCATCGTGATCCGCAGGCCGCCGCCGTCGGGCAGGTCGAGCTCCAGCTCGCCGTCGGAGTGCGCGACGAGCTCGCTGACGATCGCCAGGCCCAGCCCCGAGCCGGGCACGTTCTGGTGGGCCGGGCTGCGCCAGAACCGGTCCCGGGCGCGGTCGAGCTCGTCGGGCCGCAGCCCCGGCCCGTGGTCGCGCACGGACAGGCGCACCCGGTCGTCGTCGCGTTCGACGGCGACCCGGATCTCGGTGCCGGCCGCGGTGAACTTCAACGCGTTGTCGAGCAGCGCGTCCAGGATCGTCTCGGCGCCGCGCGGCGGCATGCGCACGCGCGCGCTCTCCCCCGCCGCCTCGACCACCAGGCGGACGTCACGCGCCTCGCCGACCACCGTCCAGTCGGCGACCCGCTCGGCGACGACCTCGTCGAGCACCACCGGGTCCAGCTCGCCGCCGGACGCCTCGGCGCGGGCCATCGAAAGCAGGCCGTCGAGGATCTGGTGCAGCCGTCCCGCGTCGACCCGCGCGGCCTCGAGGTCGGCGGCGGCCGGCTCGTCGTCGACGTGACCTTCGAGGTTGCCGAGCCGGATCTTCAGCGCGGTCAGCGGGTTGCGCAGCTGGTGCGAGGCGTCCGCGACGAACGCACGCTGCGCGGCCAGCGCGCCGGACACGCTGGCGGCCATCCGGTCGAAGGACCGGCCGAGCTGACGCAGTTCCGGCGGCCCGCCGCCCTCCCCCACCGGCTCGGCCTCCCGGCCGCCGATCACCGACGCCACCAGCGCGCCGGTCGCGTCGTCGAGCCGCCGCACCGGCCGCAGGATCCACCGGACCACCGGGATCGCCACGGCCAGCGCGACCGTGAAGGCGAGGATCCCGCCCGCGGCGAGCAGCAGCCACCACCACAGCACGTCGGCGCGCTCGGCGCCGGTGTCGGACACGGTGAGCACCGCGCCGCGCACCTCGCCGTCGGTGAGCACCGGTTCGGCGAGCACCAGCGGCGTCGAATCCCACGGCATCAGCACGCCGGCGGGCTGGGACCGGCGGCCGGCGAGCGCCTCGTGGGCCGGCCCGATGATTCGCTCGGCGCGCAGGTCGATGCGCGCGCCGTTCGGGCCGGGGGAGGTGACGACCGCTTTGCCGTCCTGGTTGAAGACCACCACCTGGACGCCGTACACCTCGGTGTAGCGGAGCAGGTCGGGCTCGAGCAGCGTCGGTTTGTTGTCCAGCAGCGGACGCTGCGCCAGCGACGCGAAGCGGGCGGTGTCGGTCAGCCGGTCGAGGAACAGGTCCTGCTGCGCGCCGGCGGCGATCGAGGTCGCCAGCGGGATGCCCAGGCCGAACACCAGCAACGCGACCAGCGTCAGCACGATGCCCTGCAGCCGGACGCGCACGCTCCTCAGCTCCGGGCGACCTGGCCGCCGAGCCGGTACCCGACCCCGCGGACCGTCTCGATCAGCGCCGGGCGGCCCAGCTTCGTCCGCAGCGTGGCGACGTGGACGTCCAGCGAGCGGCTCTCCGCCGGGCCGCGGTGGCCCCACACCTCGGTGAGCACGTGCTCGCGCGAGCACACCGCGCCGCGCGCGCCCGCCACCAGCGCGAGCACCTGGAACTCCTTGCGGGACAACGCGACCGCGTGCCCGTCGACCAGCACCTCGTGCCGGGACAGGTCGACGCTGACGTCGCCGACGCGGATCACCACCGGCTCGGTGGTGGTGTGCTCCCCGCGGCGGCGGCGCACCGCCTCGACCCGGGCGAGCAGCTCCTCGACGTCGTAGGGCTTGACCAGGTAGTCGTCGGCGCCCGCGCGCAGGCCCTGGATCCGGTCGTCGACCTCGCCGCGCGCCGACACGACGATGATCGCGACGTCACTGACCGCGCGGATCTGGCGGCACAGCGTCACGCCGTCGATGTCCGGCAGCCCGAGGTCGAGCAGGATGACGTCGACCTCGTGCACGCGATCGAGCACCCCGGCGCCGGTGGCCAGCCGGGCGATCGCCAGGCCGCGGCGGGTCAGCGCCGGGATGAGCGCGCCCGCGACCCGGTCGTCGTCCTCCACCAGCAGCACCCGCACCCGTCCGCCTCCCATGGTGACCTGCTTCACCGGCCGGTAGCGACGAACTCTAGGACCTCCGGGCGAGGCCCGCACCGGCCACCCGGACGGTCACTCTCCGTGAGTTGAACTCGACGCCCGCGGCGGCGCGGACGATACTGCCCGAAAGGGACATCGATACTCAGTTGAAACCCTAAGTATTGCTCAAGCGGCCTTGCCAGCCGCTAGACCAACGGTAGGTTCTCGCCCATCGCGTGATGACCCATGCTCTGTTTGCCGGAACGAACGACACTGGAGGCCAGATGACCGCGGAGGTGGCGGCGCCGATGATCAAGGCGTCCGCCGTGAACAAGTACTTCGGCGACCTGCACGTACTCAGGGAGATCACGCTCGAGGTGCCTCGCGGCCAGGTCGTCGTGGTGCTGGGTCCGTCGGGGTCGGGCAAGTCGACCCTGTGCCGGGCCATCAACCGCCTCGAGCCGATCAATTCGGGTGAAATCGCCGTCGACGGCGTCCCGCTGCCGGCCGAGGGCAAGGCGCTGGCCGCGCTCCGGGCCGACGTCGGCATGGTGTTCCAGTCGTTCAACCTGTTCGCGCACAAGACGATCGTCGAGAACGTCATGCTCGCGCCGGTCAAGGTCCGCAAGCTCGGCCAGGCGGAAGCCCGCAAGACCGCGATGGAGCTGCTCGAGCGCGTCGGCATCGCCAACCAGGCCGACAAGTACCCGGCGCAGTTGTCGGGCGGCCAGCAGCAGCGCGTCGCCATCGCGCGGGCGCTGGCGATGCGGCCCAAGGTCATGCTGTTCGACGAGCCGACCTCGGCGCTGGACCCGGAGATGGTCCAGGAGGTCCTGGACGTGATGACGGGCCTCGCCAAGGACGGCATGACGATGCTGGTCGTCACCCACGAGATGGGCTTCGCCCGCCGGGCAGCCAATCGGGTGATCTTCATGGCCGACGGCGAGATCGTCGAGGACACCACGCCCGAAGAGTTCTTCACCGCGCCCAAGAGCGAGCGCGCCAAGGACTTCCTGGGCAAGATCTTGACCCACTGACAACGTTCCGCGGCGCCGTTCGCGTCGCGGGTGACGACACACAGGAGAGATTCACATGAGGATCCGCACCCTCGCGGTGGGACTGCTCGTCGGTGGTCTGACACTGACCACGCTCACCGCCTGCGGCAAGGAAGGCACGCCGACCACGCCGGGCACGGGCGGCCAGAACGGCACGAACGCGGCGGCACTGCCGACCTACCCGGTCGCGACCGGGGTCGACCTGCAGGGCTCCCCGGTGTTCGCCAAGATGAAGGCGGCGCAGGCGCTGACCGTCGGCGCGAAGGACGACCAGCCCGGCCTCGGCCAGAAGGACCCGACGACCGGCAAGTTCGGCGGCTTCGACGTCGAGATCGCCAAGCTCGTCTCGGCCGGCCTCGGCTTCGACCCGGAGAAGATCACCTTCCGCACCGTCGACTCCGGCGCCCGCGAGCAGACGATCGCGAACGGCGACGTGAACTACTACGTCGGCACCTACTCGATCACCGACAAGCGCAAGGCGCTGGTGTCCTTCGCCGGGCCGTACTTCGTCGCCGGCCAGGACCTCCTGGTGCGCAAGGACGACACGTCGATCACCGGCAAGGAGACCCTCAAGGGCAAGAAGGTCTGCTCGGTCACCGGCTCGACCCCGATCCAGAAGGTCCGCTCGGAGAACCTGACCGAGCCGGGCAACATCGTCGAGTTCCAGAAGTACTCACAGTGCGTCGAGAAGCTGCTGTCGAAGGACGTCGACGCGGTCACGACCGACGACGCGATCCTGAAGGGCTTCGCGTCCCAGGACCCGGACAACCTGAAGGTCGTCGGCAAGACGTTCTCGACCGAGAAGTACGGCATCGGCCTGAACAAGGACGACAAGGTCCTGCGCGACAAGATCAACGAGATCCTGCAGAAGGCGCTGGACGACGGCACCTGGAAGAAGATCTACGACGCCACCCTCGGCAAGTCGGGATCGGACGCCAAGGCGCCGACCCTCGAGAAGTACTGACACACTGCGCCAACCGTCACCAAGCCGGCCACAGTCACGGCCGAATGGCTTCGCGGCAACGCTTTTGGCCGGCTTGGTGACACCGGGGCCGGTGGATCGGGTTTCCCGGTTCACCGGCCTTCCCACATCCATCCTCTGGCTCCCCAACAAACCCACATAAACACGGACGCGGGAAGGCTCCATGGACGTCCTGCTCAACAACCTGGACCTGTTCGGTCCCTTCTTCCTCACCACGATCGAACTGTTCCTGCTCTCGGCCGTCGGCAGCCTGATCTGGGGCACGATCCTGGCCATGCTGCGGGTGAGCCCGGTCCCCGTCTTCCGCGCCGTCGGCACGGCGTACGTGACGATCGCCCGGAACACCCCGCTCACCCTGGTTTTCGCGTTCTTCGTGTTCGCGTACCCGCTGCTCGACATCGTCAAGCTGGACTACTTCCCGGCCGCCGTGACCGCGCTGACCGTGTACACCTCGGCGTTCATCTGCGAGGTCGTGCGCTCGGGCATCAACACCGTGCCGGTGGGCCAGGCCGAGGCGGGGCGGGCGCTGGGGCTGACGTTCGCCCAGATCATCGGCCAGGTCGTGCTGCCGCAGGCGCTGCGGTCGGTCGTGCCGCCGCTGATCAGCACGTTGATCGCGCTGCTGAAGAACACCACGATCGCCGCCGGTTTCTCCGTCGCCGAGGCCGGCGCGATCCGCTCGTACCTGTCCGAACGCGGTGAGAACCAGCTGGTCGGCCTCCTGTGGGTCGCCCTCGGCTTCATCATCCTGGTCGCCGTGCTGTCGTTCGCCCAACGCAGCCTGGAGAAGCGCTGGAGCGTGGCCCGATGAGTAACGTTCTGTTCGACGTCCCCGGCCCGAAGGCCCGGCTGCGGTACCGGACGTATGCGGTCGTCGGCACCCTCGTGGTCCTCGCGTTCGTCGGCTACATCGGATGGCGCTTCTACGACAGCGGCCAGTTCACCGCGCGCAAGTGGGAATGGCTGCAGTACACGCAGGTCCAGGAGGACCTGGCCAACGCGGTGCTCCAGACCCTCCAGGCCTTCGCCGCGGCGGCCGTGCTGGCCCTGATCTTCGGCGCGATCTTCGCGGCCGGCCGGCTGTCCGACCACGCGTGGATCCGCCGGATCGCCGGGTTCGTCGTGGAGTTCTTCCGCGCCATCCCCGCGCTGATCCTGATGTTCCTGTTCTACTTCGGCCTGCCGACCGCCGGCGTGCCGACGTCGCCGTTCCTCGGCGTGGTGCTCGGCCTGACGCTGTACAACGGCTCGGTGCTCGCGGAGGTCTTCCGCGCGGGCATCCAGTCGCTGCCGAAGGGCCAGAGCGAAGCCGCGTATGCCCTCGGCATGCGCAAGACGCAGGTGATGTTCCTGGTCCTGCTGCCGCAGGCGGTCCGGGCGATGCTGCCGACGATCATCAGCCAGCTCGTCGTGCTGCTCAAGGACACCGCGCTCGGCTTCATCATCACGTTCCAGGAGCTGCTGTACTACGCCCGCTACATCGGCTCGCAGGGCACGTTCGGGCGGCCGATCGTGCCGTCGACGATCGTGGCGACCGCCATCTACGTCGTGATGTGCCTGCTGCTGGCGGCGCTGGCGACGTACCTGGAACGTCGCAACCGGCGCAACAAGAAGGTCGTGACGGGGCCGCCCGCCGCGGCCGAGGACGTCGTGGCCGCCTCCGCCTGATCACCGCCTTCGAGGCCCCCGGGACTTCGCTCCCGGGGGCTTCGTCGTGCCCGGTCGTGCTCTTGTCGTGATCGCGCGTGTTCCGTAGCGTCGGACCCATGGGTGTCGCACTGGTGACCGGCAGCTCACGGGGCCTCGGGCGGGTGATCGCCCGGCGGCTGGCCCGCGACGGGTTCGCCGTCGCCGTCAACGGCCGCCACGACGACGACGATCTCAAGACCGCGACGGAGGGCATCCTCGCGGAAGGCGGCCGGGCGGGCGCCTTCGCCGCGGACGTCACCGACCGGCGTCAGGTCGGCGACCTCGTCGACGCCGTCACCACGCTGCTCGGCCCGATCGGGGTGCTGGTGCTCAACGCCACCGGCCCGCGACCCGACGCGCCGGTGTCCCAAGTGGACTGGCCGGAGCACCTGGCCCAGCTGGACTACTTCGTGCGATCCCCGGTGCTGCTCGGGCACGCGGTGCTGCCCGGGATGCGGGCCCGCGGGTACGGCCGGATCGTGCACGTCGACTCGGAGGTCGCGGACCGCCCGCCACCCGGACGCTCCGCCTACGCGACGGCCAAGAGCGCGCAGATCGGCCTGGCCCGCGCCTGGGCGCGCGAACTCGCGCCGGACGGCATCACGGTCAACACGGTCGCGCCCGGGTTCGTCCCGGTGGAGCGGCACGCGGACGTCCCCGAAGCCGAGCGCGAGGCCTACCTGGCGGGGGTGCCGGTGGGCCGGCTGGGCACCCCCGAGGACGTCGCGGCGGCGGTGAGCTTCTTCGCGTCGGAGGATGCGGGCTTCGTCACCGGTCAGCGGCTGCTGGTCGACGGCGGCCGCGCGCTCGGCTGATCCGCGCTCGGGCAGCCTCGCCCAGGCTTTCGACGGCCCGGCTCAAGCGCCCCAATGTGGCGTTGGTTGCTCCTCCCATGCCCCCACCACCGCCCTCAACGGAGGCGCTCCGCGCCGCAGGACTGATTCCACGCACCCAATGAGGTTTTCTCAGTAGGGCTGTGGGGTGTGTTGGTGCTGAAGTGAGGCGTGGGGTCCCTGGTAGGACTGGATTTGCGAAGATCAAGTCCGAGAT